>NZ_DATBKY010000072.1:0-19338 GCF_036555685.1 Actinophytocola sp. | reverse complement strand
GGACCTGCCGGGCGAAGGTGACGTCGGGCAAGGTCGAGATGCGCCGCAACTACGCGCTGGAACCGCACGAGCTGGCGGCGGGCTTCGTCCTCACCTGCCAGGCCCTGCCCCGCTCCGAAGCGGTGACGGTGGACTACGACGGCTCAGGCACCCGGCTGCGCTTCCGGCGGAAGGTCGTCGAACTCGGCCACCTGGCGGACCTCCACCTCGACCTCGCCGAACATCGCCGCGTACTCCGACGCCAGCTGAACGGCCTCCGCGCGGTCCGCGGCGTTGATCAGGGCGAAGCCGCCGATGACCTCCTTGGCCTCGGTGAACGGGCCGTCGGTCACGGTGATCTTCGCGCCCTTGTGCTTGCGGACCAGCGAGCCCGTCTGCGACGGGAGCACGCCCTCGGCCGTGATGAGCACGCCCTTCTCGGTCCACTCCTGGATCTTCGCGCCCATCTGCTCGATGAACTCCGGGCCCGGGTTCCACGCCTCCGGGGCACTCTCGTCGAGCCGGTGCATCATCAGAAAACGCATTGCTCCTCCTGTCCCTCGCCTCCGGACTGTCCCGGACGCGATGATCGGCCGTCACCAGCGCGTCGAACGGCGGCGCGCCGGTTCGACATCCGGTTCGACATCCGCTTCGACGGGAAAATCGCAAGACTTCCGGCAACGGTCGCCGGCTGGACCGACGAGCGCGCGCTCGCGCGCCGGCGCCCGGCACGCGAGTAGGGGGACGGCGAGTGGCGAGGCAGCGGAACGAGCCGTTCGACACAGTCGTAGGGTCTGGGCATGCCTCGTGCCGGCCTGGACAAGAACCCCCGCGACGTGGCCCGGATGTTCGACGGGGTGGCCAAGGGCTACGACCGGACCAACTCGGTGATGACGCTGGGCTTCGACCGGCGCTGGCGCTGGCTGACCCGCCGTGTGCTCGAGGCGACGCCCGGCGAGCGGATTCTCGACCTGGCCGCCGGCACCGCGGTGTCCACCGTCGAGTACGCCCGCTCCGGCGCCTGGTGCGTGGCCGCCGACTTCTCCCTCGGCATGTTGCACGGCGGCGAGCAGCGCGACGTGCCGAAGGTCGCCGCCGACGCGTTCCACCTGCCGTTCGCGGACGGGGCGTTCGACGCGGTCACCGTCTCCTTCGGGCTGCGCAACATGAACGACACGGTCGCCGCGCTGCGCGAGATGTGCCGCGTCGTGCGACCCGGCGGGCGGCTCGTGATCTGCGAGGTGTCCCAGCCGGCTTGGCGGCCCATTCGCTGGCTGCACCACAACGTCGTGCTCCGGCTGCTGCCCCGGGTCACCAAGCCGTTCTCGTCGAACAAGGAGGCCTACGCCTACCTCGCCGAGTCCATGCGCGACTGGCACGACCAGATGGCGCTGGCGCAGCTGATCGCCGAGGCAGGCTGGGACGAGGTCGAGTGGCTGAACCTGACCTTCGGGGTGGTCGCCCTGCACCGCGCGATCAAGCCCGCGCCACCGGATGCGGCGCCAGCTGCCGGCGAGTGACCCGCCGGACCACCACGATCACCAGGCCGCCGGCGACGCACTGCAGCGCCACCGAGAACGTCTCCGCGATCGCGAGCCCGCGCAGCTCCGGCAACGCCGGCCAGCCGCGGAGCACGTAGGTCAGCGCGAGCGCGACGAGCGTGGTCGCGAACCAGGCACCGAATGCCCAGCCGGTGGACAGCGGCCGGCGGTCGGCCAGCAGCCGCGCGTTCGCCCGGACCCGGGCCAGCCACACCAGCAACGCGATCCCGGCGGCGAGCAGCGCGATGACGTACAGCAGGCCGATCATGCGGGCGGTCGCGTCCGCGCTCGCCAGGTCGGCCACCCAGACGCCGGGCACGCCCGCGGCGTAGTCCGTGCCGACCGAGTGCCGGTGCCACGCCGACCACGCCTCCAGGACGCCGACCACGCACGCGCCCGCGACCAGGAAGGAGGCGGTCGCCGTGGGACCGAGCAGTGGCGCGGGCCGGGGTGCGCCGGGTTCGGGCAGGGTCGGTCCGCGTCGTGTCATGTCGGCCCCCGGGTACCGCGTCACTTGTGGTGATATTTACCTGTCGCGGATCGGGAGCTGTCCGTTTCCTCACGCCTGCGCGGACCGTCCGCGGCCGTAGAATGGCGGGCAGTTCGTGAACGTTTTCACAAGCCGTCTTCCTGAGGAGCCGCCGGATGAGCCGACGCAAGGCAACGGAGGACGCCGAGGTCATCGTGGTCGGCGCCGGGCCGGCCGGATCGACCGCGGCGACCTACCTGGCCCGGGCCGGGCTCGACGTGTTGCTGCTGGAGAAGAGCACGTTCCCGCGCGAGAAGGTCTGCGGCGACGGCCTGACGCCGCGCGGCGTCAAGCAGCTGATCGACCTGGGCGTCGACACCCGCGAGGAGGCCGGCTGGCTGCAGAACAAGGGGCTGCGGGTGGTCGGCGGCGGTGTGACGCTGGAGCTCGACTGGCCCGACCTCGCGACGTTCCCGCCGTACGGCGTGGTGCGCACGCGGATGGACTTCGACGAGATGCTGGCGCGGACGGCGCAGCGGGCGGGCGCGCGGCTGCTCGAGCAGACGAACGTGACCGGCGCGGTGCTCGACGAGCGGACCGGACGCGTCGAGGGTGTGGCCGCGAAGGTCGGCCCGGAGCGTGCGCCGGTGACCTACCGCGCGCCGGTCGTGCTGGCCTGCGACGGGGTGTCCGCGCGGCTCGCGCTCTCGGTCGGGCTGGACAAGATCGAGAGCCGGCCGATGGGCGTCGCGGTGCGGCGGTACTACGCCTCGCCGCGGTCGAAGGACGGCTACCTCGAGTCGCATCTGGAGCTGTGGGACCGGTCGGACCCGGCGGAGCCGAAGCTCTTGCCCGGCTACGGCTGGATCTTCGGCATGGGCGACGGGACGGTCAACGTCGGCCTGGGCATCCTGTCCACGTCCAAGGCCTTCGGCAAGACGGACTACCGGGCGCTGCTGCGGTCCTGGTTGGACGGTACGCCCGAGGAGTGGGGCTTCCGCGAGCACAACGCCACGGGCAAGATCGGCGGCGCGGCGCTGCCAATGGGCTTCAACCGCACGCCGCACTACGCGCGCGGGCTGTTGCTCGTCGGCGATGCCGGCGGCATGGTCAACCCGTTCAACGGTGAGGGGATCGGGTACGCGATGGAGTCGGCGAAGCTCGCCGCCGAGTGCGTCGTGCAGGCGCTTGCGCGGCCGGAGGGGCCGTCGCGGGAGCGCGCGCTCGCGGCCTACCCGCTGGCGCTCAAGGAATCGCTGGGCTCGTACTACCGGCTGGGCAACATCTTCAGCCGGCTGATCGGCAACCCGCTGGTGATGCGCACGGCGACGAAGTACGGCCTGCCGCGCACGACGCTGATGAGGCTCGTGCTCAAACTCCTTGCGGGCCTGTACGACCCCAAGGACGGCGACGCGTTCGACCGCATGATCACCGCCGCGACGCGCATGGCCCCGAGCGTATGAGGTTCCTGTACCTGGCCCGACACGGCGACGCCGGCGAAGGCGGCGAGCTGACCGACCGGGGCGCCGAGCAGGCGCGGCTGCTCGGCGAGCGGCTGGCCGGGGTGGGCCTGACGGCCGTGCACCACAGCCCGCTCCCGCGCGCGGCCCGGACCGCCGCGATCGTCGCCGAGGCGCTCGGCGAGGTGCCGGTGCGGGAGTCGGCGCTGGTCGCGGACTATCCGCCGTACCTGCCGCTGGCCGCAGAGCTGCCGTGGGAGTTCGCCCCGGTCGCGACCCAGTACCTGGAGCAGTTCTCGGTGGACGAGCGCTCCGGCGGCCCGGAACTGGGTGCGAAGGCGCTGGCGGAGTTCGCGACCGCGGAGAGCGGGCGCCCCTTGCTGATCACGCACAGCCAGATCGTCTGCTGGTTCGTGCGGGCGGCGCTGGACGCGCCGCAGTGGCGGTGGCTGGGCGTCAACGCGGCGAATGCCGCGCTGACGATCATCCAGTACCGCGAGATGGGCCCGTCGTCGGTGATCACCTTCAACGACCAGTCCCACCTGCCGCCGGAGCTGCGCTGGACGGGCTTCCCCGAGGACCGCCGGGCGCTGTACTAGACCCGGGCGCGGCTCCTGCGCGGTCGCCCGCAGCAGGTCGCGGACCGACCAACGCAACCTCAGGGAACCGTGACGGCAATCAGCTGAGGCGTTCCAGGATCATGGCCATGCCCTGGCCACCACCCACGCACATGGTCTCGAGGCCGAACTGCTTGTCGTGCCACTGCAGGGAGTTGACGAGCGTCGTGGCGATCCGGGCGCCGGTCATGCCGAACGGGTGGCCGACCGCGATCGCGCCGCCGTTGACGTTCAGCTTCTCCAGCGGGATCTCCAGGTCGCGGTAGGACGGGATCACCTGCGCGGCGAAGGCCTCGTTGATCTCGACCAGGTCGATGTCCGACATCGTCATCCCGGCCAGGGCCAGCGCGCGGCGCGACGCCTCGACCGGGCCCAGGCCCATGATCTCCGGCGACAGCGCGGAGACGCCGGTCGACACGATGCGCGCGAGCGGCGTGATGCCGAGCTCGGCGGCCTTCGTGTCCGACATGATCACCAGCGCGGCCGCGCCGTCGTTGAGCGGGCAGCAGTTGCCGGCCGTCACGCGGCCGTTGGGCCGGAACACGGGGTCCAAAGTGGACGTCTTCTCGTAGGTCACGCCCGGGCGTGGCCCGTCGTCGGTGTCCACCACGCGGCCGTCCGGCAGCGTCACCGGCGTGATCTCCCGCGCCCAGAAGCCGGCCTTGATCGCCTCTTCGGCGAGGTTCTGCGAGCGCACGCCGAAGTGGTCCATGTCCTCGCGCGTCACGCCCTTCGCGAGCGCGAGGTTCTCGGCGGTCTGGCCCATGGCCAGGTACACGTCCGGCACCGAGCCGTCCTGGCGCGGGTCGTGCCACTCGGTCGCACCCTCGGTGGCGGCCGCGGCGGTGCGGGCCTCGGCCTCGGCGAACAACGGGTTGTGCGTGTCCGGCCAGCTGTCCGAGCTTCCCTTGGCGTACCGCGACACCGTCTCCACGCCGGCGCTGACGAACGCCGAGCCCTCGCCGGCCTTGATCGCGTGGAACGCCATCCGCGAGGTCTGCAGGCTCGACGCGCAGTAACGGGTGACCGTGCAGCCCGGCAGGTGGTCGTAGCCAAGCTCGACGGCCACCGCGCGGCCCATGTTGAAGCCCTGCTCACCGCCCGGCAGGCCGCAGCCCAGCATCAGGTCGTCGAGCTGCGTCGGGTCCAGCTCCGGCACCTTGTCCAGCGCCGCGCGCACGATCTGCACGGCGAGATCGTCGGGCCTGATGTCGACGAGCGATCCCTTGTTCGCCCGGCCGATCGGCGAGCGGGCCGCGGACACGATGACCGCCTCTGGCATGGCGCAACTCCTTCGTCAGACGCACGGTGACACGGCGACTGACAGAGAGGCTACGCGGTGAGCAGCCCCCAACTGTGGGTCAAGCCGGCAGCATCACACAGCGGCGCGAGCAACACGCTGGCCGCGAGCTCGTAGCCGGCGCCGTTGGGGTGGAACCGGTCCGCGCTGAACAGCTCGTCCGGCCGCTGCCGGAACTCCGGGGAAACGAGCGCGGCGAGCGACACCGAGTGCGCGCCGAGCCGGTCCAGCTCGCGGCGCTGCGCGCGGGCCAGCGCGAGGCACCAGCGCGACGCGATCGTGCGCAGCGGCTGGGGGATCGGCGTGACGGCGTCCAGGTCGGGGCAGGTGCCGACGACGACCGTGGTGCCCGCGCGCATCAGCCGGCGGACCTGCTTGCCGAGCAGTGCGGCCGACGTGCCGACGCGCATCCGCGTGGTCACGTCGTTGCCGCCGATGATGATCAGGGCGAGGTCCGGTGGGTCGATCAGCGCGACGTCGACCTGCTCGTCCAGGTCCGACGTGCGCGAGCCGACGATCGCGTGCGTGGTCAGCCGGACCGGGCGGCCGGCCTCCTCGGCGAGGCCGCGCGCGAGGTGTACGCCGGGCAGCTGGTCCTCGGTGTCCGCGCCGAGGCCGGCGGCGAGGGAGTCGCCGAGGACGGCGAAGCCGAGCGCGTCGTGGGGCTCGGCGGGGACCGGGCCGGAGCCGTCGGGCAGGTACACGCCGTCGGCGTTGCGGGGCAGGCCGGTCGACTTGCCGATGATCATGCGCGCACGCCGCGACTGGCCGTTGAGCAGCCCGTACGCCGCCCCCGACAGTCCACCCACCGACCCGGCACCCAGCATCAGCGCCCGCACCACTCGCATCCCCGCCATCGCCCGCACCTCCTGATAGATGAGACGAATCGACACCGCTACCGGTTCTCAGTTACATCGCCGCAGGCGCCCTGACGTGTCCCGAGCACCGATTCCGAGTGTGTGCCGCGTCACTAGTATCGAGCTCGAAGCCGGCTCGAGAGTGTTAGGCGAACCGCAGGTCGGCGTGGTAAACGGGCGGGCCGCTAGGCTCGCGCGAGGTTGCTGGGGGCGCGTCTGAGATAGGGAGTACAGGTGGAGTACGTCGAGCACGTGATGGATCTGGTCGGCAACACGCCGTTGGTCAAGCTGAACGCGCTGGCCGATGGCCTGCCGGCCACGGTGCTCGCCAAGGTCGAGTACTTCAACCCCGGCGGCAGCGTCAAGGACCGCATCGCCCTGCGGATGATCGAGGCGGCGGAGAAGTCCGGCGAGCTCAAGCCGGGCGGCACGATCGTCGAGCCCACGTCCGGCAACACGGGTGTCGGCCTCGCGATGGTCGCCCAGCGCAAGGGCTACCGGTGCGTGTTCGTCTGCCCCGACAAGGTCAGCGAGGACAAGCGGAACGCGCTGAAGGCCTACGGCGCGGAGGTCGTGGTCTGCCCGACCGCGGTCGCGCCCGAGCACCCGGACTCCTACTACAACGTGTCCGACCGGCTCGTCGACGAGATCGACAACGCCTGGAAGCCCGACCAGTACTCCAACCCGGAGAACCCGGAGAGCCACTACCACACCACCGGGCCCGAGCTCTGGCGCCAGACCGACGGACGGATCACCCACTTCGTCGCCGGCGTCGGCACCGGCGGCACGATCTCCGGCACCGGCCGCTACCTCAAGGAGGTCTCCGACGGCCGGGTCAAGATCGTCGGCGCGGACCCGGAGGGCTCGGTGTACTCCGGCGGCAGCGGCCGGCCGTACCTGGTCGAGGGCGTCGGCGAGGACTTCTGGCCGAAGACCTACGACCGCACGGTCGCCGACGAGATCATCCCGGTGTCCGACAAGGAGTCCTTCGAGGTCACCCGGCGCCTCGCACGCGAGGAGGGGCTGCTCGTCGGCGGCTCGTGCGGGATGGCGGCGGCCGCGGCGATCCGGCTCGCGAAGCGGCTCGGCCCGGACGACGTCGTGGTCGTGCTGCTGCCCGACGGCGGCCGCGGCTACCTGTCGAAGGTGTTCAACGACGACTGGATGGCCTCCTACGGCTTCCTGCCGCCAGAGCACTCCGGCGCGACGGTCGGCGACGTGCTGCGGCGCAAGGGGACCGGCGGCGCGATGCCGGCGCTCGTGCACGCGCACCCGAACGAGACCGTCGCCGACGCCGTGGCCTACCTGCGCGAGTTCGACGTGAGCCAGATGCCGGTCGTGAACGCGGAACCGCCCGTGATGGCCGCCGAGGTCGTCGGCGCGGTCAACGAGCGGGACCTGCTGGATGCGCTGTTCACCGGCAAGGCCGCGCTCGCGGACCGGCTGGAGAACCACATGTCGCCGCCGCTGCCCACGATCGGCGCAGGTGAGCAGGTGAGCGTCGCGATGACCGCGCTGTCGGCGGCCGACGGTGCGCTCGTCCTGCTCGACGGCAAGCCTGCGGGCGTGGTCACGCGGCAGGACGTGCTCGGCTTTCTGGCGGGCCGGTGACGTGCGTCCGTCCTTACGCCGCCACCGGCAAACGGACGCACGATGCACTAGCGTTGGCCCGAACGCTTATCTAGGACATTCCGAAGGGGTTGGAACCCGATGAGCTCTCCTCAGCCGCCGAACCAACCGTGGCAGGGCGGCCAGCCACCGCAGCAGGGGGAAGGTGAGCAGAGCCAGGAGCAGCGCCCCGGCCAGCCGCCACAGCACGACCAGGACAACCCGGCGCTGTCGACTCCCGGCGCCACGCAGGCGATGCCCGGCGGGCCGTCGCAGAGCCAGGTCGGCGCCGACGGTGTCGAGCGTACCCAGGCCATCCAGCCGGGCCAGCAGCCCGGCGGCGAGGCGACCCAGGTCGTCCAGCCCGCCCAGTACGGCCAGCAACAGCAGCAGTCCGACGCCGGTGCGACGCAGATGGTGCCGCCCGGTTCGATGCCGCCCCAGCAGCCGCCCTACGCCCCGCCCGGGGCCGACCCGCAGCACTCCGGTGGGTTCGGTCAGCACACCCCGCCACCCGGCTTCGGCCAGCAGCAGCCCCCGCCGGGGTACGGGCCGCCTCCCGGTGGTCCCGGCGGGTTCGGCCAGCAACAGCCCCCGCCGGGCGGCTTCGGCCAGCAACCCGGCTTCGGTCAGCAGCCGCCGCCCGGTTTCGGCCAGCAACCGCCACCGCCACCCGGCTACGGCCCGCCCGTCGGCGGCGGGTTCGCGCAGCAGCGGGGGCTCGGCGCCGGCCCGGGCTTCGGCGGGCAGGGCCAGAACCTGCAGATGATCTCCTGGGCCATCGCCGGCCTCGTCGCCGTGCTCGGCATCGTGTGCGCGATCTGGGCCCTGGCGGACGACATCTTCTCCGGCGACATCGGCGACTACTCCGACCAGCTCTCGGGCCTGCCGGACGCGGCCAAGGACGGCGTCGCGTCCCCGGGCTTCCTCTACATCTCCACGATCATCGTGACGCTCGGCGGCCTCGCCGCGGTCGCCGGCGGTGTGCTGATCTTCCTCAAGCACAAGATGGCGGCGATGGTGACCGTTGTGGCCGGCGGCGTGCTGATCGTGGGCGCGATCCTGTACATGATCGCCATGGGTCAGTTCGACGTGGACACCGGAGACGCCCCGTTCAGCAACGTCAAGATCTTCGCGCTGATCGCCGGCATCCTGGTCGCGGGCGCGGGTGCGCTCGGCTTCTTCCCGCAGACCCGCAAGTACCTCGGTGGCGAGTCCGTGTTCGCCGGCCCGGGCGGCCCGGGCGGTCCCGGTCCGTACGGTGGTCCGCCGCCGCAGCAGGGTTTCGGCGGCCCGCCACAGCAAGGCTTCGGCGGGCCGCCCCCGGGCGGGTTCGGCCAGCAGCCGCCGCCGGGGCAGGGCTTCGGTGGTCCGCCGCCGCAGCAGGGGCCGCCGCAGCAGGGGCCGCCGCAGCAGTGGTGACCAGACATTGAGAAGACGCCGGTGGGCAGGTGCCCGCCGGCGTCTTCTTCATCACCGGTCCGAGTGAACTAAAAGCCGGGTTCCCGACGTTCCTGTTGGTGACGGAGCAGGATCCGCTTCCCACATGCTGGG
Organism: Actinophytocola sp.; assembly: GCF_036555685.1. Lineage (GTDB taxonomy): Bacteria > Actinomycetota > Actinomycetes > Mycobacteriales > Pseudonocardiaceae > Actinophytocola. The sequence goes on along the minus strand of NZ_DATBKY010000072.1, from coordinate 9,953 downwards.
CACGTCAGTGAGAGGTAATAACCTGTGAGCATGGGAGACGACACGAGCCGGTGGGGCTTTGAGACCCGGGCCATCCATGCAGGTCAGCGGCCCGATCCGCGAACCGGCTCGGTGATCGTGCCGATCTACGCGACCTCGACGTTCGTGCAGGACGGCGTCGGCAGACTGCGCGAAGGCGGCTACGAGTACTCCCGCACCGCCAATCCGACTCGCACCGCGCTCGAGGAGTCGCTCGCCTCGCTTGAGGGCGGCCGGCACGGGCTGACGTTCTCCTCCGGCATGGCGGCGTCCGACGTCGCGCTCCGGTCGATCACCCGCCCCGGCGACCACGTGATCCTCGGCGGCGACGTGTACGGCGGAACGTTCCGCCTGCTCGACAAGGTGCTCTCGATGTGGGGCCTCGAGTACACGACGGTCGACCTGGCCGACGTGGCCGTGGCGCGTGCGGCGATCCGGCCGAACACCAAGGTCATCTGGTGCGAGACGCCGACCAACCCGCTGCTCGGCATCGCCGACATCGCCGCGCTGGCGGACGTCGCGGCCGAGGCGGGCGCGAAGCTGGTCGTCGACAACACGTTCGCGACGCCGTACCTGCAGTCCCCGCTCGGCCTCGGCGCCGACGTGGTGCTGCACTCCACGACCAAGTACCTCGGCGGCCACTCCGACGTCGTCGGCGGCGCGCTGATCACCTCCGACGACGCGCTGTACGAGGAGTTCGCGTTCCTGCGCAACGCCGTCGGCAACGTGCCGGGCCCGTTCGACGCGTACCTGACGCTGCGCGGCGCGAAGACGCTCGCGCTGCGCATGGAGCGGCACAGCGACAACGCCGAGCGCATCGTCGAGGCGCTGACCGGCCACCCGCGGGTCACCAAGGTCTACTACCCCGGCCTGCCCGAGCACCCCGGCCACGAGCTCGCGGCCAAGCAGATGCGCCGGTTCGGCGGCATGGTGTCGTTCGCCGTGGCGGGCGGCGAGGAGGCGGCCCTGGCGGTCGCGTCCCGCACGAAGCTCTTCCTCCTGGGTGAGTCGCTCGGCGGCGTCGAGTCGCTGATCGAGCACCCGCACAAGATGACCCACGCCAGCGCGACGGGCTCCCCGCTGCAGATCCCCGGCGACGTGCTGAGGCTGTCCGTCGGCATCGAGGACGGCGCCGACCTCGTGCAGGACCTGCTGCAGGCGCTGGGCTGAGGCTTCGACCAAAACGGCCCCTCCGGTTCGCCGGAGGGGCCGTTTCGCGTCTGCGGTTACGGCAGCGAGTCGCTGTCGGTCAGCTCGTTCAGCGCGGGCTCGGCCGGCTCCGGCTGCTTGCGCGTCTGCTGGTGCGCCGGCGGGAGCTGGGCGGGATCGACACAGCTGTCGACGAGCTCCATCTGCCCGTCGGCACGCTGCACGTAGCGGCCCGGGTCGGCGCAGCCTGCCTGGTGGACGCTGAAAACCGCGACACCCGCGAGGACCGCCGCCGCCAACGATGCCCCCGCGAGCGGGAGCACTCCCGCCACCCGTGACCCGACCGCCATGCCTGTTCCCCATATCCGCGTGCTGTGTGCAACCGAGAATACCCGGCCGCGAAAAGTTACGTGTGTCGCTTGTCGATCCGGCCCCGCCCTGCTCGACGCGTATGCGTCGACCCACAACTTCAGGGAGAGCAGAGATGAGCCAGCCCGCAGGCCCCGGCCGCTACGCCGACGTCAACGGACTGAGGATGTACTACGAGGTGCACGGCGACGACATAGTTGCCGGCGATCCGCCGCTCGTGTTGGTGCACGGCGCCTTCTCCGCGACCGGCACCTCGTGGGGCGCGCTGATCGACGGGCTCGCGCGGGGCCGGCGGGTGATCTCCGTGGAGCAGCAGGGTCACGGGCACACCGGCGACATCGACCGGCCGCTGCGGATCGAGCAGATGGCCGCGGACACCGTCGCACTCCTCGATGCGATCGGCGTCGACCGCGCCGACGTCTGGGGCTACAGCATGGGCGCCGCGGTCGCCCTCACGATCGGCCTCGAGCACCCGCGGAAGGTGCGCAAGCTCGTCCTGCAGTCCGTCGCGATCAACGACGACGGCTACCACCCGGGCTACTTCGAGATGATGGACACGATCCGGCCGGAGATGCTGCACGGCAGCCCGTACCACGACGAGTACCTCGCGGCCGCACCGCGACCGGAGGACTTCGACACGCTCGTCGGCAAGGTCAAGGACATGGTCGGCCACACGAAGCCGGCCGACCCGGACGCGGTACGCGCCATGGCCTCGCCCGTGCTGACGATCATGGGCGACTCGGACATCTTCCGTCCCGAGCACGCGGTCGAGCTGTTCCGGCTGACCGGCGGCGGCGTCAACGGCGACCTCGCCGGCTTGCCGCGCTCGCGGCTCGCGATCCTGCCCGGCACGTCGCACAGCGCCTCCGTGGCGCAGGTTCCGCTGCTGCTGGCGCTGGTCCCGGCGTTCCTCGAGGCGTGAGCCCGGGTTGTTAGCCGGTTGTTAGCGGCCACCGCCATCCTTTGGCGCACTGGGGGCGAAGTGGCGCGCCGGTGATGCGTGGAGGGGAGCCATGATCACCGGCGCGCCGGGCGTCAGAGGTTGCCGCGGCGCTCCTGCTCGCGCTCGATCGCCTCGAACAGCGCCTTGAAGTTGCCCTTGCCGAAGCCGAGCGAGCCGTGCCGCTCGATCAGCTCGTAGAACACCGTCGGCCGGTCGCCGATCGGCTTGGTGAAGATCTGCAGCAGGTAGCCGTCCTCGTCGCGGTCGACCAGGATCCGGTGCTTCTTGAGCGTCTCGATCGGCACGCGCACTTTGCCGATCCGCGCACGCAATTCGGGGTCGTCGTAGTACGAGTCCGGAGTGTCCAGGAACTCCACGCCGGCCTCGCGCATCGCGGTGATCGTGGCGATGATGTCGTTCGTGGCGAGCGCGATGTGCTGGCAGCCCGCGCCGTCGTAGTACTCGAGGTACTCGTCGATCTGGGACTTCTTCCTCGCGATCGCCGGCTCGTTGAGCGGGAACTTGACCCGGTGGTTGCCGTTGGAGACGACCTTGCTCATCAGCGCCGAGTAGTCCGTGGCGATGTCGTCGCCGACGAACTCCGCCATGTTCACGAAGCCCATGACCCGGTTGTAGAACTCGACCCAGTAGTCCATCCTGCCGAGCTCGACGTTGCCGACGCAGTGGTCGACCGCCTGGAACAGCCGCTTGCGGGCGGGGACCGTGGACTCCTTGGCCACGTAGCCCGGTAGGTACGGGCCGTCGTAGCGGGAGCGGTCGACGAGCGAGTGGCGGGTCTCGCCGTACGCCGCGATCGCCGCGCGCCGGATGGTGCCGTGCTCGTCGGAGACGTCGTGCGGCTCCTCGAGCACCGTGGCGCCCTGGGCCCGCGCGTGCTCGACGCACTTGTCCACGTCGGCGACCTCGAGCGCGAGGTCGACCACGCCGTCGCCGTGCTTGCGGTGGTGGTCGTGGTGCTCGCTGTCCGGGTGCACACCGCCGTTGATCACGAAGCGGGCCGAGCCGGACTTCAGCACGAACGACTTGTGGTCGCGGTTGCCGGTCTCGGGGCCCGAGTAGGCGACGAGCCGCATGCCGAACGCGACCTGGTAGAACCACGCGGTCTGTGTGGCGTTCCCGACGACGAACACGACGGCGTCCATCGCGCGGACGGGGAAGGGGTCCTTGGACTCGTCGTAGTCCACGAGCCCGACGAGCTGCCGCAGCTGGTCGAAGCTGACGTCGTCGTACTGTCGCTGCTGGTTGAGGATGCCGGTCATCGTGTCCTCCCTGCTGGACGTCGCGCTGACCGCAGGATCTGCCCCGTCGAGCAGTCTGCGCAACCGGCGCTCTTCTTGGTGGACAACCTGTGCAATGTCCGCAGCCTGAGAGTGGACGGAATGAGGCATTCTGTGTAGATGAGCGATCAGGTTGACACACTCGACGCGTTGGACTCACGCCTGCTGCTCCTGCTGTCCGACGAGCCCCGGCTGGGCGTGCTGGAGTGCTCGCGGCGGCTGGGCGTGGCGCGTGGGACGGTGCAGGCGCGGATGGACCGGCTGGAGCGGCGCGGGGTGTTGCGGGGCTTCCCGCCGGACGTCGACCTGGCGGCGGTCGGCTACGGGTTGACCGCCTTCGCCGTGCTGGAGATCGCGCAGGGGAAGCGGTCGGAGGTCGCCTCCCGGCTGGCGGCCATCGACGAGGTGTGCGAGGTGCACGCGACGACCGGCGAAGGGGACCTGCTGGTTCGGATGGTGGCCCGGTCCAACGCCGACCTGCAGCGCGTGATCGACGAGGTCGTCGACGTGCGGTGGGTGCGGCGGACGTCCACGTCGATCGCGCTGTCCACGCCTATCCCGCCGCGGGTTCGACCCCTGCTGGAGCGAGTTGCCGGGTCCTAGGCGTGGACGTGCGTCGTCTTCCCGTGTCCGGCCCATACAGACGAACGGTCCGGAGCCGTTGGCTCCGGACCTCGTCCGCGACCGCTCGAAATGCGCATCCGACCCGCTCAGCCGGCGTAGGGCACCGCCTTGACCAGCGTGACCTCCTGGGTGCTGCCGTTCGGCAGCTCGTAGGACCGGGTCTCGCCCTCCTTGGCGCCCAGCAGCGCCTTGCCCAGCGGTGACTCCGGCGAGTAGACCTCCAGGCCGCCCTCCGCGCCTTCCTCGCGCGTGGCAAGCAGGAACTTCTCCGTCTCGTCGTCGCCCTCGTAGCGGATGGTGAGCACCTTGCCGGGCTCCGCGAGCCCGTCGTTGGCCGGCGCCTCGCCGACCTTCGCGTTGCGCAACAGCTCCTGCAGGTGCCGGATCCGCGCCTCGGCCTGGCCCTGCTCCTCACGCGCCGCGTGGTAACCCCCGTTCTCCTTGAGGTCCCCCTCCTCGCGGCTGGCGTTGATCTTCGCGGCGATAACCGGGCGATTCTCGATCAGCTCGTCAAGCTCTTGCTTGAGCCGGCTGTAGGCCTCCTGGGTCAGCCAGGTCACCTGGGTGTCGCTCACGGTCACCAACTCCTCGCTAATACTTCCGGGTCCCGCGGATTCGGGCCGGTAGTTCCCGGGCGGCGGCGAACACCCGGAACGGAAAAACACGGCCCCGCCAGGGGCCGTGCAGGTAAGACAGGATATCACGGTAGCCACAGAGGCAATGTCCGATTAATCCGATTTACCAGCGGGAAGTGCGCAGTTCACCCTGATGGCGGCAGGCTCGTGGACAGGTATGGCGGAACCTGATATGAGCAGCCGAACACGTCCGCCGTGACCGGTTCGTCACTGCTCCGGATCGACGTGGTGACGCGCATGGTGACCGGGCCGGGCGGGACCAGAACCTCCCGGCGGCCCCCTTCCTCTCCGTTACGGATCCGGGTGCGCACGATGCAGACCGCGGGCCGCTCCGGGGCGTCCCTGGTGATCTCGAAGGTGAACCGCATGGTGTCGTCGGCACGGTTCTCGAAGCCGACCTGCTGGGTCTGGATGGGGGCGGTGCCGAGGTTCTGGTAGCCGAACCACGCGACGACGCCACCCAGCAACAGAGCGCAGGCACCGAGGATCCAGTACGTCCGCCGCGACGTCTTGCGAGGTCGCGTGCCGTACCGATCGTCCAGCACCGTTCTATCCGGTGCTGTCATCCTGGCCCTCCACGTGGATTTGTCGGACCCGCCGGGAACAATGCACCCGGCCGGTTTGGTTCGAACAACCAGGTTGAGTATCCGGCAGGCGCACGGGGGTGCCGGCCCGGGGTGAAGTGCCACAGGGAGGACGACGGATCATGGCGGAGAAGCTGCGACTGATGGCGGTGCACGCGCACCCGGACGACGAGTCGAGCAAGGGTGCGGCCACCATGGTCAAGTACGTGGCCGAGGGGCACGAAGTCATGGTGGCGACCTGCACGGGCGGCGAGCGGGGCAGCATCCTCAACCCCGCGATGGAGCGCCCCGACGTGCTCGAGAACATGAACGAGTACCGCCGCAAGGAGATGGCCAGAGCGGCCGAGATCCTCGGCGTGCAGCACAGATGGCTGGGCTTCGTCGACTCCGGGCTGCCGGAGGGCGACCCGAAGCCACCGCTGCCCGAGGGCTGCTTCGCGGTCGTACCGCTGTCCGAGTCGGTGCCGCCGCTGGTCAAGCTGATGCGCGAGTTCAAGCCGCACGTGGTGATCACCTACGACGAGAACGGCGGCTACCCGCACCCCGACCACATCCGCTGCCACGAGGTGTCGGTCGCGGCGTTCGACGCGGCGGGGGACCCGGATCTGCACCCCGAGGCCGGCGACCCGTGGACGCCGTTGAAGCTGTACTACTCGCACGGGTTCTCCCGCAGGCGCCTGGTGGCCGTGCACGAGGCGCTGCTGGCCCGCGGCCTGGAGTCGCCGTACGCCGAGTGGCTGAAGAACTGGGACGAGAAGCGCGGCGACGTGGCCGACCGGGTGACGACGCGGATCGAGTGTGGGGAATACTTCGAGACGAGGGACGCCGCGCTGCTTGCCCACGCCACGCAGATCGACCCCGACAGCCGGTGGTTCGCCGTGCCGCTCGAGGTGCAGCGGGACGTGTGGCCGTACGAGGAGTACGAGCTGGTGCGGTCCCTTGTGGACACGACACTGCCCGAGGACGACCTGTTCTCCGGGATCAGCGAGAAGGTAAGTGCATGACGTTTGCGGGCTACGACCAGGTGACCGGCACGGTCGCCCTGGTCGCCCAGCCGACGGACAAGGATCCGGCGCCGACCGAGGACACCGGCAAGTCCTCCCCGACGGGTCTGTTCGTGGTGCTGCTCCTGCTCGTCGCGGTGGTCCTGCTGGTCCGCTCGATGACCAAGCACCTGAAGCGGGTGCCCGCGAGCTTCGACGACGACGAGCCCGAGGACAAGGAGACCGCCCCGCCGACGAACGGCGAGGATCCGGCCGATTCCGACGGCGGAACCGCGAAGAACTGACGCGCCGGGCCCGCGTTTGAGAGGCTGGGCACATGGCGAACCGGCTGGCCGACGCAACGAGCCCGTACCTGCTGCAGCACGCGGAGAACCCGGTCGAGTGGTGGCCGTGGTCCGAGGAGGCGTTCGCCGAGGCGCGGCGCCGTGACGTGCCGATCCTGCTGTCGGTCGGCTATGCGGCGTGCCACTGGTGCCACGTGATGGCGCACGAGTCGTTCGAGGACGACGAGACCGCCAAGCTCATGAACGAGGCGTTCGTGAACATCAAGGTGGACCGCGAGGAGCGGCCCGACGTCGACGCGGTGTACATGACCGCGACGCAGGCGATGACCGGCCAGGGCGGGTGGCCGATGACGTGCTTCCTCACCCCGGACGGCGCGCCGTTCCATTGCGGCACGTACTACCCGCCCGCGCCGCGGTCCGGCATGCCGTCGTTCCGCCAGCTGCTCACGGCCGTCGGCGAGGCGTGGTCGAACCGGGACGGCGAGGTACGCGAGGCCGGTACGCGCATCGTGGCCGAGCTGGCGAAGCAGACCGCCGCGCTCCCGATGTCCACTGTGGATGCCGATGCGCTGGACGGGGCGGCGCTGTCGATGCTGCCGGAGTACGACCGGCGCCACGGCGGGTTCGGCACGGCGCCGAAGTTCCCGCCGTCGATGGTGCTGGAGTTCCTGCTGCGCCACCACGAGCGCACCGGCTCGGTCGAAGCGTTGTCCATTGTGGAGGGAACTGCCGACGCGATGGCGAACGGCGGCATCTACGACCAGCTGGACGGCGGCTTCGCGCGGTACAGCGTGGACGCCGGCTGGGTGGTGCCGCACTTCGAGAAGATGTTGTACGACAACGCGTTGCTGCTGCGGTTCTACACGCACCTGGCGCTGCGCACGGGTTCGGCGCGGCACCGGGAGGTGGCCTCGCAGACCGCGGAGTTCATGCTGCGCCGGCTGCGGACGCCCGAGGGCGGCTTCGCCGCGTCGCTCGACGCGGACACCGAGGGCGTCGAGGGCCTGACGTACGCGTGGACGCCCGCGCAGCTGGCCGAGGTGCTCGGCGCGGACGACGGCGCGTGGGTCGCGGGGCTGCTGGGCGTCACGGAGTCCGGCACGTTCGAACACGGCACGTCGACGCTGCGCATGATGCGCCAGCCGGAGGTGCCGGCGCGGTGGACCCGGGCCCGCGAGCGCCTGCTGCTCGCCCGCGACGCCCGCCCGCAGCCGGGGCGCGACGACAAGGTGGTCACGGCGTGGAACGGGCTGGCGATCGGCGCGCTGGCGTACGCGGGTGCCGCGTTCGGCGTGGGCGACTGGATCGACGCGGCCACGGCGGCCGCCACCCTGGTGTCCGACAAGCACCTGGTCTCCGGCCGCCTGCGCCGGGCGTCCCGCGACGGCGTGGCCGGTCCGGCCGCCGGGGTGCTGGAGGACTACGGCTGCCTTGCCGAGGGCCTGCTGGCCCTGCACCAGGCGACGGGTTCGGCCCGCTGGCTGGACGCGGCGGTCGGCCTGCTGGACACGGCGCTGGCGCACTTCGCGGACGAGTCGTCGCCCGGCGCCTTCCACGACACGGCCGACGACGCGGATGCCCTGGTGTGGCGCCCGTCCGACCCGAGTGACAACGCGAGCCCGTCGGGCGCGTCAGCCACGGCGAGCGCGCTGCTGACCGCGTCCGCGCTGGTGGGCCCGGACCGCTCCGCGCGCTACCGGGCCGCCGCCGAGGAAGCCGTCGCCCGGGCCGGGATGCTGGCGTCGCGGGCGCCGCGGTTCGCCGGCCACTGGTTGTCGGTCGCCGAGGCACTGGTCCAGGGCCCGATCCAGGTGGCGATAGTCGGCAACCCAGCCGACTCCCGCCGCGAAGCCCTGGTGGACGCGGCAGTACGCCACGCCCCCGGCGGCGCGGTCGTCTTGGCCGGCGCCCCCGACGAGGTCCCACTCCTGGCGGACCGCCCTCTGGTCGACGGCCTTCCGGCGGCCTACGTATGCCACGGCTACGTGTGCGACCGCCCGGTGACGGAGGTAGGCGAGCTGGTAACGGCGTTGAGCTGACCCATCCCGACGCCGGGAGCTCACCGGCGTGCCCGCCGAGCCGAATCGTCATCCCGCTGCGCCGACCGGTCACGCCCGCGGCCTGGGACTTGTCATACCCCACGGGCGCCGCTGCGCTGGCTCGTCGTGCCGCCACTGAGAGGCGTCTCAACCACTCGCACCGGCCTTGTCAGCGGTCATCCGTAGGCTGGTGAACGGGGGGCCGGAGGCCACCATTGATCATGAAACTGCGGCTGAGCTGCGAGTTCACCCCCACCCACCTTGCATTCTCGTCCGCCCCGAGCGAACGTGATGGCGTAATCGCGTTACGCGCGTAACCTTGTAATCATGTAAGTCAGCCGAACGGGAGGCTGTCATGTTCGGAGAGTGCGGGGTGGGATTCATGGGTCCACGAGGACATCGCTGGGGTCCGGGTCGTGGCTGGGGCGGTCCTGGCCGCGGCCGCGGGCGCGGGGGCTGGCAGCAGGCCGACCTGCCGTCCGCGGACGACGCGGCCGCGTGGTTCGCCGGGCGGCTGCCGGAAGGCTGGTTCACCGAGGCGCCGATGGTCGTGGTCGACCGCGAGGAGATCACGGTCGTCGGCCAGCTGCCCGCTTTGGAAGGCGAGTTCGCCGACGACGCGGAACGCGCCGCGGCCGAGTCGGGCCGGATCAGCCGGTTCCGCGAGGAGACCCGGGACGAGCGCATCGAGATCGCGAGGCAGGCCGAGCACCGCTACGGCCGCAAGGTCGCCTGGGGCGCGAAGATCGGCAACACGGAGGAGCTGTTCACGACCCTCTCGGTGCCGGTGATGACCCGCCTGCGCCAGGAGGAGCGCCTGATCCTCGACACCCTGGTGGACGCCGGCGTGGCTCGCTCGCGTTCGGAGGCCCTCGCCTGGGCGGTCCGCCTGGTCGGCGAGCACGCCGAGGAGTGGCTGAGCTCGCTGCGCGAAGCGATGTCGAAGGTCGACGACCTCCGCGCCCAGGGGCCCGAGGTCTGACCCGGCCTGTGGGGCACCCCCGCC
>NZ_DATBKY010000071.1:0-2534 GCF_036555685.1 Actinophytocola sp. | reverse complement strand
ACGGCGATCACGATCGCCCCGGCGTTGATGACCGCGACCGCGTCCTCGCGGAAGGACTCCTGCTCGGGCGTGTACTCTCGCACCGGCCGGATTATTACCCATGGCGGAGACGAGAGGAACCACCGAGCTGCGCAGGGCCGGCGTCGAGCACACGCTCATGCGCTACGCCTACCGCCGCGGCGGCGGAGCCGAGCAGGCCGCCGACGACCTCGGAGTCGAACGGGCGCGGATGTTCAAGAGCCTGGTGGCGCGGGCCGGCGACGACCTTGTGTTCGCGCTCGTCCCGGCGACGTCCGAGCTCTCGCTTAAGAAGCTGGCCGCCGCCGCGGGGGTGAAGCACGCCGAGATGGCCGACCCGCGCGAGGCGGAGCGCGCAACCGGCTACCAGGTCGGCGGCATGAGCCCGCTCGGGTCGCGAAAGCGGCTGCCGGTCTACCTGGACGCGAGCGGCGGCGAGCTCGAGCGCATCTGCCTGAACGCGGGCGGCCGCGGCCAGATCGTCGAGCTGGGCACGCTGGAGCTGGTGGAGCTCGTCGGCGCCCGGCTCGTGGATCTGGCAGCTAGATGACGTGCCTCGGGACGTTGTGATCGGTTGAGTGTCCATCCGGGCCTCCTTCGAGGCTGTGGGTCTGCCAAGGCTCACGACCTGAAGGAGGGGATCCCGGATGGGGTTGCACGGTAACGCGAAGCTCGGACCTGCTGGTCGCCGGGCGATGGTGATGCTGGTCGTTTTGGGCGGCGTGTCGCGTCGGCAGGCGGCTGGTCGGTGCGGGGTGTGCGCGACGACGGTGAAGCGGTGGGTGGATCGGTATGAGGTGGCCGGTGAGTTGGAGCGCGCGTCGGGAGCGTGCTTTGTGGATCGCTCGTCACGTCCGCACTGCTCGCCGCGGCAGGTGCCGGCTGATCAGGCCGAGCGGATTTGCGCGGCCAGGCGTCGTACGGGGTGGGGGCCGCGACTGATCGCGGGTGAGACGGGTCATGCGCATGCGACGGTGTGGCGGGTGCTTCGCCGGGCGGGGCTCTCGCCCCCGCCGCGGGAGCCGCGCGAGCTGGCACGCCGCTACGAGTGGCCGTGTCCGGGAGACTTGCTGCACATCGACACCAAGCGCTTTGCCCGTTTCAGCCGCCCGGGCCACGCCGTCACCGGTGATCGGCATCGAACCGCCAGCGAGAAGCGCATGCGGGTCGGCTATGAGTGGGTGCACAGCCTGGTCGACGATCACTCTCGGATGGCCTACAGCGAGCTGCACCCGGACGAACGCGCCGTCACCGTGACCGGATTTGTCGAGCGCGGCCTGGCCTTCTTCGCCAGCATCGGCGTCACGCCCAAACGCTTGATGTCAGACAACGCCTGGACCTACACCCACAACACGGCACTGGCGCGACTGCTGGCCGCCCACGGCATCCGCCATCTCCGCATCCCGGCCCGCCGACCCCAGGTCAACGGCAAAGTCGAGCGCTACCAGCAAACCCTCAAACGCGAATGGGCGCTCGGACACACCTACCGCACAAGCGACCACCGCGCACACGCGCTGACATACTGGCTACGCCACCACAACGAGCACAGACCCCACAGCGCACTCGACGGACACCCACCCATCAGCCGCGTCCACAACCTATCGAGGCAGGACATCTAGATCGTGAAGGCGACCGACGTCGAGGTGAACTCGGTGGCCGTGGTCGCCGTGACGAGCGCCGTGTAGACGCCGTGCGGGGCGGGCTGGCCGTTGTCCTGCAGCTCCCCCCAGCGCTTGACGACGAGCCCGGCCGGATGGTCGGCGTTGTCGAGCTTCTTCACGATCGTCCCGGCCGCGTTTCTGATGACGATCTTGATCGCGGCGTCCTTGTTCAGGTCGAAGCCGATCGTGACCGTCGGGGAGATCGGCGACACCTGCGCAGTCAGATTCGCGACCGCGAGCACGTTCGGCGTCACCGGGGCGGTCACCGGCGTGCGCACCACGGTGTGCCCGGCCGCGCTGCGCGCCCGCACGGCCACCCGAAGCGTGGAGCCGAGGTCGCTCTGCATGACGACGTAGGTGGAGGCGGTGGAGCCGACGGCGAGCTTGCACGCGAGGCCGAGGGCGTTGCAGCGCTGCCACTGGAAGGTGACGGCGGGCGCCGGGACGCCGGCCCACATGCCGGTCGAGGCCGAGAGCACCTGGCCGACCTGGGCGAAGCCGGACACCACGGGCTGAACGTCGGCCGAGGGTGCGATCCCCATCGTCGGCGCGGGCGTCGCCAGCGCGACCGCCAGATCGGCGCCGACCGAGTTGAACGACTTGGTGCGCGTGAGGAGCGTGAACGGATCGGCGCCCTGGCCCAGGTTCCACCGGGCCCACGAGAGCCCGTAGCGGGTCATGACCGACAGCAGGTGGTGCTGGAAGTCGAGCACGCCGGTGTCGGCCGTCTGCGCGCCCCACTCGCCGATCACCAGCGGGATGCCCAGCGCGCGGGTGCGGATCACCGCGGACTGGAGGTTCTGGACGAGCGCGTCCTCGGTCCCGTGGTAGTCGAGGAAGTTCTGGTTGTGGGTG
>NZ_DATBKY010000070.1:0-27695 GCF_036555685.1 Actinophytocola sp. | reverse complement strand
CGAGGTCAAGAACCCCGAGGCCGACGCCCAGCTGGTCGCCCAGGTGACCGCGGAGCAGCTGTCCAACCGCGTGTCCTTCCGCCGCGCGATGCGCAAGGCCATCCAGTCGGCCATGCGCAGCCCGCAGGTCAAGGGCATCCGCGTGCAGTGCGGCGGCCGCCTCGGCGGCGCCGAGATGTCCCGCTCCGAGCACTACCGCGAGGGCCGGGTGCCGCTGCACACGCTGCGCGCCGACATCGACTACGGCTTCTTCGAGGCCCGCACCACGTTCGGCCGCATCGGCGTCAAGGTGTGGATCTACAAGGGTGACGTGGTCGGCGGCCGGCGTGAGCTCGAGGCGCGTTCGCAGGCGCCGGAGCAGCGCGCGCCGCGCCGGGAGCGTCCGACGAGGGCCCGCCGCTCGGGTGCCTCGGGCACCACGGCGACCAGCACCGAGGCCGGCCGGGCCGCGGCCGAGGCGAATGCCGCCTCGCAGCAGCAGCAGCAGCAGGCCGAGCCCGCCGCAGAGACAGTCGCGCCGGAGAACCCGTCGGTGAACGGGAACGGCAACGCCAGCAACGGGGAGGGCTGAGCAGTGCTCATCCCACGCAAGGTCCGTCACCGCAAGCAGCACCACCCCAAGCGCGGTGGTGCGGCGAAGGGTGGCACCAAGGTCAACTTCGGTGACTACGGGATCCAGGCGCTCACGTCTGCCTACGTGACCAACCGGCAGATCGAGTCCGCTCGTATCGCCATCAACCGGCACATCCGCCGTGGCGGCAAGGTGTGGATCAACATCTTCCCGGACCGCCCGCTGACGAAGAAGCCCGCCGAGACCCGCATGGGTTCGGGTAAGGGCTCGCCGGAGCACTGGATCGCGAACGTCAAGCCGGGCCGCGTCATGTTCGAGCTGAGCTTTCCGAACGAGACGGTGGCCCGCGAGGCGCTGACCCGCGCGATCCACAAGCTCCCGATGAAGTGCCGCATCGTGACGCGTGAAGGTGGTGACTTCTGATGGCCGCTGGTACTCAGGCCTCCGAGCTGCGTGAGCTCAACGACGAGGAGCTGGTGCTGCGTCTGCGGGAGTCGAAGGAAGAGCTGTTCAACCTTCGCTTCCAGATGGCCACCGGGCAGATGGACAACAACCGGCGGCTGCGCACCGTCCGGCACGACATCGCCCGGATCTACACCGTGATGCGTGAGCGCGAGCTGGGTCTCTCGGTGTCGCCCGACGACGTTTCCACTGATGAAGGTGCCGCATGAGCGAGACAACAGACACGCCGCAGAAGGCGCGTGGCCGGCGCAAGGTCCGTGAGGGCCTCGTTGTGTCCGACAAGATGAACAAGACGATCGTGGTCGCGCTCGAGGACCGCAAGAAGCACCCGCTCTACGGCAAGGTCATGCGGTCCACCACGAAGGTCAAGGCGCACGACGAGGAGAACTCGGCGGGCATCGGCGACCGCGTGCTGCTGATGGAGACCCGTCCGCTGTCTGCCACCAAGCGCTGGCGGCTGGTGGAGATCTTGGAGAGGGCAAAGTGATCCAGCAGGAATCGCGACTGCGCGTCGCCGACAACACGGGTGCGAAGGAGATCCTCTGCATCCGCGTGCTCGGCGGTTCCGCGCGGCGCTACGCGGGCATCGGCGACATCATCGTCGCCACGGTCAAGGATGCGATTCCGGGCGCCGGGGTGAAGAAGGGCGACATCGTCAAGGCGGTCATCGTCCGCACCACCAAGGAGAAGCGGCGGCCGGACGGGTCGTACATCCGCTTCGACGAGAACGCCGCCGTGCTGATCAAGCCGGACAACGAGCCCCGCGGGACCCGCATCTTCGGACCGGTCGGTCGCGAGCTGCGCGACAAGAAGTTCATGAAGATCATCTCGCTGGCTCCGGAGGTGCTCTGACATGAAAATCAAGAAGGGCGACACGGTCGTCGTCATCCAGGGCAAGGACAAGGGCGCCAAGGGCAAGGTCATCCACGCCTACCCGAAGACCCGCAAGGTCCTGGTCGAGGGCGTGAACCGGATCAAGAAGCACACCCGGGTGAGCCAGACGCAGCGCGGCGCGAAGACCGGCGGCATCGTCACCCAGGAGGCGCCGATCGACGTCAGCAACGTGATGCTGGTCGTCGACGGGCACGCCGTCCGGGTCGGCTACGAGATCAACGACGAGGGCCGCAAGGTCCGCGTCGCCCGTGGCCCGCACGGCAAGGACAAGGACGGAAAGGCGAAGGAGGTCTGATCATGACCACCGCTGAGAAGATCGTCCCCCGCCTGAAGACGCGCTACCGCGAGGAGATCTCGGCCGGGCTGCAGGAGGAGTTCGACTACTCCAACGCCATGCAGATCCCGCGCGTGGTCAAGGTCGTGGTGAACATGGGCGTCGGCGACGCCGCCCGGGACGGCAAGCTGATCGAGGGCGCGATCAAGGACCTCGCCCTGATCACCGGCCAGAAGCCCCAGGTGCGCAAGGCACGCAAGTCGATCGCGCAGTTCAAGCTGCGCGAGGGCATGCCGATCGGCGCGAAGGTGACCCTGCGCGGGGACTACATGTGGGAGTTCCTGGACCGGCTGCTGACGATCGCCCTGCCGCGTATCCGCGACTTCCGTGGCCTGTCGCCGAAGCAGTTCGACGGCAACGGCAACTACACGTTCGGGCTCAACGAGCAGTCGATGTTCCACGAGATCAACCCGGACTCGATCGACCGGCAGCGCGGGATGGACATCACCGTGGTCACCACGGCGATCAACGACACGGAGGGTCGGGCGCTGCTGCGGCGTCTGGGCTTCCCGTTCAGGGAGAACTGATGGCCAAGAAGGCTCTGGTGCACAAGGCCGCGCAGAAGCCGAAGTTCAAGGTCCGCGGGTACACGCGGTGCCAGCGGTGCGGCCGCCCGCGCGCGGTGTTCCGCAAGTTCGGCCTCTGCCGGGTGTGCCTGCGCGAGATGGCCCACCGCGGCGAGCTGCCCGGCGTGAACAAGTCCAGCTGGTAACGCACAAAATCGCCAAAGGCCCTGGCGGGAACCATGGCGAGAAAGGTTGACAGGTCACCATGACGATGACCGACCCGATCGCAGACTTCCTGACACGTCTGCGCAACGCGAACTCGGCGTACCACGACGAGGTCGTCCTGCCGCACTCGAAGCTGAAGGCGAACATCGCCGACATCCTGCAGCGGGAGGGCTACATCGCCGGCTACCGCAGCGAGGACGGCGAAAAGGGCAAGAACCTCGTCGTCGCCCTGAAGTACGGCCCGAACCGCGAGCGCAGCATCGCCGGTCTGCGGCGGGTGTCGAAGCCCGGCCTGCGGGTGTACGCCAAGTCGGACAACTTGCCGAAGGTGCTCGGCGGCCTGGGCGTGGCGATCATCTCCACGTCCTCGGGTCTGCTCACCGACCGGCAGGCCACCAAGCAGCGAGTGGGCGGGGAAGTCCTCGCCTACGTCTGGTGACGGGAGGGGAGTAGGACATGTCGCGCATCGGAAAGCTGCCGATCCCCGTACCGTCCGGAGTGGACATCACCATCGAGGGCCAGCGGGTAAGCGTGAAGGGTCCCAAGGGGACGCTTGCGCACACCGTCGCCGAGCCGATCACGGTCGAGCGCGGTGAGGACGGGGTCCTGGAGGTCAAGCGTCCCGACGACGAGCGCCGCAGCCGCGCGCTGCACGGGCTCACCCGGACGCTGGTCAACAACCTCGTGGTCGGCGTGACCCAGGGCTACGAGAAGAAGCTCGAGATCCACGGCGTCGGCTACCGCGTGCTGCTCAAGGGCTCGGACCTGGAGTTCTCGCTGGGCTTCAGCCACCCGGTGAAGGTCACCCCGCCCGAGGGCATCACGTTCGCGGTCGAGGGCCCGACCAGGTTCTCCGTGCAGGGGATCGACAAGCAGCGGGTCGGCGAGGTCGCGGCCAACATCCGCAAGCTGCGCAAGCCGGACCCGTACAAGGGCAAGGGCGTGCGGTACGCGGACGAGAAGATCCGCCGCAAGGTCGGAAAGACGGGTAAGTGATCATGAGCGAAGCGTCTGTTACGAAGCGGAAGCCCGTCGGCAGGGACATCTCGACGCGGCGCCGGGTCGCCAAGGCCCGCCGGCACTTCCGGGTGCGGCGCAAGGTCAGCGGCACCCCGGAGCGTCCCCGGCTCGCGGTGACCAGGTCGTCGCGGCACATCGTGGTCCAGCTGGTCGACGACCTGGCCGGGCGCACGCTCGCCTCGGCGTCGAGCCTCGAGGCGGACGTCCGCGCGATGGACGGCGACAAGAAGGCACGCGCCGCCAAGGTCGGCGAGCTCCTCGCCGACCGGGCCAAGAGTGCGGGTGTCACGAAGGTCGTGTTCGACCGGGGTGGCAACGACTACCACGGCCGGATCGCGGCGCTCGCCGACGCGGCCCGCGAAGCCGGGCTGGAGTTCTAGACATGCAGATGTACAACACGGGAAGGATCGCCTGATGCCGGGACGTTCGCGGCAATTCGGCGGCGGCCAGGGCGGCCAGGGTGGCGACCGCGACAACCGCGGCGACCGCCGGGACCGCAGGGACCGTCGCGACGGTGGCCGTGGCGGGGCGGCCCAGGACAAGACCCCGCACCTCGAGCGCGTGGTGGCCATCAACCGGGTCGCCAAGGTCGTGAAGGGTGGTCGCCGGTTCAGCTTCACCGCGCTGGTCGTGGTGGGCGACGGCGACGGCATGGTCGGTGTCGGCTATGGCAAGGCGAAGGAGGTGCCGGCCGCGATCGCCAAGGGCGTGGAGGAGGCCAAGAAGAACTTCTTCAAGGTTCCGCGCATCGGCGGCACCATCCCGCACCCGATCCAGGGCGAGCGCGCCGCCGGCGTCGTCCTCCTGCGTCCGGCCAGCGCCGGTACCGGTGTCATCGCCGGTGGCCCGGTACGTGCCGTGCTGGAGTGCGCGGGCGTCCACGACGTGCTGTCCAAGTCGCTCGGCAGCGACAACGCGATCAACATCGTGCACGCCACCGTGGCGGCGCTGAAGGGCCTGCAGCGTCCGGAGGAGGTCGCGGCCCGCCGCGGCCTGCCGCTGGAGGACGTGGCCCCGGCCGGCATGCTGCGCGCCCGGGCCGCCGGTCAGGGGGTGTGACGCCATGGCACAGCTCAAGGTGACGCAGGTCCGCAGCACCATCGGGACCAAGCGCAACCACCGTGAGTCGCTGCGGACGCTGGGACTGCGCAAGATCCGGCAGACCACCGTCCGGGAGGACACCCCGGAGGTCCGCGGCCTGATCCACACGGTTCGCCACCTGGTGACCGTCGAGGAGGTCGACGACTGATGACGATCAAGATCCATCACCTGCGCCCCGCGCCCGGGGCGAAGACGGAGAAGCATCGCGTCGGCCGCGGTGAGGGCGGCAAGGGCGGCAAGACCGCCGGCCGCGGTACGAAGGGCACCAAGGCGCGCAAGAACGTGCCGGCGCGCTTCGAGGGCGGCCAGATGCCGATCCACATGCGGCTGCCGAAGCTGCGTGGCTTCAAGAACCGCTTCCGCACCGAGTACCAGCCGGTGAACGTGGGCGACATCGCCCGCGCGTTCGCCGACGGCGGCAAGGTCGGCGTGGCGGAGCTCGTCGGCGCGGGCCTGGTCCGCAAGAACGAGCTGGTGAAGGTTCTCGGCAACGGTGACGTCGACGTCAAGCTCGAGGTCACCGCGCACGCGTTCTCCAAGAGCGCGGAGGAGAAGCTCACCGCGGCGGGCGGCAGCGTCACGAAGCTCTGACCGGCCCAACGACGAACGAAGGCCCCCGGCACCAGGTGCCGGGGGCCTTCGTCGTGTCAGGCCATCCTGACCGCGCCGAGCGGCTCCGGCTCAGAACACGGGCACGCCCTCGCGGGTCAGGCGCCAGTTGTCGACGAAGAAGGTCGCCGGGTCGATCGTGCCGGCCGCGGCCGCGTGGTCGATCAGTGCCTGGCGGATCTCCACCTGCTCCTGGTACACCACCGGGGCCTCGCTGACGTGCGGGAAGCCGCCGCCGCCCGAACGCCGGTAGTTGTTCACCGCCACGACGAACTGCTGGTCCGGCGTGACCGCGGCCCCGTCGTAGGACAGGTTCACGATCCGCGAGCCGACCGGCTTCGAGATGTCGATGTCGTACGTGACGCCGGACAGGACGTCGTAGTTGTAGTCCGGCTCGCCACCCGCGTTGGTGAGGGTCTCCGGATCGACGGGCGCGCCCACCGGGGTCTGGTTGAAGTACTTCGCCGAGTACTCGAGGTAGTCCTTGATCTGCGCGCCGGTCATCGTGACCGCTTCGAGCGTGTTGTCGTAGATGTAGAGCCCGGCGATGTCCCGGATCGACACCTCGCCAGCGGGGAACACCGCGGTCCGCGAGAAGGGCGCCGCGACCGAGAGGACCGGCAGGCCGGCCTGCGGCGTGCCCTCGAGGGCCGCGTCGACGGTCTCGGTCTGCACCTGCTGGATGTAGTCCAGGATCGCGGTGTCCTCGTACCGGGACGTCGCCGCCGAGAGCTCCTCGGTCGACTGCGCCACCGGCTGGTTGACGTAGGCCACGGTCTTGTCGTGCTGCGCCCGCAGCAGCGAGGTGATCTTCGGGTCCTCGGGCACGGTGTTCGTGTTGAGCGTCGTCGACGACTTGTCCGCCACCGACCAGCGCCCGTGCGACCACGACAGCGAGAAGTCGACGACCGACAGCCGCGAGCCCCACTTGCTCGGCTCGGTCAGCAGGACCTGCTTGCCGGTCTGCTTGTTGGTCACGAACCTCTCCGGCACGTCGTTGTGCGCGTGCCCGAACAGCACCGCGTCGATGCCCGGCACCTCCTCGGCCACCATCGCCGACGCGTTCTCCACCGGCAGGTCGCCCTGGTAGGACGACATCCCGTTGTCGCCGGCGTGTGCGGTCACCATGACCACGTCCGCGCCGAGCATCCGCAGCACCGGCACCCAGAAGCGTGCCGACTCGACGAGGTCGGTGAAGCGCAGCTTGCCCTCGACGTTCGCCTTGTCCCAGATCGCGATCCCGGGGTTCGTGAGCCCGAGCACGCCGACCTTCACCGGCCGGTGCTTGCCGACCTTCATGGTCTTCATGACGAACGGCAGGTAGGCGGGCAGCCCGGTGCGCGCGTCGACCGCGTTCGCGCCGAGGACCGGGGCCCGCATCTGCCCGATCCATTTCGCGAGGAGCGGCAGCCCGTAGTTGAACTCGTGGTTCCCGAGTGTGACCGCGTCGTACCCGATGGCGTTCATGGCCTTGGCCATCGGATGCGTCTCACCGGTCTCGGTGATGGGCTCGACCTTCGCGTAGTAGTAGTCGAGCGGCGTGCCCTGGATGGTGTCGCCCGAGTCGACGAGCATGGTGTTCGACCGGCCGCGGTCGGCGCGGATCTGGTTCACCAGCGTCGAGACCTTGGCCAGGCCGACGTCGTTGTGGGCGGTGTCGTCGTACTCGGCGTTGCGGAAGTAGTCCCAGTTGACTCCGTTGCCGTGCAGGTCGGACGTCTCCATGACCGTGATCCGCACGTCGTCTCCGCCGGGGGTGCCGGCGGCCGCGGGGGCCGCCGCGGCGAGCCCCGCCGCCACGGTGACGGCCAGGATGGCGGCCGCAGCTCTGTGAATGCGCATCCGCCCATCTCACCGCGCCGGTCAAGAGGCGCTGAACTGCCGTTCGGACTGGGCCGAACGGCGCAGCGCCGACCGGCGGTGACCAGGGGGTGCAAGCGCGCCACGCCGTGCTGTTAGAGTCGTTGACACGCTTCGGGTGGAGTGCACCCCCGGGGCGCTCTGGCTTGCCAGCGCTCTGGTGACCAGACCCAGTCCCGGCCGGTGACGAACCGGCAAAGCCGATCGCCGGCCGAGGTGCCGGCGACGCCGAGGAGGTTCTTGCGTGCTCAGCGCCTTCCGCTCGGCTCTCGCGACGCCGGACCTGCGCCGCAAGATCCTTTTCACCCTGATGATCGTCGCGATCTACCGGGTCGGCGCGCTGCTGCCGTCCCCCGGTGTGTCGTACCCGAACGTCCAGAAGTGCATCCAGGGTGTCAACGACCAGAGCATCTACCAGCTGCTGAACCTGTTCAGCGGCGGCGCGCTGCTGCAGCTTTCGGTGTTCGCGCTGGGCATCATGCCCTACATCACCGCGAGCATCATCATCCAGCTGCTGCGCGTCGTCATCCCACGCTTCGAGCAGCTGCACAAGGAAGGGCAGTCCGGCCAGGCCAAGCTGACGCAGTACACGCGTTACCTGACCGTCGGCCTCGCGATCCTGCAGTCGACCGGCATCATCGCCATGGCCGACCGCGGCCAGCTGTTCGGTGACTGCCCGGACCCGATCATCCCGCAGAACACCACGTTCAACCTCGCGATGATCGTCGTCACGATGACCGCCGGCACGGCCGTCATCATGTGGTTCGGCGAGCTCATCACCGAGCGCGGCATCGGCAACGGCATGTCGCTGCTGATGTTCGTCAACATCGCGGCGCGCATCCCGGCCGAGGGCGCGAACATCCTGCGCAACGGCGGCGGCCTCATCTTCACCGTGGTCTGCGCGTTCGGCCTGCTGATCATCGTCGGCGTCGTGTTCCTCGAGCAGGGCCAGCGGCGCATCCCGGTGCAGTACGCCAAGCGCATGGTCGGCCGCCGCATGTACGGCGGCACGTCGACCTACCTGCCGATGAAGGTCAACCAGGCCGGCGTCATCCCGATCATCTTCGCGTCGTCGCTGCTGTACCTGCCGGACCTGATCACCCGGCTCACCGGCAACACGAACAGCTGGTGGAGCCGGTTCGTCGCGGACCACCTGTCCAGCCAGTCCGACTGGGTGCACATCGCGACGTACTTCGCGCTGATCATCTTCTTCACGTACTTCTACATCAGCATCCAGTTCAACCCGAACGAGCGCGCCGAGGACATGCGCAAGTACGGCGGCTTCATCCCGGGCATCCGTCCGGGCCGGCCGACGGCCGAGTACCTCAGCTTCGTGCTGAGCCGGATCACCCTGCCCGGGTCGATCTACCTCGGTGTCATCGCCGTGCTGCCGAACTTCTTCCTCGACCTCACCGGGTCGGGCCAGAACCAGAACTTCCCCTTCGGCGGTACCGCTGTGCTGATCATGGTCGGTGTGGGTCTGGACACCGTCAAGCAGATCGAGAGCCAGCTGATGCAGCGCAACTACGAAGGGTTCCTCAAGTGACGCGACTCGTTCTCGTTGGTCCGCCAGGTGCGGGCAAGGGCACCCAGGCGACGGCGCTGAGCGAGAAGCTGTCGATCCCGCACATCTCGACGGGGGACCTGTTCCGCGCGCACATCGGTGACGGCACGGAGCTCGGCAGGCGGGTCAAGCAGTACCTCGACGACGGCGACCTGGTGCCGGACGAGATCACGAACCAGCTCGTCGAGGAGCGGCTCGCCGAGCCGGACACCGACGGGGGCTTCCTGCTCGACGGCTTCCCCCGCAACGTCGGCCAGGCCGACGTGCTGAGCAAGGTGCTGGCCGAGTCGGACAAGAAGCTGGACGCGGTCGTGCAGCTGCAGGTCGACGAGGACGTGGTCGTGCAGCGCCTGCTGGCCCGTGGCCGCGCGGACGACAACGAGGACGTCATCCGCAACCGGCAGCGTGTCTACCGTGCGGAGACCGCGCCGCTGCTGGACTACTACCGGGACATCCTGGTCACCGTGGACGGCGTCGGCGACGTCGAGGAGATCACCAATCGGGTGTTGAGCGCGCTCCGCGATCGGACGTGACTCGCGGTGGGCTGCTCGGCTCGCTGCGGCTGTCCATGCAGTCGTGGCGGGGCAGGATGATCGAGCTGAAGGCCCCGGCCGAGCTCGAGGCCATGCGCGCGGCGGGCCTGGTGGTCGCGTCCGCGCTCAAGAACGTCACGGAGGCCGTCCGCCCCGGCGTGCACACGGCCGAGCTGGACGAGATCGCCGAGCAGACCATCCGGGATGCCGGCGCGGTGCCGAGCTTCAAGGGCTACCACGGCTTTCCCGCGAGCATCTGCGCGTCGGTGAACGAGCAGATCGTGCACGGCATCCCGAGCGCGAGCCAGCTCCTCGCGGACGGCGACCTACTGTCGGTCGACTGCGGCGCCATCCTGGACGGCTGGCACGGCGACTCGGCGGTCACGGTGCACGTGGGCGCCCCGAACCCGCTGGACCAGGCACTGTCGGAAGCGACGCGGGCCGCCATGCAGGCCGGCATCGAAGCCGTCCGTCCCGACGGCCGCCTGACGGACATCTCGCACGCGGTGGAGAACGCGATCCACGCGGCGGAGCGGGCGAACCATCGCAAGTACGGCATCATCCGCGAGTACGGCGGCCACGGCATCGGCCGGGCGATGCACATGGAGCCGTTCCTGCCGAACTACGGCAAGCCCGGCAAGGGCCCGAGGCTGCGGATCGGCATGGCGATAGCCATCGAGCCGATGCTCACGCTGGGCGGCGAACGCACGGAAGAGCTGGACGACGGCTGGACTGTGGTCACCGTGGACGGCTCGAGGGCAGCGCACTGGGAACACACGGTGGCGATCACCGAAGACGGCCCCTGGGTCCTCACCGCCCCGTAAGCGGCGCGGACCCGCCAAGACGCCCCAGACGGCGGCCGCCGGCCCCCGATTTCCAGCGTAGTGAGCGCCGCCGACAAATCGAGCGCGGCGATCCACAGGTCAGGAGCAAAATGACCTTGTGCTGGAGGAGGAGCGGGGAACCACGACCCGACGCTGGTGGCTGACCAGGCCGTTCCTGATCATCGTAGTGGCGGGCTGCTTCCATCTGGGCCGCGGCGCCGCGGTCGACGGCATCGTCTTCCTGGCCACCGCGGCCGCCCTGGCCGTGGCCGAGATACGCGAGCCCCGCCCGCCGCGCGCCCGGGAGGTCCCCGCCTCGGTCGCCCTCCTGGCCGTCCCCGCCGGCGCGCTCGTCGCGATGTGGCGGCCGGGCACGCTTCCCGTCGCGATCGCCGTCGCCGTGACCGGGCCGCCGATGCTCTACCTGGCGCTCGCGACAGGTGGTCACGGAGAGCACGCGAACGCTGGCACCTGGTGGCCCTGGGCGGTGACGGGCGTCGCGATCTGCCTCTGGGAGCTCACCTCGTTCCTCCAGCAGAGTGATGTCGACACAGCCAACCCGGACCATCCGACGTTGAGTGCGGTCCTCGAACCGATCTTCGTCCACAATCCCGGGCGCACGGTGATGATCACGGTCTGGCTGGCCGCGGGCGTCCTGCTCGCCCGCCTGATGCTGCGGAGTCGGCCGTGCACGCGCTGACAGTCACGGTGTTTGCCCTGCTCGGAGCGGGTCTCGTGGTCCTGGAGCTGGTGGGTCGGCGGTCCGGCGCACGGATTCCGACGGTCGGCAGGCTGCTCCGGGTGGCCATGCACAAGCGGCCGGCGCTGGTGCTCGTGGTGCTCACGTGGTGGTGGTTCGGGTGGCACTTCTTCGTTTCGGGGGGCTGATTTCTCCTCGTCACGAAGAGTGCGTACACTAGATCGGTGGCGCAGCCTGTTGCGCCGGTTTCCGTCATGCGTACCGCCCGTCAGGGTTCATGCAGGGCGGTATGCGTTCGATCATGAAGCAGAGCACGAAACGCGGAGGACATGGGCAAGAAGGACGGGGCCATCGAGGTCGAAGGCCGTGTGGTCGAGCCGCTCCCCAACGCGATGTTCCGTGTCGAGTTGGAGAACGGGCACAAGGTCCTCGCACACATCAGCGGCAAGATGCGGCAGCACTACATCCGCATCCTGCCCGAGGACCGGGTGGTCGTGGAGCTGTCGCCCTACGATCTGTCCCGCGGCCGAATCGTCTACCGCTACAAGTAGGGCCAGGAGAACGAAGGACGTGAAGGTCCAGCCGAGCGTCAAGAAGATCTGCGACAAGTGCAAGGTGATCCGCCGGCATGGCCGGGTCATGGTGATCTGCGAGAACCTGCGCCACAAGCAGCGTCAGGGCTGAGCACTGGCAGTAGACGCACAAATGAAGATGCCCTCCCCACACCTGCCGGGTCATACGGACCCGGTTCACCCTCGGACCAGGCCGGGGCCCGGACAGCAACCCGGGGCGGTCGGGGAGCAGACCTGGAAGAAGACGAACTAGAGGAGACATGGCACGAGTTGCTGGCGTCGACCTCCCCCGCGAGAAGCGGATGGAGATCGCGCTGACCTACATCTACGGCATCGGCCGTACCCGCTCGAAGGAGCTGCTGGACGCGACGGGCATCAGCCCGGACCTGCGCGCCAAGGACCTGTCCGACGAGGACGTGGCCAGGCTCCGCGACCACATCGAGGCCAACTACCGCGTCGAGGGTGACCTGCGGCGCGAGGTCAATGCGGACATCCGCCGGAAGATCGAGATCGGTTGCTACGAAGGCCTGCGGTGGCGCCGCGGTCTGCCCGTCCGCGGTCAGCGGACCAAGACCAACGCCCGCACCCGCAAGGGCCCGAAGAAGACCGTGGCCGGCAAGAAGAAGGCTGGGAAGAAGTGACCAAGAGCCGCGGCAGCGTGGTACCCGTCGTCCCGCAGCGGCGACGCAACCGTCAGTTCGTGGCCTTGCAGGTGGCGCCCCGCAGCGCTCGCCCGCAGGCGCTTCGCGACCTCTACCTGGATGCGGGTACGCGCATCCGGCGTGCCGACGAGGCCGAGGCAGCCGAGATCCCAGTCGCACCCCAGACCTCGCGTTAGTCAGGAGATTTCCACAGCGATGCCACCGAAGTCCCGTACGGGCGCCGGAGTCAAGAAGGTCCGGCGCAAGGAGAAGAAGAACGTCTCGCACGGCCACGCGCACATCAAGAGCACGTTCAACAACACGATCGTCTCGATCACCGACCCCAACGGCAACGTGATCAGCTGGGCGTCCAGCGGCCACGTCGGCTTCAAGGGTTCGCGCAAGTCGACCCCGTTCGCGGCGCAGATGGCCGCCGAGAACGCCGCCCGCAAGGCCGCCGAGCACGGCATGCGCAAGGTCGACGTGTTCGTGAAGGGCCCGGGCTCGGGCCGGGAGACCGCGATCCGGTCGCTGCAGGCGGCCGGCCTCGAGGTCGGCACCATCCAGGACGTCACCCCGCAGCCGCACAACGGCTGCCGGCCGCCGAAGCGGCGTCGGGTCTAGGGGCGGGGAGGAGTAGAGAACCATGGCTCGTTACACCGGCCCCGCGACCCGCAAGTCGCGTCGTCTCAAGGTCGACCTCGTCGGCGGCGACCGTGCCTTCGAGCGCCGTCCCTACCCGCCCGGCCAGCACGGCCGCGGCCGCATCAAGGAGAGCGAGTACCTCCTGCAGCTCCAGGAGAAGCAGAAGGCTCGCTACACCTACGGCGTGCTGGAGAAGCAGTTCCGCCGCTACTACGAGCAGGCCGCGCGCACCAAGGGCAAGACCGGTGAGGCGCTGCTGCAGCTGCTCGAGTCCCGGCTGGACAACGTCGTGTATCGCGCGGGCCTGGCCCGCACGCGGCGGCAGGCCCGGCAGCTCGTCAGCCACGGCCACTTCACGGTCAACGGCAAGAAGGTCAACGTCCCGAGCTACCAGGTGTCGAAGTTCGACATCGTCGACGTGAAGCCGAAGTCGCTGAACACGCTGCCGTTCGTTGCGGCGAAGGAGTCCTTCGGCGACCGGCCGATTCCCGGCTGGCTGCAGGTCGTCCCGAACAACCTGCGAATCCTCGTGCACCAGCTGCCTGAGCGCGCACAGATCGACGTGCCCGTGCAGGAGCAGCTGATCGTCGAGTTCTACTCGAAGTGATTCACCCGGGAGGCGGCGATGTGCCGCCTCCCGGTCCCAGCGGCGTCATATGGCGGGCGCCCTAGGAAAGGAAAGAAAGTGCTGATTTCTCAGCGGCCCTCGCTCGGCGAGGAGCCGGTCAACGAGACGCGCTCCCGGTTCACCATCGAGCCGCTGGAGCCGGGCTTCGGCTACACCCTCGGCAACTCGCTCCGGCGCACGTTGCTGTCGTCGATCCCGGGCGCATCCGTGACGAGCATCCGCATCGACGGCGTGCTGCACGAGTTCACCACCGTTCCCGGTGTGAAGGAAGACGTCACCGACATCATCCTCAACCTCAAGGAGCTCGTGGTCAGCTCCGAGGAGGACGAGCCGGTCACCATGTACCTGCGCAAGCAGGGCCCCGGTGAGGTCACCGCCGGCGACATCGTGCCGCCGGCCGGTGTCACCGTGCACAACCCCGACCTGCACATCGCCACCCTGAACGGCAAGGGCAAGCTGGAGATCGAGCTCGTCGTCGAGCGCGGTCGCGGCTACGTGCCGGCGGTGCAGAACAAGCAGGCGGGCGCCGAGATCGGCCGGATCCCGGTCGACTCCATCTACTCGCCGGTGCTGCGGGTGACCTACAAGGTCGAGGCCACGCGTGTCGAGCAGCGCACCGACTTCGACCGCCTGATCCTCGACGTCGAGACGAAGCCCTCGATCACCCCGCGGGACGCCGTCGCGTCGGCCGGCAAGACGCTGGTCGAGCTGTTCGGCCTGGCCCGCGAGCTCAACGTGGACGCCGAGGGGATCGAGATCGGCCCGTCGCCGCAGGAGGCGGACACCATCGCCGCCTACGCGATGCCGATCGAGGACCTCGACCTCACCGTGCGTTCGTACAACTGCCTCAAGCGCGAGGGCATCCACACCGTGGGTGAGCTCGTCTCGCGCAGCGAGGCCGACCTGCTGGACATCCGGAACTTCGGTGCGAAGTCGATCGACGAGGTCAAGATGAAGCTCGTCGGCCTCGGCCTCGCGCTGAAGGACAGCCCGCCCGGGTTCGACCCGACCACCGCCGCGTCCGACTACGCGAGCGAGGGTTGGTCCGACTCGGTCAGCGGTGGCGATGCCGGCACCGACGATGGCCAGGACTACGCGGAGACGGAGCAGCTGTAATGCCCACGCCAACCAAGGGCGCCCGCCTGGGCGGCTCCCCGGCCCACGAGCGGCTGATGCTGGCGAACCTCGCCACATCGCTGTTCCAGCACGGCCGGATCACCACCACCCAGGCCAAGGCGCGCCGGCTGCGCCCGTTCGCCGAGCGGCTGATCACCAAGGCAAAGCGTGGTGACCTGCACAACCGCCGGATGATCATGCGCGTGATCCGGGACAAGGAGGTCGTGCACCGCCTCTGCACCGAGATCGGCCCGTTCTACGGCGACCGCAACGGTGGCTACACGCGGATCGTGAAGACGTTGCCGCGCAAGGGTGACAACGCGCCGATGGCGATCATCGAGCTGGTCCAGGAGAAGACGGTCACCGCCGAGGCCGAGGCCGCGCGCAAGACCAAGTTCGCCGCGGACGAGAAGAAGTCCGCGCCGAAGAAGGACGAGCCGAAGGCCGACGAGACCGTCACCGAGGACACCGCGGCTGACGTCGACGTCGAGGAGAGCGAGTCCGACGAGGAGCACCCGTACGGCGCCGGCAGCCACGCCGCGCTGGAGGACGGCTCGGAGCCGGACGGCTTCCCGATCAAGGGCAACGCCGACTCGATGCTGTACCACATGCCGGACAGCGAGTACTACGACCGCACGGTTGCCGAGGTCTGGTTCAAGACCGAGGAAGACGCGGAGAAGGCGGGCTTCGCCAAGCCGTCGTCACCGGAGGACGAGTCCTGAGCTCTGCTCGCGACGAGCCCGCCATCCCCACCGGGGGTGGCGGGCTCGTCCGCTTCCGGCTGGATATTTCGTACGACGGCACGGACTTCTCCGGCTGGGCGCGCCAGCCGGCCCGCCGCACGGTGTGCGGTGTCCTCGAGGACACCATGTCGATGGTCCTGCGCGAGGACGTCCGGTTGACGGTGGCCGGCCGCACCGACGCCGGCGTGCACGCCACAGGCCAGGTCGCCCACTGCGATGTCGCCGGATTGCCGGCCGGTTTCCGGGATCGCCTGGCCCGAGCCCTGCCGCCGGACGTCCGCGTGCCGGACATCCGCCCGGCGCCGGCCGCGTTCGACGCCCGCTTCTCCGCGGTCCGCCGGCATTACGTCTATCGGGTGTGTGATCGTCAGTGGGCGGCGGACCCGTTGCGCCGCAAGGACACCGTCACGTGGCCGCGCGCGCTGGACGAGTCCCGCATGAACGAGGCGGCCACGCTCCTGTTGGGAGAGCACGACTTCGCCGCGTTCTGCAAGCGCCGCGAGGGCGCGACGACGATCCGCGAGCTGCAGCGCCTCGGCTGGACCCGCGACGCGTCCGGCGTGCTGGCCGCATCGGTGTCGGCGGACGCGTTCTGCCACTCGATGGTCCGCAGCCTGGTAGGTGCGTTGCTGGCGGTGGGGGAGGGCAGAAAGCCGGTCGAGTGGCCGGCCGGCTTGCTGCGCACGGACACCCGCGCCAGCTCGGTGACGGTCGCTCCAGCCCACGGCCTGACCCTGACCCAGGTCGACTACCCACCGGACGACCAGCTGGCCGCCAGGGCGGAGCTGACGAGAAACCTCCGCACGGCAAGCACTCCGCCTGTGACGGGGACGGCCGCTGGCCCCCGGAATCCAGCGTAACGACGGGCCCTGACGATCCCGGCGCACAGCGCCGAATCTGTGGACAGCTTCGTGAGTTGTGGATAGTCACCGGGGGTCCCCCTGATTTCCACGCTACCAACGATGGCCGACCATTCCGGTTGGCGCTCGCGGGTCTGTGGATAGCCCTGCGACCTGTGGACAAGCCGCGCGGGGTCCCCCCGATTTCCAGCGTAGTGGCGACGGCTGACAATTCCGGGTGGCGCGGGCGAATCTGTGGACAGGGCGGCGACTTGTGGACAAACCCCCCGGGGGTCCCCCGATTTCCACGCTACCGGCGGCCACCGACGGAACCGGCCCATGGCGGGCAGCCAGAGAGCGGGCGCGTCCGGGGGAACGCGCCCGCTCAATGACTCCCGGTCAGACCAAGCCGAAGCTCGGATCAGACGTCCAGCGACCAGCTCTCGATGTAGCCGGTGTCGAAGGTCGCCGCGTCGCGGACCCGGAGGGTCCACGTGCCGTTGGCGGCCTCGCTCGACAGGTTGCGGGTGTAGGTCTGGTCGATGTTGTCCGTGCTGCCGCCCGCGCGGTTGTGCAGGTTGTAGACGCTGCCGTCCGGCGCGACGAGGTCGACGACCAGGTCACCGATCCAGGTGTGCTTGATGTGCACCTCGATGGTGGACGACGCGCTCGCGTTGCCCGTGCAGCCGGTGACCGCGAGCGGGCTGCTGACCGTCGAGTTGTCGGCGATGTTCACGCGGTCACGGTTGGCGACCGCGTTGCAGCCGTCCGGCGGCGTGGTGCCACCGGAACCGGTGAACAGCAACAGGTTCGGCGAGCCGGTGCCCGGGTTGCCGATCTTGTTCGGGGTGGCGTTCGCCTTCATCGCGGCCTGCACGTCGGCCGGCGTCGCGGTCGGGTGGTCGGCCAGGTACAGCGCCGCGGCACCCACCACGTGCGGGGTGGCCATCGACGTACCGCTGATCGTGTTGCTGGCGGTGTCGTTGGTGTTCCACGACGACGTGATGTCCTGACCCGGCGCGAAGATGTCGGTGCAGGAACCGAAGTTCGAGAACGAGGCTCGCGCGTCGGAGATGGTGGACGCGTTCACGGTGATCGCCTCGGCGACCCGCGCCGGCGTGAAGTTGCACGCGTCGGCGTTGGAGTTGCCGGCCGCGATGCCGTACACGACACCGTCGGCGATCGAGTTGCGCACGGCGTTCTCGGTCGCCGCGTCCGAACCCTGCGCGCCCAGGCTCATGTTCGCCACGGCCGGGCCGGAGGCGTGGTTCTGGGTGACCCAGTCGATGCCGGCCGCAACGCCCGCGAACGAGCCGGAGCCCGCGCAGTTCAGCACCTTGACCGCGACCAGGTGCACGGCCTTCGCGAGACCGTACGTGGCGCCGCCGATCGTGCCGGACACGTGTGTGCCGTGCCCGTTGCAGTCGGTGTTGTTGCCGTCCCCGGTGGTGTTGGTGCCCCACGTCGCCCGGCCACCGAACTCCTGGTGTGTGGTGCGGATGCCGGTGTCGATCACGTACGCGGTGACGTTGCTCGCGGTCGTCGAGTACGAGTAGTTGTTGTTCAGCGGCAGATCACGCTGGTCGACCCGGTCCTGACCCCAGGACGGCGGGTTCGGCTGGTCCGTCGCGATGTGGACGGTGCGGTTCTGCTGCACGTACGCGACGGCCGGGTCGGCCGCCAGCTTGCGCGCGGCCTGCGCGCTCATCGTGCCGGCGAAGCCGTGCAGTGCGGCCGTGTACGTGTAGTCCACCTTGCTTGCGTACTGCGCGGCCTTGCTGGCCACCTGGTCCTTGACGCCCGCGGTGGACATCGCCGAGTCCTTGAACACGACGACATAACTGTCCTTGATGGCGTCCGCCGAGCCGGCGTAGAGCACGTTGCCCTCGGCTGCCTGTGCGGTCGTGGCCCCGATCGAAACGCTCAGCGCGGCGGCGGTCGCCGCGGCGAGCGAAGCCCCGAGGACGCGTCTCATCGAGACCACGCGGGACTTGTCCATGACCTGTCTCCTTTTCGCAGGGCACAACCGGCCCCAGCCCTCGTTGGGGTGTCGGCTGTGGATGGAGAGTGATTTGTCCGCAAGCGGACACTTCAACACTCGCCCGGATACAGGTGGTGACGCAAGAGAACCGGCCGTGTTCGCTCTGCGACTTATGAACGTTATGGGAGTTCGTGGGAAGAAGTTCGACCGCCCGGCTCATCAAGTTCGGCCGTTCGCCACGTCCCGTACACACGAGACCGCCCCCGCCGGGACGGCGGGGGCGGCCGGTGCGTGCCGGGTGGATCTACAGGTCGAGCGTCCAGCCGTTCAGGGTGCCGGTGTCGATGGAGAACACGTCCCGCACGCTCAGCGTCCACGTGCCGTTGGCGGCCTCGCTGCCGAGGTCGACCGTGTAGGTCTCGTTGACGTCGTCCGCGGGGTCACCGCTCGAGTCCTTCAGCCGGTAGCTCTTGCCGCTCGGCGAGACCAGGTCGATCACCAGGTCGCCCCGGTAGGTGTGGGTGATGTCCACGGTGATCTTGGCGGCGTTCGACGCGTTGCCGTCGCACCCGGTGATCTCGGTCGTGCTGGTCACCGCGTTGCCGGCGTCCGGAATGGCGACCCGGGTCGAGTTGGCCACGGCCTCGCACCCGGTCGGCGGCGGAGGCGGCGGCGGGGTGCCGCCCGCGCCGGTGAACAGCAGCTTGTTCGGCGAGCCGGCGCCCACCCCGGTGACCTTGTCCGGCGTCGCGTTGCCGGTGAGCGCGGTGGCCACGTCGGCGGGTGCCGCGTCCGGGTGGTCGGCCAGGTACAGCGCCGCCGCGCCGGCCACGTGCGGAGTGGCCATCGACGTGCCGCTGATCGTGTTCGTGCCGCCGTTCAGCCAGCTCGAGGTGATGTCCACGCCCGGGGCGTAGATGTCGGTGCAGGTGCCGAAGTTCGAGAAGGACGCCTGCGCGTCGTTGATGTCGGTCGCGTTGACCGTGATCGCCTCGGGCACCCGGGCAGGGGAGAACCCGCACGCGTCGGCGCTGGAGTTGCCGGACGCGATCGCGTACGTCACGCCGGAGGCGATCGACGCCTGCACGGCCGAGTCGATGGCCGCGTCCGCGCCGCCGCCCAGGCTCATGTTCGCCACGGCCGGCTTGACGGCGTTCTGCGTGACCCAGTCGATGCCGGCGACGACCTGCTCGGTCGTGCCCGACCCGCTGCAGCTCAGCACGCGCACGGCGACGAGCTGGACCTCCTTGGCGAGGCCGAACGTCGAGCCGCCGATGGTGCCGGACACGTGGGTGCCGTGCCCGTGGCAGTCGGTCGCGTCGTTGTCGTTGTCCACCGCGTCGAAGCCGGACGTCGCGCGGCCGCCGAACTCGGGGTGCGTGGTCTCGATGCCGGTGTCGATGACGTACGCGTGCACGTTGCCCGCGGTCGTCGCGTACGAGTAGTTGTTGTCCAGCGGGAGGTCACGCTGGTCCACGCGGTCCTGGCCCCAGGACGGCGGGTTCGGCTGGTCGGCGACCAGCTTCACCGTCTGGTTCTGCTGCACGAACTCGACCGCCGGGTCCGCCGCGAGGTACTTGGCGTCCTGCTCGCTCATCTTCGCCGAGAAGCCGTGCAGCGCCGCGGAGAAGGTCCGCTCGATCGTGCCGTGGTACTTGATCGCCGTGGTGTCGGCCGCGGCGGTGACCCCGTCCTTGAACTTGACGATGTAGCTGCCGTCGATGGCGTTCGCCGAACCGGCGCCGAGCACCT
This sequence comes from Actinophytocola sp., assembly GCF_036555685.1. Classification (GTDB taxonomy): domain Bacteria; phylum Actinomycetota; class Actinomycetes; order Mycobacteriales; family Pseudonocardiaceae; genus Actinophytocola. The sequence continues at coordinate 7,575 of NZ_DATBKY010000070.1, read as the reverse complement.
GGCCCTCGGCCGCGCCCGCGGGCGCGGTGGCCATGACCGCGGCGGCGACCGCGGCGGCCGCCGCGGTGCCGAACACGGCCAGGCGCGTGAGCACCCTGCGACGTGACTGTTCCATGGTTCTCCTCATGCAGGGACACCACCGGTGCCGTGCCCTCGACGGCACCGGAGGTGCTGAGTGGATTTCCCGTCCGCGACGCGGACGGGCCTATGGTCGTCCACACCGGACACGGCGGGATCCGACGAAAGTCGGGAACCACCAACAAATTCGCGCGTGGGAAGGAGTCGGGCGCGTCAGTCGCCGCGGCGGACCGGGCCGAGGATCGCCTGCTCCTTCTGCGTGGTCACGAGTCGCAGCGGCTTCCACAGGTTGCGACCGAGCGCGACCACCTGGTCGTCCGCGAGGTTCGTCAGCTGGTGCACCATCGGCGGCGGCAGCCGCCAGATGCGCGAGGCCAGCTGTGCCTGGCCCACCGGCAGCCGCTGCAGCAGCACGAGGTCGGCCGCGTTCGCGGTGGCCCCGGCCTGCGGGTGCATGTACGGCAGCACGTAGACGGTGGTCTGCCACGGCGAGCGCGGCGGGAACAGCTCCTGCGGGGTCGGCCCGCCGTCGTGCACGACCATCAGCGGGCCGTCCTCCGACGGGCGGGGCAGCTCGACCGGCGTCAGCCGCCGGATCTGCACGAGCGGCGCGGGCCGGCCGTCGGCGCCGGTGCCGGCCGCCTTCTGCAGCACGTGCCACGCGTCGGGCCGGCCGGTCGCGACGACCACCCACGCACCGACGGCCATCGCCCGCAGCGCCACCTGCCGGGCCATGTACAGCCCGCCGACGAGCACGATCCGGGTCGGTGCCGGCCGCAGCGCGGAGATCGTCAGCGGCTCGCCCTGCATGCCCGAGCCGAGCATCATGCCGCCGCGGTCGCCGCTCGGGCTGACCGCGTCGAGCATCGCGGGCGGCACCAGGAACTCCTGGGACAGGCCGGTCCCGCTCTGCGTGTCCATCAACCTGCTGGAACTCATGCCCGGCCTCCCAACGGCAGCGTCGCGGCGAGGCCCGCGACCTGCAGGCCGCGCAGCGGGGTGAGCGTGATGCCGACCCGGTCGGAGATCGTGGACAGGCGCCCGTCGGCGTACTCGAGCTCGCCCGGGGTGCGGGCGCTGACCCGGACCAGGCCACGCATGCCGACCTGGTTGTCCTCGCTGCCCGGCGAGATCGACACGGCCACGGTCGAGGACAGCGCGCGCACGCCGGTAAGTGCGTTCAGGCTCTGCGCGGCCTTGCCGCGCGACCAGCCGGTGATCGCGTAGCTCGCGTGCCCGACGCCGGCCGCGGTCACGCCGGTCCACCGCTCCCGCAGCCCGACCCGCTGGTTGGAGCCGGCGACCGCGGTGAGCTCGGCGGCCGAGATGCCGGCCTTCAGCAGCTCGTCCGGGTCGAGCGGGCGGGTGGTCACGCCACGGGACTCGAGCGCGTTGCGGACCCGGGACAGCGCGCCGATCAGTGCCCGGTGCGCGCCGAGCACGCCGCCACCGCGCTCGCGCACCGCGGCGGGGCAGCGGCGCGGGTCGAGCCGGACGGCGACCCACGTGGTCCGCCGCGCGGCGGCCGGCAGCGGGCCGAGCACCTCCATGTAGGACGCGAGCGCGGGGGAGTTCGCCGGCAGCGCGGCGCTGCCCGGGTAGCAGTGCCAGATGACCTGGATGGCGTCGAGCACCACGCCGCGGTCCTCCAGGCACGGGGCGAGCGCGCCCAGCGGCAGGTTCGGCGAGCTGCCGACCTGGCTGACCAGGGCCGGGGCCGGGTCGACGAGGAGCACCGCGGTCCACGTGCCCTCGTGCCAGGCCAGGCCGACCGGGCGGCGCTCGTGGTCGGTGCCGTGCGCGACGACGAGGTCCGGCACGGCCAGGCGCAGCAGGCTGACCCGCGGGTCGTCCGGGCCGGTGACCTGCGTGCCCTCCTCGTCGGCGAGGCTGTCGATGCTGACCGGCGTGGTCGGCCGGCTGACCCGGGTGTGCGAGCGGAACGCGTACTTGAGCGTCAGCTTGATCCACTGGGTGAACCAGCGCCCGCGCCAGCGGATCGCCGCCACGAGCAGGCCGATGAACACGATGGTGCCCGCGACGTACAGCGTGGCCATCGTGTTCTGGATGGTGAGCAGCACCAGGCCGATCGCGAACGCGATCTCCAGCACCACGATGTTCGCCACCGGCAGCGCACCCAGGCTCGCCCCGGTCGTGCGGCGGCGTGCGGACACCGGCATGCGCGGTGGCTGGGGTGGGCGCGGTTGGCCACCGGGCGGCGTCGACGGCCCGCTTGGCCCACCCGGTCCGCCGGGGCCCCCCGGCCCGCCTGGTCCACCTGGTCCTCTTGGTCCACCGGGCCCGTGCGGCCCGCTGCCGCCCTGACCGCCTCCGCGGCCCGGCGGTCTCGGCGGCTGCCCCGGCGGTGGCGTCCTGCCCTGCCGTGGTGGGTTGCTCACCGACATCCGCTCGATCTTCCCCTCGCTGGTGTGCTCCCGGCTGATCGATTGTGCCGGTTGTGGAGAACCAACATCCAACCGAACCCCGTGGGTCTATCCTGCGGAACGGTACCGCGAGCGGGGAGCTGTAGAGGCACGAATGCCATCGACACCGACAACCAAGTCCCAGGTTCAGGCGTATCGCTTCGTGCTGCGCCGGATGCAGTCAGCACTGGTCCGCAAGGACGCGGTGATGCTGCACGACCCGATGCGCACGCACAGTCGGGCGACGATCGTCGGCGTGTGCCTGGCGGCACTCGGCCTTCTGGGGTTCCTCATCTGGGGCATCCTGTCGCCGAAGCCGACCGTCCCGAGCAAGGACGGCATCGTCATCGGCAAGCCGTCCGGCCAGGTGTACGTGCTGCTGACGAAGCCGACCAAGCGGCTCATCCCGGTCTTCAACCTGGCCTCGGCCCGGCTGCTGCTCTACGCGCAGACACTCGACGACGACGACTCGGGCAAGCAGACCGCCGCCGCCCCCAACGGGGCCGCGCCGTCCGTCGTCGGACCGACCGTCGTCGACGACAACGAGCTGCGCGACCAGATCCCGCGCGACCGCAAGGTCGGCATCCCGGACGGGCCCGACCTGCTGCCCAGCAGCGACCAGCGCATCGACTCGCGGTGGACGGTCTGCGACCAGTACCTCCCGAAGGAGGGCAACACCGAGGCCGCGGCCGGGGACGAGGTGCAGACGAGCGTCATCGCCGGCGTCAAGGACCTCGGGCCGGAGCTGAAGACCAACCAGTCGCTGCTCGTGGAGTCGGAGAACAAAGACGTCTACCTGGTGTACCGGAAACCGGAGACGGCGAACGAGCCGATCGCGAGCACCCTGCGTGCCAAGGTCGACATGTCGCAGCCGAACATCGTTGCGGCACTGCAGCTCGAGACCGCCGAGCCCCGCACCATCAGTACCGGCCTGCTCAACGCCATTCCGGAGAAGGCGGAGCTGAAGCCACCGAACATCGAGGGCTTCGGCGATGACCCCAAGCCCAAGGTCGCGCCGCCGGACCTGAAGGTCGGCTCGGTGTTCAGCGTGCGGCCGACCGGCAAGGCGCCGGTGTTCTACGTGGTCCTCCGGGACGGCATCCAGCAGATCAAGAGGAGCACCGGCGACCTGATCCGGTACCGCAAGGAGGTCACCGAGGGCATCGAGGAGCTGCCGGCCGACGTCATCCAGGGCAGCAACGTGCTGAAGGGCCGCATCGACGACTCCACGTTCCCCGCGGAGCAGACCGAGGTGCTGCAGCGGTCCAGCTTCCCGGTCGCGTGCCTCGGCTGGGAGGTGACCGGCTCCGGCAAGAACGGGGAGGAGCGCACGTCGGTGCACGTCGGCAATGCCGTGCCGGGCATCCCGGTCAACGAGGCGGGCGACCCGAAATGGGTCGACATCTCCACCCCGGGCTCGTCCAACCTCCGGATCGACCACTTCTACATGCCGCCGGGGCGCGGCGCGGTGGTCCGCCAGGCCACGTCCAAGGAGGACTTCAACAGCGGGCCGATCGTGCTGGTGTCCGACCGGGGCGTGAAGTACGGGGTGCCGGATCCGAACACCGCGGCGGTGCTCGGCCTGAGCAACCAGGTGCCCGCGCCGCTGTCGATCCTGGACCTGCTGCCCAACGGCGCGTCGCTCGATCCGAAGGACGTCGAGCAGAGCTACGACACGGTGCCCATCGAGCCCGGCGAGTACCCGACCAAGTCGCAGGATCCGAACGGCGGCGGCCAGGCGGGTGGCAACTAGCCCGACTTCCGGCGGTACGGGAACCTGATCGGCTCGCCTATCGTCGGAGCACCGACGTCCCTGCCGTCAGCCGAGAGGTGTGCCCGTGGACGGGATCAAGTTCGACCCCGAGTGGGTCGGCGGCTATGGCCAGTTGGCCGGCAACAGCGCGGACGAGCTCAGCGAGGGCGTGGAGATCATGGCCACGGCTCCGCTGACCGACGAGTCGTTCGGTGAGCTCGGCCGGACCCTGGGCGTGACCGAGGCCTACTCCTCGGTCTCCGGGAAGCTGCACGACCAGCTGACCAGGGCGGTCGAGGCGCTGCAGTCCGCGTCGACCGGACTCGAGCAGGTCACCGCGAAGTACGTCGACTCCGACGAGTTCAGCGCGTCCACCATCCACCGGCAGAGCTGAGGAGGCCGTCGTGTACATCGCGGACGAGAAGCCGGCCGTGGACCAGCGGGCTCCCGCGCCGGCTCCGGAGACGACGTCCGGCGGCCCCGACGGCGCAGAGGTCGCGGGCCGGCACGCCGGCCACTTCGACTACCTGTCCAAGCTCGCGCGGGACCTCGGCGTGCCCGACCCGGTCGAGGAGTACTTCGCACCGGTGGTCGGCCGGTGGAGCGACATGGAGGCCGAGGCCGGGCGCTGGCGGCAGGTCGGCAACGGCACGGCCGTGATCACCGACGCGCTGGGCAAGCCGCTCGGCAAGCTGGACGCGGCCTGGGACGGCGCGGCGGCGACGTCCTTCATCGACTACATGCAGAAGATCGGGCTGGCCGGCCACGACCTGTCCGACGCGATGCTCGCGCTGGCCGAGGTCCTCGACACGACGGCGGAGGGCATCCGCGAGATCGTCGAGCAGATGGGCGGCGTACTGGCGGAGACCGCGGAGACGGCCTCGCAGGCGATGGTCATGCCGGTGCAAGGCGACGACCGCACGCGGACCTATCTGGACGCGATGCGCCGGCCGACCAAGGAGCTGTTCGAGGCCGTGCGCCAGGTGCTCGAGGCGTTCGTGCAGATGTGCCAGGGCATCGACGGTTCCGAGGCGTTCCAGCAGATCAAGATGGCGCACACGTTCCCGGAGGACAACTGGTCCTTCGAGTCGCCGAAGGCGCCGGGCGCCGTGGACGGGAAGCCGCCGGCGGACCCGAAGACCGACACGGCGGGCGCGGACCTCGCGGGCGCCGGCGGTGGTGGTCTGGGTGGCCTCGGTGGCGGTGGGGGCAGCAGCCTGAGCGGTGTGGGCGGCGCGATGCCACCCGGCGGCTCCGCGGTCGCGACCGAGCAGGCCCCGGTCCCCAAGCCGGAGTCGACGGCCGCCGTCGCGGCGACCGACGCCAAGCCGGCGGGCGGCCGGGGCTACGGCGGCATGATGCCGATGGCCCCGATGATGGGCATGATGGGCCAGGGCTCGGGCGGCGACCACAAGCCGCGGACGCGTCTCATGGGCGACCCGCAGGACATCTTCGGCAAGCCGGAGAAGGCCTCGTCCCCGGTGATCGGCGACGACGACTAGTCCGCCTCCCCGGGATCAAAAGTGTTGGTCGCGTGCCAGCGAATGGTGCGGTCTGGCGCGTACCTGTGGCCGGGTTTCGTCACGGTCCCCTGAGGTCGCGTTTGGTCGGCCCCAGACTCGCGCTAGTGGGACGCGTCCGGGGCCGCCGACGGTCCCAGCGCGATCAGGACGGTGATCAGGACGAGCCAGGTGAGTACGAAGGCGAGCACCCAGAAGCGCGGGTTGGTGATGAGCCGGGTCACGATGGAACCTCCCTCAACAGGGTTTGGCAGGTTTACCTGGTGATGGGCGCTGGGCAGCCCCGAGCGAGCTGCCCAGCTACAGCCATCGGTTCCGGCGGAAGATCCGGTAGAGGATCAGGCACGCGGTGACGATCACGAGCATCACCAGCGGGTACCCGAACCGCCAGTGCAGCTCGGGCATGTAGTCGAAGTTCATCCCCTCGACGCCGACCACCATCGTCGGCACCGCGATGATCGCGGCCCACGCGGTGATCTTGCGCATGTCGGTGTTCTGCTGCAGCGAGATCTTCGCGAGGGTGGCGTCCACCAGGGTCGTCAGCAGCTCGTCGAAGCTCGCCACCCGCTCCGACACGGTCGTCAGGTGGTCGTCGACGTCGCGGAAGTACGAGCGGACGTGCTCGGGGACGAGCGGGGTGTAGCCCTCGGCGAGCCGGCGCAGCGGGACGGCCAGCGGCATCACGGCGCGGCGCAGCTCGAGGATCTCCCGCTTCATCAGGTACATCTGCTCGGCGCCGATCGGGCTGCGCGGCGCGAATACCGCGGCCTCGATCACGTCGATGTCCTGCTCGAACGACTCGCTGACCGCCAGGTAGGAGTCCACGACGCGGTCGGCGATGCCGTGCAGGACGGCAGCCGGGCCGCCGCACAGCCGGTCCGGCTCGCACTCGAGGTCGTGGCGCAGCCCGGAGAGCTCGGAGTGCTTGCCGTGCCGGACGGTGACGATGAAGTCCTTGCCCAGGAACGCCATGATCTCGCCTGTCTCGACGATCTCGTTGGCCGTCGTGGGCGACTCGTGCTCGATGTAGCGGACCGTCTTGAGGACCATGAACAAGGTCTCCTCGTACCGGTCCAGCTTGGGCCGCTGGTGCGCGTGGACCGCGTCCTCGACCGCCAGCTCGTGCAGGCCGAACGTCTCGGCCACGCCTTGGATCTGCTCCTCGTCGGGCTCGAACAGCCCGATCCACACGAAACCCGCGCGCCGCCTGCGCACCTCGGCGATCGCCTCGGAGTGCGTCCAGTGGCCGGGCAGGCGCTCGCCGTCGACGTAGACCGCGCAGTCGATGACGTGCGCGGCCTTCCGGGAGTCGGTGGTGGCGTCCGGACGGCGGTTCGACCGCCCCCGGAGGCCGCCGAGCGAGGGAATCGCAGGCATGTGTGTCCTCCAGCGGGAGACAGACAGCAGGGCATGTCTGGTCACGACGCGCCAGAGTCATCCGGCGCCGGAGCGTCCGGCCGGAAACGCGGGCCTGCCTCTACCTACCGGCGAGCCCTCTCGGCGAGGACGCGGGTCGTACTGCTACCAACTGCGTCGCCGGCGTTATGCGGGTCGCTCACGCGTCCTCACCTCCTCGGGTACAGGGTGCGGGATCATTCACACACCGGTTGTCCACAATACTCCACCTGGCAGACTGCCCCGAGTTCGGACGGTACGGGCCGGGAGCGGGCCAGACGCGGAGGGCAGACGGTGCAGTTCGGTCGCTACTACGAGGAGTTCGAGGTCGGCGCGGTCTACAAGCACTGGCCGGGCAAGACGGTCACCGAGTACGACGACCACCTGTTCTGCCTGCTCACGATGA
>NZ_DATBKY010000069.1:0-10467 GCF_036555685.1 Actinophytocola sp. | reverse complement strand
CCTCCGCGAGCTCGCGCAACGCCGCGGCACGCAGGTCCTCACCCTGCTCGACGCCGCCGCCGACCGTGAACCACCACCGCGTGTCCGGCCGGCCCGGTTCGTGCGGTACGACCCGCTGCCGGACGCGATCGCCGCCCAGCTGACCTGACGGCTCAGCGCACCACGCGGACCGTTCCGTCCCATGTGGACGACAGCAGTTCGGGCAGGAGCGTGGGGAGCTGCACCGGGTACACCGTCTCCTCGGTGTTCCGCAGCTCCTCCACGCTCCACCAGCGGTGCTCGTCCACGGTGTTGTTCTCCACGTCGGTGAACCCGGACGTGTCGATCGGGATCTCCACCTTCTCCCCCGACCCGGACAGGTCCGCGAGGAAGAACCACTCCTCGCCGTCGTAGGCGCGGCCGTCGAAGCTGAACACGACCCGGCGCCGCCACATCGGGCCGAGCAGGTCCTTGTCGGCCAGCTCGATGCCGGTCTCCTCCGCGAGCTCGCGCAACGCCGCGGCACGCAGGTCCTCACCCTGCTCGACGCCGCCGCCGACCGTGAACCACCACCGCGTGTCCGGCCGGCCCGGGTCGTGCCCCTTGAACAGGAGCAGCCGCCGCTGTCCGTCGAGCAGCAGCACCCGCGCGGACGGCCGCGGCAGCGGCGCGGCGCCCGAGTCGCCGTTCAGCGACGGCTCGACGATCTCGAAGTACTCCGGCTGCGGCGCGGTTCCGGCGAGCTTGAACCACCGCACCGCGCGGCGCCTGCGCTGCCCGAGCGTGTCGCGCACGGCGTCGTTGTGCACCCGCCGCGCGATCACCACCCGCTGCTCGGCGTCGAGCAGCTCGGCCGTCAGCGCGAGCGGCAGCTTGCCGCGGTCGACGCCAGCCAGCTGCAGCGACAGCGCGTTCTCCGCCTCCTCGCGCTCCGAGCGCTCGGTCTGCTCCGCGCGCTCAGCCACGGCGCGCAGCTTGTCGGCGGCGACGCCGCCGTTCGCCCCGCCGCCGACGTTGTCCAACCGCATGGCCGCGGCCACGGCCCGGCCGACGACCGCGCGCCGGGCGAGCGCCGCGTCGAGCGCCGCCCACGCCGCGTCGGTCCGCACGTGCAACCGGTCCAGCCGGTTCGCCGTCGCCGCGAGCCACAACCCCACAACCACCGCCACCACGAGGGCGACGGCCAGCAACGTGATCAGCAGACCCGTGCTCAACAGTGCCTCCAGTTCGCTTCGCTCAGTCGCTAGAACGCCGTCTTCCTACGCGCGCTGCTCCTCCGTCCAGACGGCGTGCGCTCCCTCGCTCTCGCTCACGTCGTACACCTCACCCAGACTCGACCACATGCCGCGGATCCGCGGCGATCGCCTGCTCGTACACCCGCAGCACCTGCCCGGCCACCACCGGCCAGTCGTAAGCCCCCACCCGGCGGCGAGCGTTCGCGACCAACGTTCCCCGACGCTGCGGTTCGGTCAGCATCTCGCGGAGCGCTTTCGCCAATCCAGCCGGGTCCCCCACCGGGAACAGCGCGCCGGCCCGCCCGTCGTCGAGCACCCGGCGGAACGCGTCGAGGTCGCTGCCCACGACCGCGGTGCCGGCCGCCATGGCCTCGGTGAGGATCATCCCGAAGCTCTCCCCGCCCGTGTTCGGTGCGCAGTACACGTCGACGCTGGAGAGCATCCGCGCCTTCACATCGTCATCGGCCTGCCCGAGCAGGTCCAGCCGGCCGGCGAGCTCCGGGCCGGCCTGGCGGCGCAGCTCGTCCCGGTCACCGCCGCCGACCACGACCAGCCGCAGGCCCGGGAACTCCGGCACGAGCACGCGCAGCGCGTCGAGCAGCACCGGCATCCCCTTGCGGGGCTCGGTGAACCGGCCAACGAACCCGACTGTGCCGCCCTCGCGCGGATAGCCGGGCAGCGGCTTCGCGTGCTCGAAGAACTCGACGTCCACGCCGTTCGGGATCTCCACCGCGTCGCCGCCCAGGTGCTCGACCTGAACCCGCCGCGCGAGCGCGGACACCGCGATCCGCGCGGTGATCTTCTCCAGGAACGGCTGCAGCACGACCTGGAACGCCGACAGCGTGCGGGAGCGGTGCGTGGACGTGTGGAACGTGGCCACGATCGGCCCGTCGGCGATCATCAGCGCGAGCATCGACAGGCTCGGCGCGGTCGGCTCGTGCAGGTGCAGCACGTCGAAGTCGTGCGAGCGGATCCACTTGCGCACTCGCGCGTAGGACACCGGACCGAACGAGAGCCGGGCGACCGAGCCGTTGTACGGGATGCCGACCGCGCGCCCGGCGGGCCGGACGAACTCGGGCAGCGGGGTGTCCTCGTCGGCCGGCGCGAGCACGTCGACCTGGTGGCCGAGCTTCCGCAACGCCTTCGCGAGGTCGACGACGTGCCCCTGCACTCCTCCGGGAACCTCGAAGGAGTACGGGCAGACGACCCCGATCCTCACCGGGACTCCGACGCCCCCTCGGGCTCGCCCGACAGCGCCTTGCGGCGCTCGGCCGGCAGATCAGCGAGCCACAGATTCTGCATCATGTGCCAGTCGGCGGGGTGGGCGGCGATGTCGGCGGCGAACCCGTCGGCCATCCGCTGCGTCGCAGAGGCCACCTCGTCGCGGCCGTTGACCAGGATCGGCGTGTGGACCCGCAGGGCCCAGCCGTCCTCGGTGAACATGTTGTCCACGACCAGCATCTGCGCGCCGGTCGCGGCTGCGAGCCGCGCGGGGCCGGCCGGCATCCGGGTCTGCTCGCCGAAGAAGTCGACCGCGATGCCGCGTCGCGACAGGTCGCGGTCGGCGAGTAAGCAGACGACCTTGTTGTCGCGCAGGCGTTCCATGAGCACGCGGTACGCGCTGCCGCCGGTCGGCAGGATCTCGAAGCCCAGCGACTCGCGGTAGCCGACGAACCGCTGGTACAGCGACTCCGGCTTGAGCCGTTCGTTGACGGTCGTGAACCGGCCCTGGTGACCGACGAGCCAGATGCCGGAGACGTCGAAGTTGCCGGTGTGCGGCAGCGCGAGGATCAACCCCCTGCCCCGGTCGAGCGCGGCGTCGATCAGTGACAGGCCGACGAACCGCTCGCTCAGGTACTCGTAGATCGCCTTGTGGTCCATGCCCGGCAACCGGAAGGTCTCCATCCAGAACCGCGAGTAGGACCGGACGCCGGCGCGGACGAGCTCGTCGAGCTCCTCGGGCCCCGCCTGCGGCACGACGCGCGCGTAGTTGCGGCGCAGCCGGCGGACGCCCGGGCCGTTGCGGCGGAAGGCGAGGTCGGCACCGGACCGGAAGGCGGCTCGCGCGAGGGACTCAGGCAGCGCGCGCACCAGGCCCCAGCCCGCCGCGTACGCCGCGCCCTGCAGCCGTTCTCCGACACCGGTCATTCGTCTGCCTCCGGGGTGGTCGCCTGGTTTCCGCTCTGCTGGGTGGCCGACTGTCGCACCGCCACCAGCCGCTGCACAACCGTGATCACCGAGCCGGCCACGAGCAACCACAACGCGATGTCGACGGCGTAGGGCACACCCATGCCCTGCAGGCCGGTGCCGACGAGTGCGATGATCAGCCGCTCGGCGCGCTCGACGAGGCCGACGTTGGCCGACAGCCCGGACGCCTCCGCGCGTGCCTTGATGTAGGAGATGACCTGGCCGAGTACCAGGCAGATCAGCGCGGCCGCGGCGAGGGTGCGGCGCTCGGCGATCTCGAAGGCGTACCAGGCGATCGCCGCCATCAGCGCGCCGTCGGCGATCCGGTCGCACGTCGAGTCGAGCACCGCGCCGAACTTCGTGCCGCCGCCCTTGGCGCGCGCCATCGCGCCGTCGAGCAGGTCGAGCATGACGAAGCCCCACACCGTGAAGGTCCCGGCGAGCAGGTGCCCGGTGGGGAACGCCCAGAGCGCGAACCCGACCGCGCCCGCGGTGCCGATCAGCGTCATCGCGTTCGGCGTCAGGCCGAGGCGGACGAGCCACTCGCCGATCGGGTCGGTAACGCGCGAGACCGAGGCTCGGGCGAAGATGTTCAGCATGGTCGGGCGAGTCTCGTCCAAGGGAGCGGCAACGGATGCGCGAAGAGCCTAACGGTCGCCGCCGGTCAGGTCCGGACAGCACGTCGTCGCGGACGTGTCGACACCGCTCAGGATCGCCTTGCTGATCTCCCCGAGCTGTTCGATCTGTTCGGGAGTGAGCTTGTCGAACAGCTTCTCGCGGACCTCGGCGACGTGGCCGGGAGCGGCGGCCTCGAGCGCGGCGAAGCCCCGGTCGGTGAGCACGGCGAACGAGCCGCGCTTGTCGGTCGGGCATTCGCGGCGCATCACCCAGCCGGCCTCCTCCAGCCGGGCGACCGCGTGGGACAGGCGGCTGCGGGAGGAGCCGCGCAGGCCGGCGAGTTCGCTCATCCGCAGTGTGCGATCCGGTGCTTCGGAGAGGGAGACGAGGATCTCGTAGTAGGCGTGCGGCATGGCGGAGTCCCGCTGGAGCTGGCGCGCGAGCTGGTCGGTGAGCCCGAGGAACGCCGCCATGAAGTCGCGCCACACCTCCTGCTCGCGCTCGGTGAGCCAACGGGTGTCAGACATGTCTCACAGTGTACTTGTTGAACTCTCAACAAGTAGGCGTAGAGTCTCGGTTGAGCGCTCAACTGATGAGCGTTGAACTATCTCCACGAAGGAAGTATTCGATGAGCAGCGCAACCGCTCTCAAGATTCCCGGCTACCTGGCCGGCACCTGGGACATCGACCCGGCGCACACCGACGTGGGCTTCGTCGTTCGGCACATGGTGGTGGCCAAGGTTCGCGGGCGGTTCGACGATGTGCAGGGTCACATCGTCACGGGTGAGGACCCGCTCGAGTCGTCCGTGGACATCGCGATCGACCTCCGGTCGGTCAGCACGAACAACAAGCAGCGCGACGACCACCTGCGCTCCCCGGCCTTCTTCGAGGTCGAGACCCACCCGGAGATGACCTACCGCGCGACCGGCGCCCGCCAGGACGGCGACGAGTTCGTCCTCGACGGCGAGCTCACGCTGAAGGGCATCACGAAGGTCGTCCCGCTGACCTTCGAGCTGAACGGCTTCACGGCCGACCCGTGGGGCGGCACCCGCGCGGGCTTCTCGGCGACGGCGCAGATCAACCGCAAGGACTTCGCCGTCAACTTCGACGGCGCCCAGAACGGCGTCGCAGTGGTCGCCGACAAGATCGACATCCACATCGAGGTGGAAGCCGTCCTCCGGCAGCCCGAGAACACCTGATCCTGCCGCGGCTCCTGTCCGGCTTTGTTGCGGCGCGCCTCCGGTGGGGGCGCGCCCTTCTGTTCGGTCCGGTCGCGTTGTCCACCGGTCTCAGGCTCTCGCGGCGATCTTGTCGGCGGTCGTCGCTACGCTGGATCTCGGGGGCCGGAGGCCGCTCGTGATCTTGGCCCCATCCCAGCCGCCGCCAATCGGCGGCGAATGGGGTATTGGCGTAGCTCACGGACGTCGCCTTCCTGTGGCGGCGGTTGCTACTCCGTTGCTTCCCAGGCCTTCGCCAGGAGTGTCCTCGTCTCCCCCAGCAGTTGTGGCAGCACCTTCGTGTGGCCGATCACCGGCATGAAGTTCGAGTCGCCGCCCCATCTCGGGACCACGTGCTGGTGCAGGTGCGCCGCGATGCCCGCGCCCGCGATCACGCCCTGGTTCATGCCGATGTTGAAACCGTGTGGCGCCGACACCGACCTCGCCACCGTCATCGCGCGCTGGGTGAACTCCGCCAGCTCCACCGTCTCCTGCGGCGTCAGCTCGGTGTAGTCCGCCACGTGCCGGTACGGGACCACCATCAGGTGGCCCGGGTTGTACGGGTACAGGTTCAGCACCCCGTACACCAGCGAGCCGCGCGCGATGATCAGCGCGTCGGCGTCCGCCAGCTCCACCAGGGCACAGAACGGGCAGCCGTCGACGTCATCGCCCTCGGCCTTGTTCTGCCCCTTGATGTACGCCATCCGGTGCGGAGTCCACAGCCGCTGGAGGGCATCGGGAATCCCGACGCCCTCCTGTTCCACGCGCTCGGGCCCGGCATCGGTCATGAACCGATCCTAGTGTTCGACCTCGACGTTCTTCGCCGACGGCGACTCGTTCGACCGGGTGGCGATCCAGTCGGTGATCAACGCGATCGCCCGGTCGACCGGGACGCCGTTGACCTGGCTGCCGTCGCGGAAGCGGAACGACACCGCGCCGGCCGCCACGTCCTTGCCGCCCGCCAGCAGCATGAACGGCACCTTCTGGGTGGTGTGGTTGCGGATCTTCTTCTGCATCCGGTCGTCGGACGTGTCGACCTCGACCCGCACGCCACGCGCGCGCAGCTCGGACGCCACCTTCGACAGGTGCTCCACGTGTTCGTCCGCGATCGGGATGCCGACGACCTGGACCGGTGCCAGCCAGGCCGGGAACGCGCCCGCGTAGTGCTCGGTCAGTACGCCGAAGAACCGCTCGATCGAGCCGAACAGCGCGCGGTGGATGACCACCGGCTGCTGCCGCGAGCCGTCCGGTGCGGTGTAGGTCAGCTCGAAGCGCTTCGGGTGGTTGAAGTCCAGCTGGATGGTGGACATCTGCCACGAGCGGCCGATCGCGTCCTTCGCCTGCACCGAGATCTTCGGGCCGTAGTAGGCCGCGCCGCCCGGGTCCGGCACCAGCTCCAGGCCCGAGTCGACGGCCGCCTGGCGCAGGATCTCGGTCGCCTCCGCCCACTCGTCGTCCGAGCCGATGAACTTGTCGGTGTCGCCCCGGGTGGACAGCTCGAGGTAGAAGTCCGACAGACCGTAGTCCGCGAGCAGGTCCAGCACGAACTTCAGCAGCGACCGCAGCTCCCCGGGCATCTGCTCGGGGGTGCAGTAGATGTGCGAGTCGTCCATGGTCAGCCCGCGGACCCGAGTGAGCCCGTGCACGACGCCCGACTTCTCGTACCGGTACACCGTGCCGAACTCGAACAGCCGCAGCGGCAGCTCCCGGTAGGACCGCCCGCGCGAGCGGAAGATCAGGTGGTGCATCGGGCAGTTCATGGCCTTGAGGTAGTAGTCCTCGCCCTCGAGCTGCAGCGGCGGGAACATGGTGTCCTTGTAGTACGGCAGGTGCCCGGAGGTGTAGAACAGCCCGCTCTTGGTGATGTGCGGGGTGTTCACGAACTCGTAGCCGGACTCCTCGTGGCGCTGCCGCGAGTAGTTCTCCATCTCGCGGCGGATGATGCCGCCCTTCGGGTGGAACAGGGGCAGGCCCGACCCGATCTCCTCCGGGAACGAGAACAGGTCCAGCTCCGCGCCGATGCGCCGGTGGTCGCGCCGCTCGGCCTCGGCGACGCGCTCGAGGTGGGCGTCCAGCGCCTCGGACGACTCCCACGCGGTGCCGTAGATCCGTTGCAGCTGCGGGTTCTTCTCGCTCCCGCGCCAGTACGCGGCGGCGACCCGGGTGAGCTTGAACGCCGGGATGTGCTTGGTGGTCGGCACGTGCGGGCCACGGCACAGGTCGCCCCAGACCTGCTCGCCGCTGCGCGGGTCGAGGTTGTCGTAGATGGTCAGCTCGCCGCCGCCGACCTCCATGACCTCGTCGGTGTCCACATCGGACTTGAGGTCGACCAGCTCGAGCTTGTACGGCTCGGCGGCCAGCTCCTTCTTCGCGGCGTCGACCGACTCGACGACGCGGCGGGAGAACCGCTGCGAGGACTTGACGATCTGCTTCATGCGCTTCTCGAGCGCCTGCAGGTCCTCGGGGGTGAACGGGCGCGCGACGTCGAAGTCGTAGTAGAAGCCGTCGCGCACCGGCGGGCCGATGCCGAGCTTGGCCTCCGGGAACTGGTCCTGCACGGCCTGGGCGAGCACGTGCGCGGCGGAGTGCCGGATCACCGCCCGGCCGTCCTCGGTGTCGGCCGCGACCGGCTCGACCTGGGCGTCGGCGTCCGGCACCCAGGACAGGTCCCGCAGCCGCCCGTCCACGTCCCGGACCACGACGACCGCGTCCGGGCCCTTGCCGGGCAGGCCGGCCTCGCGGACCGCGCTGCCCGCCGTCGTACCCGCCGGCACCACCACGCGCGGGGTGGGTTCGGCGGCTGGCGGACGCGACTCGGACACGGCTGACTCCTAGAAGTTCTCGGTCGAGCAGGTTTGCGAAGAAACTGTAGCGAGCCTCTCCGACGCTTGGCCTGCGGGTTTCCCGTCCGCTCAGGAGCCGAGCATGCGCTGCATGCGGTGGATCTCGTCGGCCTGCGTGACCGCCACGTCGTCGGCGATCTCCTGCACCCGGACGTTGACCCCGCGCCGGCGGACGTCCTCGACCATCGTCAGCGCGCCCTCGTGGTGGGTCACCATGAGCTGCAGGAACAGCTTGTCGAACGCCGCCCCACGAGCCTCCCGCAGCGCCTCGACCTGCTCGCCGGTGGCCATGCCGGGCATGCCGGCGTGTGCCGCGCCGTGGCCGGCCGGGTCGACCTTCGGCAGGTCGTGCTGTTCCAGCCACCGGTTGAGCATGTCGATCTCCGGCCGCTGGACGTCCGCGATGCGGTCGGCGAGGCCCTTCACGTCAGACCTCTGGCCGCGGTTCGCCGCCAGATCGGCCATCTCGACGGCCTGTCCGTGGTGGACGATCATGTCCCGCACGAACGTCACGTCCGCGTCGTTGGGGGCCTCCTCTTCGAGCGGCGTGGCCTTGCCCGGCGGGATCGTGCTGGCCTCCTCGCCGGGGCGGCCGGGCACGATGACCGGCGCGGAGTTCGCCGGCGGCGGGGGTTCCGCGGTGCTGCAGCCGCCGAGCACGCCGGCCGCGAGCAGGGCGCCGAGCCCGAGCGTGATCGTTCCGCGTGCGGCGAGTAGCGAGCCGTTAGCCCGACTTGTCCGAGTCATCGGCAACCGTGTTCCCATCCGACGATTACGCACCCTTTGGGAGCTAGTTTATTCCTCACTTACCTGTACATAATGTTGTCTTCCGACGGGTGACGAGAGGGGTACAAGCAGTGAGATCGACCCTGCACGGATGGCGCCGCACGGCGTCAACCGCGGTACTCGGCGCGGCCGCCTTGGGCGCGGCCATGCTCGCCGGCGTGCCATCGGTCGCAGCTCAGGACTCGCCGGGCTATGACGAGATCGTCAGCAGCCCCAACATGCGGCAGGTCGTCAACATCCCGCCCACGGCTCCGCTTGCGGACGGCGTCGGCACGGACATCGCGTTCCAGGGCAGGTACGCGTTCGTCGGCAACTACAACGGCTTCACGATCTACGACATCAAGCAGCCCAAGCACACCAGGATCGCGAGCCAGGTGCTCTGCCCGGGCTCGCAGAACGACGTGTCGGTGACCGGGAACCTGCTGTTCCTGTCCACCGACTCGCGGCGCAGCGACGACTCGTGCGCCTCGACCTCCCAGAACGACGGCACCAAGCCGTACTGGGAGGGCGTCAAGATCTTCGACATCAGCGACAAGAAGGCCCCGCGCTACATCAAGTCGGTGGCCACGTCGTGCGGCTCGCACACCCACACGCTGGTGCCGGACAAGGCGGGCCAGAACGCCTACCTGTACATCTCGTCGTACGGCCCGTCGGAGACGATCTCCGGCTGCCAGCCGCCGCACGACTCGATCTCGATCGTCCAGGTGCCGCTGCGCAACCCGACCGCGGCCAAGGTCGCGGCGACGCCGGTGCTGTTCCCGGACGGCGGCTTCCCCGGCAACGGCGGCGGCATCAACACGCCGGGCGGCGTCGACACCTCGGGCTGCCACGACATCACGGTGTACCCGGCGAAGGACCTCGCGGCGGGCGCCTGCATGGGTGACGGCGTGCTGTTCGACATCTCCGACCGGCTCGCCCCGCGCGAGATCCACCGCGTCGAGGACGAGACGCACTTCGCGTTCTGGCACTCGGCCACGTTCAACAACGCCGGCACGAAGGTGATCTTCACCGACGAGCTCGGCGGCGGTGGCTCGGCCACCTGCAACCCGGAGATCGGTCCGGAGCGCGGCGCCGACGGCATCTACGACATCCAGGGACGCGGCGACGACCGGCGGCTGGTGTTCCGCAACTACTTCAAGATCGACCGCGTGCAGACCGACGAGGAGAACTGCGTCGCGCACAACGGCTCGCTGATCCCGGTCGAGGGCAAGGACATCATGGTCCAGTCCTGGTACATGGGCGGCGTGCAGGTGTGGGACTTCACCGACTCGGCGCACCCGAAGAAGATCGGGTTCTGGGAGCGCGGACCGGCCGCGGACCCGAACACCAGCGGCGGGACGTGGTCGGCGTACTACTACAACGGCTACATCTACTCGTCCGACATCGGTAAGGGCCTCGACGTGCTGGAGATCAACGATCCGGCGACGAACCCGGCCAAGGGTGTCAAGTTCGACGAGCTGAACGTGCAGACCCAGGGCCACTTCGGCCACTGAGCTACGCACAGAGAACGGCGGGCCTCGCGTCTGAACGCGGGGCCCGCCGTCGCGTCTGCCGCCGTTTCAGCCGCCGTTTCAGCCGCCGTTTCAGCCGCCGTTTCAGCCGC
>NZ_DATBKY010000068.1:0-2749 GCF_036555685.1 Actinophytocola sp. | reverse complement strand
CCTCCCCGGCCCGCCCCGGGTATGGACACCACACCCGGGTGTCGATTCCCGCGGAACCCGTTCGTGTAGAGGGCGAAACCACCCCGGACACGAAAAGGATTCCGCGATGCCCGAGCTCACGGTCGTCACCAGCCTCACGTTGGACGGCGTGATGCAGTCTCCCGGCCGGCCCGACGAGGACACCAGGGACGGCTTCCCCCACGGCGGCTGGGCGATCCCGTACGCCGACGAGGTCATGGCGAACGCCATGGGCGAGCGCATGGCCGGCGACGGCGTGCTGCTCCTCGGTCGCCGCACCTACACCGACCTCTACGGCTACTGGCCGGACCAGCCGGCGAACCCGTACACCGACAGGCTGAACAAGACGCGCAAGCACGTCGTGTCGCGCACGCTCGCCGAGCCGCTCCGGTGGCAGAACTCGGCGCTGGTGACCGGCGACGTGCCGGCGGCCGTCGCCGCGCTCAAAGCCGAGGCCGGCGTCGGCGTCATCGGCAGTGGCGAGCTGTGCCGCACGCTGATGGCGCACGACCTCGTCGACGAGTACCTGCTGCTCGTCCACCCGCTGGTGCTCGGTACCGGCCGGCGGCTGTTCCCGCACGGCGTCCCCCTCGCGAACCTCGACCTCGCCGCTAGCGTGACCACCACGACCGGCGTGGTGATCGCCCGGTACCGAGTGCGGGGAGGCACGCGATGACGCAGAAGTACTTGCTGAGCATCTACCAGCCGGCGGGCGACCCGCCGCCACCCGAGGTCCTCGAGCCGATCATGCGGAATGTCGCCGCGCTCACCGAGGAGATGCGCGAGGCCGGTGCGTGGGTGTTCAACGGTCCGCTGCACCCGCCGAGCACCGCGACCGTCGTGCAGAGCAAGGGTTCCGACGTGCTCGTCACCGACGGCCCGTTCATCGAGGGCAAGGAGTACCTCGGCGGTTTCACGATCATCCAGGCGGCCGACCTCGACGAAGCCCTCGGCTGGGGCCGCCGGCTCGCGGCCGTGCTCGAACCACTGTGGATCGAGGTCCGCCCGTTCGTCGACGAGGCGAGCTGAGGGGGTGCCGGAGGTCGACGTCGCGCGCGTGTTCCGCGAGGAGCACGGCCGCGCGGTAGCGAGCCTGGTCCGCGTCTTCGGCGACATCGACATCGCCGAGGAGGCGGTCCAGGACGCGTTCGCCGCGGCCGTGCGGCACTGGCCCGAGGACGGCCTGCCGCCCAGCCCGGCCGGCTGGATCATCACGACCGCGCGCCGCCGCGCCATCGACCGCATTCGCCGGGAGTCCTCCCGCGCGGACAAGCAGGCCCAGGCCGCGCTGCTGCTGGCCGAGTCCGAACCCGAAGAGGAGGGCGCCGTGCGCGACGACCGGCTGCGCCTGATCTTCACCTGCTGCCACCCCGCGCTCGGCACCGCCGCGCGGGTCGCGCTCACGCTTCGGCTGCTGGGCGGGCTCACCACGCCGGAGATCGCGCGCGCGTTCCTGGTCCCCGAGGCGACGATGGCGCAGCGGATCGTCCGCGCGAAGGGCAAGATCCGTGCCGCGCGGATCCCCTACCGCGTGCCCCACGACGCCGACCTGCCCGAGCGGGTGCGCGCGGTGCTGGCCGTGGTGTACCTGATCTTCAACGAGGGCTACACGGCGAGCTCCGGGACCGAGCTCGTGCGCGACGACCTGTGCCGCGAGGCGATCCGGCTCGGCCGGGTGCTCGCCGAGCTCATGCCGGATGAGCCCGAGGCGCTCGGCCTGCTCGCGCTGTTGCTGCTGGCCGAGTCGCGCCGGCCGACTCGGGTCGGGCCCGGCGGGCAGCTCGTCCGGCTCGCCGACCAGGACCGGGCGCGCTGGGACCGCTCGCTGATCGCGGAGGGCCAGGCGCTGGTGCGGGACTGCCTGCGCCGCGGCCGGCCTGGCCCGTACCAGATCCAGGCGGCGATCAACGCCGTGCACAGCGACGCACCGTCGGCCGAGGCGACCGACTGGCGGCAGATCGTGACGCTCTACGACCAGCTGCTGGCAGTGAGCCCGTCGCCGGTCGTCGCCCTGCACCGGGCGGTCGCGGTGGCCGAGGTGTCCGGCCCCGCCGAGGCGCTCGGCCTCGTCGAAGTGCTCTCGCTGGACGCCTACCACCTGTTCCACGCCGTGCGCGCGGACCTGCTGCACCGGGTCGGCCGGGACGCGGAGGCCGTGCGGGCGTACACCCGTGCGATCGAGCGCACCGAGAACGCCGCCGAGCGGCAGCTCCTACGCCGTGCCCGGGCCGCGCTCCAGTAGCTCATACACCCGTGCCGGCGCGTCGGTCGGCGTCACCTGGAGCTGGTCGCCGGTGCGCAGATCGCGGACGGTCACCGTGCCGGCCGCCCAGTCGTTGGCGCCGACGATGACGACGACCCGCGCGCCCGCCTTGTCCGCACGCTGGATCTCCTTGCCCAGCTTGCGCACCTCGAGCGGGGTCGACGTGCGGACGCCGGCGCCGCGCAGGCCCTTGGCCACCGAGCGGGCCGCGTCGGCGAGCTCCGCGTCGGTCGCGATGACCGCCGCGTCGATCTCGGCACGCGGCTGCGGCAGCAGGCCGTGGGTGCCGAGGAAGTCGAACAGCGTCACGTCGCCCATGCCGAAGCCGAGGCCCGGGATGCGCTGGGCGGAGTACAGCCCGACGAGGTTGTCGTAGCGACCGCCGCCGAACAGCGACCGCCGGTTGTCCGGGTGGGTGTCGAAGACCTCGAACACCGTGGACGTGTAGTAGTCGAAACCCCGGACGAT
>NZ_DATBKY010000067.1:0-32818 GCF_036555685.1 Actinophytocola sp. | reverse complement strand
CGCGCAGTACTACACCTTCCTGCGGCTGGGCTGGGAAGGTTACCGGCAGGTGCAGCAGGAATGCCGGGACGTGGCGACCTACACGTCCGCGAAGGTTGCCGAGATGGGGCCGTTCCGCCTGCTGACCCGCGGTGACGAGCTGCCCGTGTTCGCGTTCACGCTGAACGAGGAGGTCACCAACTTCAACGTCTTCGATGTCTCGGCCGGCCTGCGCGAGCGGGGCTGGCAGGTGCCGGCCTACACGTTCCCGGCCGACCGGCAGGACCTTGCCGCCATGCGCGTGGTGGTCCGCAACGGGACCGGCCGCGAGATCGCCGACCTGCTCCTCGACGACCTCGACCACGTGCTGCCAAGGCTGGCGCGGCAGACCGCACCCGCGCGCGGCGTGGAGGCGGCGACCTTCGACCACGCCTCGGCCCACCGCCGCAAGTCCTGACCGAGGCCCGGTCCGCCAGCGGCGCGTGGGGCCGCCGACGGACCGGTACAGCCGCTGCCTCGGCGCGCCGTCCGTGACAGCGGCACCACCGTCCCGGCTCCACGACGACCCCGGGCGCGAGTTGGCCCACCGGCGCCACCCGCGCATCGGCGGATCGGCACGAGCGGCGACGGAGAGAAACCGCCGCGGGCATCTCATCACCGGCGGGGGATGAGCCGGCTGATCCGTGCGGACACCGTGACGACGGGCCGAAACCGTTTGAGGGGAGCGGAGATGACTGACGCTCAAGCCACGGGTGCCGGGTCGACAGCGGTCGGTGACTCGCGCGACACGACCCAGCCGAAGTTCACCGCGTGGGTGGGCTGGATCTGGTTCGCCGCGCTGATGATGATCCTGCTCGGTTTCTTCAACGCGCTCTACGGGCTCGTGGCGCTGTTCAACGACACCTACTACGCCGTGGGGGCGCGGGGCCTGCTCGTCTTCGACATCACGCAATGGGGCTGGATTCACCTGATCGTCGGGCTGGCGGCCGTGGTCACCGGGTTCGCCCTGAGGCGCGGCGCGATGTGGGCACGGGTCCTCGCCGTAGTGCTCGCGTCGATCAATGCCGTCGCCCACCTCGCCTTCATGTCGGCGAACCCGTGGTGGGCAGTGGTCGCGATCGTCTTCGACGTGCTCGTGATCTGGGCGGTGATCGTGCACGGTGGCGAGATGAAAGAGAACGCCTACTGATGGACGAACTCCCGAGAAGGCTCAGGAGGCACAGGTCGTGGTGGGCGAAAGCGTGACCGGCTTGGCGACCTTGGCCGCCGTGAACCCGGTTCCGTGGGCGCGTTCGCAGATGGCGTTCACCCTTGCCTGCCACATCATCCTGGTTCCGCTCGGCGTTTCGTGGGCGTTCATGACCCTGGTCGCGAACTACAAGGCGGTGCGGCACGACGACCGTAGCGCCCTGGTGCTCGCGCAGCGCTGGTCGAAGTACATGGCCGTGACGTTCGCGGTGGGCGCGGTGACGGGAACCGTGCTGAGCTTCGAGTTCGGCCTGCTCTGGCCGCGGTTCATGGGGACTTGGGGCGACGCCTTCGGCGTGCCGTTCGCGTTCGAGGGGATCTTCTTCTTCACTGAGGCGATCTTCGTCGCCATATACATCTTCGGCTGGCGACGACTCAAACCGTGGCCACATTTCTGGACCGGTGTGCCGATCGTCATCGCGGGGGTGTTCGGGTCCATCTCCGTGGTCGCGGCGAACGCCTGGATGAACGCGCCGACCGGGTTCACACTGAACTCGAAGGGCGAGATCGTCGACGTCGATCCACTCGATGTCATCTTCAACGACGCGATGCCGCTGCAGGCCGCGCACATGGTCGTGGCCGCCTACCTTGTCGGCGGGTTCATGATCGCGTCGGTCTATGCGGCCGGCCTGCTGCGCGGTCGGGTCGACCGCTACCACAAGCTGGGGTTCGGCATAGCGTTCACGGTCGCCGCGGTGGCGACGCCGATCCAGATGGGCGTGGGCGACAGCCTGGCGCGCTGGGTCTTCAACAACCAGCCGGTCAAGTTCGCGACGATCGAGCTCGTGCCGCAGACCGGCTCGGATGTGCCCGAGAGACTGCTGGGCAAGCTCAACGACGACGGCACGGTCACGGGTGGCGTCCCGATCCCGGGCCTGGCTTCGTGGCTGTCCGATCCGAGCACCGGTAGGGCCACGGTCATCAAGGGATTCGACACCGTGCCTCCGGACGAACGCCCGACGGTCGCGGAGACGAACATCGTCCACCTCAGCTGGGACATCATGGTCGGGCTCGGCACGCTGCTGTTCCTGGTCTCGGTCTGGTACGGCGCGATGTGGTTGTTCCGGCGCCGCCTGCCGACCGGCAAGTGGTTCCTGCGGGTCGCGGCGTGCTCGGGCGTGCTCGCGATAGTCGCGATGGAGGCGGGCTGGGTGGTGACGGAGGTCGGCCGCCAGCCGTGGATCGTCTACAACCTGATGAAGGTCGAGGACGCGGCGACCGGGAACACCGGCGTCTGGATCACGTTCATCGCCGTGATCGTTCTCTATCTCGCGCTCGGCATCACGACGATCATGGTGATCCGGGCGATGAGCAGGCGCTTCCGCCGGGCGGGCGGGTTCGCCGAGCTCGACACGCCGTACGGACCGGTGGCGGAGGCCCCACCAGCCGAAGTCGTGGAGAGTAGGCCGTGAGCACCGCCATCGCCGTCGTGCTGCTGCTCGCGGTCGCGACGTACGCGATCTTCGGCGGAGCCGACTTCGGCGCCGGCTTCTGGGACCTGACCGCCGGCGGGCCCGAGCGCGGCGAAGGGCCCCGCGGTCTCATCGAGCGATCGATCGGGCCGGTGTGGGAGGCGAACCACGTCTGGCTCATCTTCATCTTCGTCGTCACGTGGTCCGCCTTCCCGTCGGCGTTCGCGTCGATCACGTTGACGA
The DNA here is from genome assembly GCF_036555685.1 of Actinophytocola sp. GTDB lineage: Bacteria > Actinomycetota > Actinomycetes > Mycobacteriales > Pseudonocardiaceae > Actinophytocola. The sequence continues at coordinate 29,936 of NZ_DATBKY010000067.1, read as the reverse complement.
TGTTCATCCCGCTGACGATCGCGGCGCTCGGCATCGTGTTGCGCGGTGCGAGCTTCGCCTTCCGCAAGACGGTGGTCACCGTGCGCTTCCGCCGGATCTTCGGTGGCGCGTTTGCACTGTCCTCTTTACTCGTGCCCTTCTGCTTCGGCGCGATCGCAGGCGGCATCGCGTCCGGTCAGGTCCCGGCCGGCGGCAAGGCGGGTGACCCGGTCGACAGCTGGCTGAACCCCACCTCGCTGGCGACCGGCGTGCTGGCGATCGTGCTGGCGGCCTACCTGGCGGCGGTGTTCCTCGTCCGGAACGCACGGCAGGTCGGCGAACCGGGCATGGCGGCCTACTTCCGCCGCCGCGCCGTGGTGACCGGCGTCGTCGCGGCCGCGGTCGCCCTGATCGACTTCGTCGTCCTGAGCTTCGGGGCGCCGCACGTCTTCGACGGCCTGACGTCGCGAGCCCTGCCGCTGGTCATCGTGAGCGTCGCGAGCGGGGTCGGCACTCTCGTCCTGCTGGTCCGCGGCGCGTCCCACGGTGCCCGCGCGCTCGCCGTCGTCGCGGTGGCCTGCGGCATCGGCTGCTGGGGTGTCGCCCAGTGGCCGTACATCCTGCCCGAGAGCCTCACGTTCTCCGCTGCCGCCGCACCGAGCGGCACCCTGACCGCGCTACTGGTCGCGGTCGGCCTCGCGTTGCTGATCGTGGTGCCCGGTTTCGTGCTGCTCTACGTGCTCGACCAGCGACAGCTCCTGCCCGAGGAGAGCGTCGAGGACGTGGGCGACCGCGCCGTCGAGTCCGGAACCGGCTGAGCCGAGAGGCAATCACCTGCGACGGGTGATTCCCGCGCACCCCGGTCCATCAATGGTCGGTGCAGGCCCGCGAACTCGCGCGTCACGACTGCGAAGGAGCCTCCGTGAGTGCCACTACCTCACCGTTCCCGCCGATCGCCGACTACGCGTTCCTGTCGAACTGCCACACGGGTGCCCTGGTGGCTCCGGACGGATCCGTCGACTGGCTCTGCGTGCCCGCGTTCGACTCCCCGAGCACGTTCGGCAACCTGCTCGACCGCGGCGCCGGCTCGTTCCGGTTCGGCCCGTACGGGATCAACGTGCCGACCGCGCGCGCGTACGTCCCCGGCACGAACGTCATGACCACGACCTGGCACACGCCGCGCGGCTGGCTGCTGGTCCACGACGCCCTGACGATGGGTCCGCGGCGCGGCCACGACACGGTCACGCCCCACACGAGGCCGCCGGCCGACGACGACGCCGACCACATGCTCGTGCGCACGGTCGAATGCCTCGAGGGCCAGGTGGAGGTCGAGCTCGTGTGCGAGCCCGCCTTCGACTACGGGCGCACGCCGGCCACCTGGAACGTCGTCGGCGACGACGACCATGCCGCCGACGCGACGGGAGCCGGTCAGACCTTCCGCCTGAGCACCGACATGCTCATCGGCATCGAGGGGGGCTCCGCGCGGGCGCGGCACGAGCTGTCGAAGGGCGACTACGCGTTCTGCGCGGTGTCGTGGGCCGAGAACCTCGCCTCGCCGACCGACGCGGCGGACGCGAACGCCCGGATCAAGGCGACGATCCAGTTCTGGCGCAACTGGCTGGCGCGTGCCCGCGTCCCCGACCACCCGCTGCGTCATCCGCTCGAGCGTTCGGCACTCACCATCAAGGGCCTGACCTACATGCCGACCGGTGCGACGGTCGCGGCGCTGACGACGTCCCTGCCCGAGACGCCGGGCGGGGAACGCAACTGGGACTACCGCTACACCTGGATCCGCGACACCACGTTCACCCTCCAGGCGCTGCACTACCTGAACCTCGACTGGGAGGCCGACGAGTTCATGCAGTTCGTCGCCGACCTCGAACCGAACATCGACGGTGCCCTGCAGATCATGTACGGCATCGACGGCCGCCGGGACCTGACCGAGTCCACCCGGGACGACCTGAGCGGCTACGAAGGTGCTCATCCGGTACGCATCGGCAACGGTGCGTTCGACCAGCGCCAGAACGACGTCTTCGGCGCGGTGCTGGACTCGGTGCTGCTGCACACCACCAGAAGCAAGCACCTGCCGCGCCGGCTGTGGCCCCTCGTCCAGTCGCAGGCCGCCGGCGCGATCGCTTCCTGGCGCGAGCCCGACCAGGGCATCTGGGAGGCCCGCGGCAAACCGCAGCACTACGTGTCCTCGAAGCTCATGGGCTGGGTGGCGCTCGACCGGGCCGCCAAGCTGGCGCGGATCCGCGACGACGGCGCGCTGGCCGACCAGTGGCGCTCGACCGCCGAGGAGATTCGCGCCGACATCCTCGAGCACGGCGTGAGCGACCGCGGCGTGCTCCGCCAGCACTACGACACGGACGCGCTGGACGCGTCGACCCTGCTCGCCGCCCTGTTCGGCTTCCTGCCCGGCACCGACGAGCGGATGCGCAACACCGTGGACGCGATCGACAGCGAGCTGACCGAGAACGGGTTCGTCCTCCGGTACCGCACCGACGAGACCGACGACGGCCTGTCGGGCAAGGAGGGCACGTTCCTGATCTGCTCGTACTGGCTGGTCTCCGCGCTCGCGGTGGTCGGCGAGATGGACCGGGCGACCAACATGATGGAACGCCTGCTGCGGATCGCGTCCCCGCTCGGCCTGTACGCGGAGGAGTTCGAGGTCGACCGCGCGCGGCACCTGGGCAACTTCCCCCAGGCGTTCTCCCACCTCGCACTGATCCAGGCGGCCGGCCGGATCATCCTGTCCGACTTCCGGGCGGAGCTGTCGCTGTGACCGGGCGATCCCGCGGGAACGTGCTGGTGCTGGGCGGCGGACTGGCCGGCGTCGCCTGCGCGCACCGGCTCGGCGACGAGGGCATCGGGGTGACCCTGTTCGACCGCAACGACTACCACCAGTTCCAGCCGTTGCTCTACCAGGTCGCCACCGCGCAGCTGCCCGCGGAGGACATCGCCCGCCCCCACCGCGTCATCTTCCACGCCCACCCGACGGTCGAGGTCCGCACCGTGCACGTCGCGGAGGCCGACGTCGCGAACCTCCGCCTGACGCTGGCCGGCGGTGAGACGGTCGCCGGGTCCCACCTGGTGATCGCGGCGGGCGCGCAACCCGAGTACTTCGGCGTGCCCGGTGCCGCCGAGCACGCGTACCCCCTGTACTCGGTGTCGGACGCCGAGCGGCTCCGGCTCCACGTGCAGGACCTGGTGCACGGGGTCGCGGAAGGAGAGCTGGCCGAGGACGCGCTCGACGTCGTGGTCGTCGGTGGCGGCCCGACCGGGGTCGAGATCTCCGGGGCCCTCACCGAGCTGATGGCCGCGCTCGCCGCCATGGGCCGGATACCGCGGGCCGGCCGGGTCGTCCTGATCGACCGCGGGAACAACCTGCTCGGCGCGTTCTCCGCCAAGTCGCACCGGTACGCGCACAAGCGGCTCGCCAAGCAGGGTGCCGAACCCCGCCTCGGCACCGGCGTCGCCGCCGTGTACGCCGACCGGGTCGAGCTCGACGACGGAACCGTCATCCCCACCCGCACCGTCATCTGGGGGGGTGGCGAGTCGGCGGCGCCGGTGGTGCAGGCCGCCGCGGGGCTCAAGACCGGTCACGGCGGCCGGGTGGACGTCCTGCCCGACCTGACCGTCGAGGGAAACCCACACGTGTACGCGATCGGCGACGCCGCCAATATCCCGGCGGCGCACGGCGCCGCCCTGCCGCAGCTGGGCTCGGTGGCACAGCAGTCCGGCCACTGGGCGGCCGGCAACATCCTGCGCGTGCGCAACGGGCAGCCGGCGAAACCGTTCCACTACAAGGACAAAGGCATCATGGCCATGATCGGCCGAAACGCGGCCGTCGCCGAGGTCGGCAAGCACCGACACCAGGTCGACGGTCCGGTCGCCTTCGCCGCATGGCTCGGTGTGCACGCGATGCTGCTCAGCGGGGCGCACAGCAAGGCCGACGCGTTCATGGCATGGGCGTGGGACTACTTCGACCGCGACCACGCCGCGACCGTCGAATGGTCCACGACGCCGAAACGCATCGCCTGGGGGGACGAGGCAGCCGACGTCCCGCACATCTCCGTCGACCGGCGGGACCCGGCGACAGCCGGAAGCTCCTGAGGAGGTCAGCATGGCCGAGCACTACGACGTCATCATCGTGGGATCCGGAGCCGGTGGCGGCACCCTCGCACACCGGCTCGCGCCGTCGGCAAAGCGCGTGCTGATCCTCGAGCGAGGTGACTGGTTGCCACGCGAGGCGCAGAACTGGGACGCCGAGGCCGTCTTCGTCGACAACCGCTACGTGTCGGCCGACAAATGGTTCGACAGCAAGGGAAAACCGTTCCAGCCCCAGGTCCACTACTTCGTGGGTGGTGCGACGAAGTTCTACGGCGCCGCCCTGTACCGGCTCCGCGAGCGCGACTTCGGCGAGCTCAAGCACCACGGCGGCGTCTCACCCGCCTGGCCCATCGGCTACGACCTGATGGATCCCTACTACACCCAGGCGGAGCAGCTCTACCAGGTGCACGGCGTGCGCGGCGAGGACCCGACAGAACCGCCGGCGTCGGCGCCGTACCCCTACCCGCCGGTCTCGCACGAGCCGCGCATCCAGCGGCTGTTCGACGACATGACCGCGGTCGGGCTGCACCCGTTCCACGCGCCGTCGGGCGTGCTGCTCGACGAGAGCCGGCCCGAGTTCAGCGCGTGCATCCGCTGTGCCACCTGTGACGGGTTCCCCTGCCTCGTCCACGCGAAGGCCGACGCGGACGTCATCGCCGTGCGGCCGGCCATCGAGCACGACAACGTGACGCTCGTCCGCAACGCGCGAGTACACCGCCTGGAGACCGACACGTCCGGGCGGACGGTGACATCGGTCGTCGCCGACGTGGATGGCGACGAGCAGTGGTTCGCCGCCGACATCGTCGTCGTATCGGCGGGCGCGGTCAACTCGGCGAAGATCTTGCTGGCGAGTGCCAGCGACCGGCATCCGAACGGCCTTGCGAACGGGTCGGACCAGGTCGGGCGCAACTACGTGTTCCACAACAGCCGGGCGTTCCTCGCGATCTCGACCGAGAAGAACGACACCCGGTTCCAGAAGACACTGGGCCTCAACGACTATTACTTCGGCGACGCCGACTTCGACTACCCGATGGGCAACCTGCAGATGGTGGGCAAGTCGTCCGCACCGATGTACCGCGGTGAGAAGCCGGTCGAGTCGGCGCTGGCGCCGACGTTCGCCCTGCGCGACGTGGCCGAGCACGCGGTCGACTTCTGGCTGTCGGTCGAGGACCTCCCCGACCCCGACAACCGCGTGACGCTCGACCGCGACGGCAACGTGGTGCTCAGCTACAGGGCGAACAACCACGAGCCGATGGAGCAGCTGTACCACCGGGTCAAGAAGCATTTGAGCCATCTGGGGATGCATCCGCATCATTTGATCCCGCGAGACGCCTACATGAAGAACGACATCCCGGTGGCGGGCTGCGCACACCAGGCCGGCACCGTCCGGTTCGGACGCGATCCGGCGACGTCGGTTCTCGACACCGACTGCAAGGCGCACGAGGTCGACAACCTGTACGTCGTCGACACGAGCTTCTTCCCGAGCATCGGCGCGGTCAACCCGGCACTGACCGCGATGGCGAACGCACTGCGGGTGGGCGATCACCTCCTGGAGCGGCTCGGGTGACCCCGGTCAGCGTGGCATCCAGGGCGTCCGCCAGCCACCGAACCCGTCAGTGATCCCGTTGGCGGCTGCCGGACCCCAGGTGCCGGGCTCGTAGGGGTGCACCGGCGGTGGCGCGTCGAGCAGTGGTTGCATGACTCGCCAGGTCTCCTCGACGCTGTCCTGGCGGGAGAACCGCGTGCTCTTGCCGGTCATCGCGGCGTGCAGCAGGACCTCGTAGGGGGTGGGGCCTTCACCGCCTTCGTCGGCGAACTCCATGTCGAGCTCGATCGGCGCGATCCGGGCCACGTCGGCCCGACGCGCGTCGACCTTGATGCGAACTCCGGTGGACGGGTCGAGCTTCAGGACGAGCTGGTTCGGCTCCGCGTCGTGCCCGACGAGACCGAAACCCAGGCGGGGCGGCCGCTTGAACACCAGGCGCAACTCGGTCTGCGTCACCGGCAACCGCTTCCCGGTCCGGATGAAGAACGGCACGCCGGCCCAGCGCCAGTTCTCGATGTCGAGTCGCAACGCGGCGTACGTCTCGGTGGCCGAGTTCCTCGCCACTCCATCGATGTCGAGGTAGCCGTCGTACTGGCCGCGAACGTAGTGCGCCGGGCTAGCCTCCGCCACTGCCCGGAACAGACCGACCTGCGACTCCTTGAGTGTCACCGGGTCGCCCCGCGACGGTGGCTCCATCGCGGCGGCCGCGACCACCTGCATCAGGTGGTTGACGACGACGTCGCGCAGCGCGCCGACCGGGTCGTAGAAGTGGCCGCGGTCCTCGACGCCGAAGCTTTCCGCCATGGTGATCTGCACGCACTCGAGGTAGTTGCGGCTCCAGAGTGGTTCGAGAATGGCGTTCGCGAAGCGCAGGTGGAGGATCTCCTCGAGGCCCATTTTCCCCAGGTAGTGGTCGATCCGGAACAGCTGCGACTCGTCGATGTACTGGTGCAGCTCGTCGGCCAGGTCACGGGCGGAGCTCCGGTCGTGCCCGAACGGCTTCTCGATGACGAGCCGGGAGCCGGTGGTCAGGTCGGCCTCCGACAGTCCCTTGACGACCCGGCCGAACAGGAACGGCGGAATCTCCAGGTAGAACACCGGCGTCTCGGCGCCCTTGACGGCGTCGCGCACCCGCTCGTAGGTGGCCGGGTCGGTGAAGTCGCCGCTGACGTAGGACAGCTTCGCGGCGAACCGGTCGAAGACCGACTTGTCCAGCGTTCCGCTCGCCTCGATCGACGACCGGGCACGCTCGATGAGCTGGTCGAGCCCCCAGTCGTCGGCTGCCACCCCGACGACGGGACAGTTGAGCAGCCCGCGAGCCTCGAGCCGGTAGAGCGAGCGGAAGGTCATCACCTTCGCCAAGTCACCGGTGATGCCGAAGATGACGAGGACGTCCGCCGACCGTGCGTCCTGACTCATGGCTGTCGCTGTCATTTTGCTTCCACCTCCGCTGTCCCGCACCTGCCGTGCCGCGTTACGGCCGCCGGGCGTCGCCACGATCGCCCGTGGCGAGCGGCTGCGCGTCGCCCACTCCGGATGACTCCGACCGCGAGTCGTGGGCTGGGGTGGGCGCGAATCTGGCCGAAGCCACGTACGCGACCGTCACCGCCACGATCACCAGCGGCATGACGGCCAGACCATCCGTCCCGAGCAGCAGGGTGGGGAGCAGGACGGAGGTCAACGGGAGTCGGAGTATCACCACCGTCATGGCGCCGATTCCCATCGCGACACCGGCGATGAGCGGCAGCCCTGGCAGGTGCGACAACGCGATGCCGCCCGCCGCGCCGAGGAACATGGCCGGGAAGGTCGGTCCGCCACGGAAGGCACTCAGCGACGCACCGTAGGCGAGTCCTTTGCAGGCGATGAGCAGCAGCAGCGTTCCGACGGCATAGCTGTCGTGATCGGCGATGAGCGGGCCGAGTCCGGACTGTCCGGAGAACAGCACGTCCGAGGAGTGCTTTCCGGTGGCCGCGGCGTAGGCGATCGCGAGCCCGGCGATGGCCAGGGCGACCACCGGCGTGACCAGCAGCAGCCGCCGCTCGACGTGAGCCCGGAGCAACAACCCGAGCCATCGGATCGCCGTGCCTAGCGGCACAGCCATCACCCCGATCGCCACCGCCCACAGGAATCCGGCGCCAGTCGGATTCCCGGCCGGGGGAAGGTCGGGAATCGTCAGCGAGAAGGTGCCGAGACCGGTCCAGGCATCCAGGCCGGTGAAGATGAGGGAGCCGATGCCCGCGGCCAGCAAGCCGGGCACCAGCACCAGCCCCAACATGGCGCCGCCCAGCCCGGAGATCTCCATCAGCAGGAAGGCCCCGGTGAGGGGCGAACCGAGCAGCGTGCTGGCGGCAGCGAAACTCCCGGCCGCGCCCACGACCGACTGGCTGCTGGCGGGAGCGTCCGGCCTGAGGAGACGGATCGCGAGAACGCCGAGCCCCGCGCCGAGGGCGAACACCGGTCCCTCCGGTCCGAGCACGGCGCCCAGCCCCAGGGTCGCGGTGGCGGCGAGCAGGATGCCGGGAAGCGCGGTCAGCGGGGGCGGCCCTTCGCCCGCCTTGAACCCGTCTGCCGGTGACTGGCCACCACGGCCGGGCAGGTGTCGGATGGCAAGGCTGACCAGTACGCCCGCCAGCAGCAGCGGCAGAAGCGGCCACCACAGAGGTTCGGACTCGAATCCCACGGCCTTTGGCAGGTCCGTGAAGACCCATGCCTGCAATTTGCTGACCAACGCGAGGAAAAAGTAAGCCACTGCCGAAACGGGAATGCCGATGACAGCGGCGAGCAACAGCAGCGCGAGGTAGTTCCTGGATCGCAACAACGATATTGGATCGGATGGTGTCGTCACTGGCGGCCCTCCCTGCGGTCCAGCATGTCCGGCCATTCAGGCACTCGCCCGGACCAGATCCGTCCAGCTGAATGTGTCCGTCCAACGCGGCCAGACGCCTTTCCGAAAAGCTCTGCCGAACGCGCACTGGGTCCGCACCCGATTCAGGCTTGCCAGTCATATCACCTGTCCACGGGCAGGGGGAGATGCCACCAGGTTCATTTCCCGCAAAGGGGAGACAATGCAGGCGGCGGGACGCCTTGTGTCCGGCAGGTCGTCTGGGCCGGGTGATGCGCCACCACGACGGACCACAGGACAGTCGGACGGCGTCGATGGATGCGACTGCGCAGGCTCGGTGTCTGCCGGCCGGTACGGGGACTCGAAGACCGGCAACGGGTTGGTCGTCGGCGGCTGACATGGAGGTCCGCATGCTGTTCTTCGGGCTGAGTACGTGGGTTATCGCGCTGCTCCTGATGATGGTGATCGTCGGTGCCACCGTCGTCGGGCACCTGGTCGGCCGGCCGACACGTGCGAGGTCCGCGGATGTCAGGGAGCCGTTCGCGGTGATCCAAGCGGCGCTGATCGGGTTCATGGGTCTGGTGCTCGCGTTCGGCATCAGCCTCGCGGTGGGTCGCTACGAGGCCCGGCGGGCAGCCGTCGTGGATGAGGCCAACGCGATCGGCACCACGTACCTGCGGGCGCAGACGCTGGCCGAACCAACCCGGACGCAGTCCCTCGCACTGTTGCGGCGCTTCGCCGACATCAGCATCGAGCTGTCGCGAACGGTGCCCGGCAGCCCCGCCCAGCAGGAGGCCGTCGCCGCCAGCGGTGAGGTCGAGCGACGGCTGTGGAAGCTGGCCGGCCAGGCCCTCGCCGACGCCCCGACGGCGAGTGCGCCGCGGCTCTACGTCGAAAGCCTCAACGAGACCTTCGACGCGCAGTCCACTCGCGAGTACGGCCTCCTCAATCGGGTGCCGACCGCGGTGCTGGTCCTGGAGGTCGCCGGCGCGGCCATCGCGCTCGCCGCGCTGGCCGTGCACCTGGCCGCACTCGGCCGCGGCATACGGACCGTGCTGGTGGCGGCAATTGTCGTCGCCTTGACCCTGCTGGTCACTTTCGATCTCGACCGCCCCACCCGCGGCCTGATTCGCGTGCCCGACGACCCCCTGACGCAGGTTCGGAACTCGATGGATCTCCCGACCTTCGCGCGCTGACGCCGATGGGTTCGCATCGATCGTGTTCACCAGGCCGGCGCTCCGGTGATCGACTCGGCACCGGATCGCGGCCGGCGCGCGGTGGCCGTGGGGGAGGGCACCCCACCCGAGCCGCGCGATCTTCGGTCGGTGAACCGATCACGAGACGCTGCTCGACACGGACGACGTGGCGGCCGGGCACGCGGTCCCGGTTCCGGCGGTCCACTCCGGACCGAATCGTTCGGTCGCGGAAGCCGGCGCTCCCGGCGATCGTCGACCAAGCGCGGCTCGGCGGCGGAGTCCCTGTCTCGATGTCGGCGTGCAGCGCCGGACCCGCGCTGCATTGTCCTAACCGTCGCGTGCTCGATCGGTGAGCATGGTGCCTGCGACCGCGGGACAAGGAGTGAACGTCAACCTTCGGGCACCGCGCGGCGGAGTTCGGTCACCTCTGCCAGATCGGCCGAATCCCCTGTCTGCTCGTACCGGCGAGACAGCGCCGCCGCGAGGTCGCGCTGGGCCTGGCCCGGGCCCGCGGCGGCAACCGTCTCGCGGAGTACGGCCACGGCCTCGTCCACATCGGATAGTTCGGCGGTTTGCTCGAACCGGCGGAGCAGCGCCAGCCCGAGGATGCGCCGGCCGTCGGCCCGGTGCTCGAGTGTCTCCTGCCGGAACAGCGAGATCGCCCGGTCCAGGAGTTCGAGTTGGCCCGTCCGCTCGTGTTCCGCCAACAGCGCGAGGCCCGTGTCGCGCGGCGACATGAGCCCGAAGGTCAGCCGTACGTCCGGCGGCACCAGCCGGGGGTCGACCGTGTGGAGGTTGGTGTACAGGGCCTGCGCCATCCGCCGGTCGATCTCGCCTTCATCGGGCGGCAGCGCCTGGTACCGGCACAGGTGCAGCGCCGCGACGCGTCCGAGGCTTCCGGCGTCCGGCTCGCCCAGCGCCGTGAGCTCGACGACCAGGTCGAGCGCGCGTGCCTCGAGCACACCGGACGAGTCTCCATTGGCGTGCCGGGCGATGCGCGCGTCAAGATCCGCGAGGAGCCGCTCCTTCATGGCACACTATCTTGCCGCACGCCGGGCCTCGCATCACGCTCTTGGCGGCGTCGATGCCCCGGCTCCGCGGCGCGGGGCGTGGCCAGGTCACCCGCTCCGGTGGCGAGCAGTCCGGTGGCCGGGATCAGCCGACCCGCCAGCGCACCTCGCCGACAGGCCGATAGCCACAGTACGTTCCCGTGTGGACGGTCGCGCGCAGGTGCAGGCCGAGTTCGGGATGGGCGGTGAGGATGCGGTCGACCGCGTCGTGGATGCGTGCGGTCACGGCCTTGCGGGCGCGTTCGGCGTCGTCGCCAAGCCGACGGGGTCGCCGCCCCAGCCCCGCTGCGGCGGTGACCGCCCGGACCAGCTCGGCGCGCTCGGTCTCGTGGCGCTTCGCCTCCGCGTCGGTGGCGGCCTCGGCGATCGCGGTGTCCAGCTGCGCGATCCGGGCACGGTAGGCGCGCCGCGCGGTGTCGTCGAGCACCGGGTCGGCCCCGGTCGCCGCGACGGGCCGGCCGAGTAGCTCGGACGCGTGCACCTCGCTGTGCGGCGCGGCAAGCAGCGCCGCCAGGTCGGCCAGCCCCTTGCTGTGCGGGAGGAGCACCTGCCGGCCCTCGTACTCAATCGTCCACACCGGACCGTCCCGGTGGAATACCCGGTCTGGCGCGGCGGACAGCCGGTCCAGCTCGGCGCGGGCGTGTTCGGCCCAGACGGGCGCGCCCAGCCGGTCGTACTGCGCGAGGGCGGCCCGCAGGTGCGCGGTCGCGTCGGCGGAGCGGCCGAGCGCGGCGCACAACATGCCGAGGTGGTGATCTACCGCGCCGGAGTACGACGCGCAGCCGCCGACCACCACGTGCTGGCCGGCGAACGCGGCGAGCCGTGCGTGCGCCTGCTCGCGCTGCTCGGTGGACCCGACCGCGGCGGCGGTTGCCGCGGCCAGCGCGAGCATCTCCAGATAGGTCGGCTGGGGCACGGTGCCGACCGCGAATCCGCGGAACTCGGCCCGCGCCAGTTCCTGCTCGCCGGCGGCGAGCAGGACCGCCGCGCGCAGCATCGGCCGCATCGGAGCGACCGGGTCGGCGGGGTCCAGCTCGATCAGCGGCCCGGCCGGCGCCATGGGCCGGACCAGCCCGAGTGACAGCAGCATCGTGGCGTGCACCGCCTGCGCGTCCGGCTGTCCAATGAGGACACCGAGCTCGAGCGCGGCGGCGGCGTGCGCGATCGCGTCGTCGACGCGTCCGTCGACGAGCGCGAGCGTGGCGCGGCGGCTGCGCGCACCCCAGCGTCCGCGGGCGTGGCCGAGCCCGTCCGCGAGCCGTGTGTAGGCGTGTAGCTGTGCCCGTCCGTCCGGGTCCCCGAGCTCGAGGAGTGCCGTCGCGCGCAGCAGCACGGCCTGCGCGACGAGGTCGGGGTCATCCGCGCGGTCGGCCGCGGCGGTCATGTCCGCGATGATCGCCAGCCGATCGGTGGCGCTGCCCGGCCGCCACGTGATGTCGTGCTGGGCGAGCAACGCGAGGGTCAGCGTCTCCCCGTCGTCCGCCTCCTCGGCGAGCGCGCGCGCCTCGCGGACGACGGCGACCGCCCGCTCGGTGGCCGGCTCCGGCCGCTGGCAGAGGTCCCGGGCAAGCGCGGTGCGCACCCGGGATCGGAGGACGCGGGCATCGGGCGGCAGCGCGTCGGCGGCCTCGGTCAGCAGCCGGATGTGGTCGTCGGCCACCCCGCCGCTGCGGAAGCCCAGGCCGTGCAGGCCAAGTGCCGCACCGGCGAGCGCGACCGGGTCGCCGAGCCGCCGGGCCAGCTCGGCGAGCGCGCGGTAGGTGGCCCGTGACTCGTCGGTGCGGCCCGCGTGGTCGAGCGCCGTGGCGAGGTCCGCCAGCAGCTGCCGCCGTTCCGGCAGGTCCGGCCCGCCCGCGCCGAGGTCGAGCGCGGCGAGCGCGTCCCGGTAGTGCCCGGCCGCGTCCGCGTGTGCCGTCCGCCGAGCCGACTCGGCGCCCGCGAGGGCGCACGCGCGGGCGGCGTCGGCCGCGGACTGCGGCCCCGCGGCGAGGAACTGGGCCGCCACCTCGCTCGCCGGGACCGGCACACCCGCCGCGCGCAGTTCCACGAGCGCGTGTCCCGCCGCGGCGTGCAGCGCCGCCCGCCGGCCCGCGGTCAGCTCCTCCAGCAGCGTCTCCCGGTAGAGGTCGTGACTGAAGAGCAGCCCCTCCCCGGTCCGGGTCAGCACCCGGGCGGTGGTGGCTTCCTCAAGGACGTCCGCGCCGGCGTCGGTCAGCCGCCCCAGCAGCTCGGGCCGCACGACCCGGCCGCACACCGCCGCGACCGCGAGCAGCTCCGCGCATGGCTGGGAGAGCCGAGCGAGGCGGCTGAGCAGGATGTCCCGGACCGACTCCGGCACCACGTCACCGGCGCCCGCCTGCACCAGCCGGGTGAGCTCGCGGACGAAGAGCGGGTTGCCACCCGAGCGCCGCCACACCTTCCGCGCCAGCTCGCGGTCCGGGCGCGGGCCGGCGACCGCGGTCATCACCGCCGCGACGCCGGCCTCGTCCAGCCCACGCAGCGGCAGCACCTGCGCGAGGCCGGCGAGCCCCGCGCCGAGCTCGCGATACGCGCCGAGCAGCAGTACCCGGGCGGTGCCGAGATGCCGCGCGAGGAACTCGAGCAGCCGCAGCGACGCGTCGTCGGCCCATTGCAGGTCGTCGAGCACGACGACGAGCCCCGCGTCGCCGCTGAGCCGGGTGACCAGGGCCGCGGTCGCGTCGAACAGCCGGAACCGGGAGTCCGCCGCGTCGGCGCCGGGCGTCGCGCCGTTGCCGGGTCCCGCCACGATCTCCGCGGCGGGACCCAGGGCGGCGGCCGGCACCCCGCGCAGCACCTGGATCCACGGCCAGTACGGCGGTGCGCCGCCGTCCCAGCACGTCGCCCGCAGCACGGTGCAGCCGCGCTCCGCGGCCTCGGCCGCGACCCGGCCCAGCACCGCGCTCTTGCCGATTCCCGGCTCCCCGGTGACCAGCAGGAGCTGCGTGGTCCCGGCGAGCGCGTCGTCGAGCGCCGCACGGGCCGTGGCGAGGACCGTGTCGCGGCCGACGAGCCGTTCGGACACGGTCACAGCATGCGCCCGGCTACGGCCGCAACTCCAGTAGCAGGTTCATCGGCGCCTCGACGGCCAGCCGGCGCACGGTCCGGAACCCGGCCGCGGTGGCCACCTCCCGCAGCCGCCGTACGCCGGCCAGCGTGCCGAGCGGTGCGGCGGTCGCGGGGTCCGCCTGAGACAGCGCGTTCGGCGTGCAGACCAACGTGGACACCGAGTAGAACATCCGTCCGGCCGGGTTGAGGTTGTCGACCACGTCGTCGCCACCGGGCGGCTCGACGAGCAGCACCGCACCGCCGGGGGCGAGCGCGTCCCGGGCATGGGTGAGCGCGCCCACCGGGTCGCCGAGGTCGTGCAGGGAGTCCACGAAGGTCACCAGGGCGTAGCCGGCGCCGGGGAAGTCCGTCGCGGCGGCGACCTCGAACCGGACCCCGCCCCGGCCATCCCCGGCGGCCGCGCGCGCCGCGGCGACCGACCGGTCGTGGTAGTCGAACCCCGTAACCGCGGCCGCCGGGAACGCGGCCGCGATCATCCGGGTCGGCGCGCCGTACCCGCAGCCGATGTCGGCCACGTGCCCGCCGGCCGCGAGCGCGCCGGGCACGCCGTCGAGCTCGCCGATGGCGGCAGCCAGCAAGTCCTGGCTCAGGTTGATGCGGGTGAACGCATCCGTGCCGGCCCAGTACTCGGGGTCACGCTGGTGCCAGCCGAAGCCGGTCCCCGTCCGGAACGCCTTCTCGAAGTCGGCGAACCCTCGTCCCATGGACGCGAACATGTGCGCGCACGCGTCGACGATCGCCCCGCCGGGTGCCTGCAGCATCGCGACCTCGACGGCCTGGGGCAGGCTGAACGTGTCCGCACCGGAAAGGCCGCCGTGGTGAACGAGATAGCCGGCCGCGGCCTGGGCGCGCAGCCACTCGCGCACGTACGGCTCGATCAACCCGGTACGGGCGGCGACCTCGGCAGTGGTGAGCGGACCGGCGCCCGCGAGCGCACGCCACAGCCCGCAGCGCACGCCGAGCGCTGTCATCACCACGCCCAGCCCGGCACCGAGCTCGGTCACGATACGGTCCATCACCTGGTCCGGCGAGGTCATGTTCTCGGTGGTCTGCGTGATCATTGTGGCTCCTCCGTCACATGGGTGGTCCACCCAGGAGGCGCCAGATCCCGCCTGGCGCGCCGCCAGACCCGTGGTGGCGCCCACCGGGCATGAGCACCGCGAACGTGAACGGAACCGCCATCTACCACGACGAGATCGGCGCGGGCCCCGCCTGCCTGGTCCTACACGGCGGCCTCGGCCTCGACCACACGAGCTACCGCGGCCTCGACATGCTGGCCGACCGGCTGCGGATGATCTACTACGACCACCGCGGCAACGGCCGCTCGGGCCGCCCGCCGCTCGACACGATCACCATGGCGCAGCTGGCCGACGACGCGGCCGCGCTCGCGACCTGCCTGAACGCCGACCCGGTCGTCGTCATCGGCCACTCCTACGGCGGGTTCGTCGGGCAGGAGCTGGCCCTGCGCCACCCGGACAAGATCGCCGCGCTGATCCTCGCCGACACCTCCGCCGGCGGGCCCGGCGCCACCGACTCACCGGACGACGACCAGGGGCCGCCGCCACCGCCCGAGTGGCTCGCCGCGGTGACCGCCCGGCCGCGCGACGACGCGGAGTTCGCGGCTGGGCTGCGCGCGCTGCTGCCGCACTACCTCGGCGAACCCGGCAACCTGGCCACGGTCACCGCGGCTTTCGAGAACACGATCTTCGACGCCCGGACCATGGTCCGGTCGATGGAGGTGCTCGCGACGTGGAGTGCCGCCGACCGTCTGCCCGCGATCCGGGTGCCCACCCTCGTCGTGGTCGGCGCCCGGGACCGGATCACCCACCCGGCGCAGACCCGGCGGATCGCCCGGCGCATCCCGGGCGCCGAGGTCGTCGAGCTGCCCCGCAGCGGGCACTTCCCGTGGCTCGAGGAACCCGACCGGTTCGCCACCGCCGTGCGCGGCTGGCTCGCCGACCGGCTCACCACCGCGGCACGGTGACCTCATCCGGCCGCGACTTCGGCGGCGCGCTGCTCTCCGTGTTCAGGGGCACGTGCCGCCGCCAGGGCACCACGGAGGGTGCGCATCGGCCGCCGTGACCGTGGCGCGGTCGGCGGACCGTTGTAGCGGTGTCAGGCCGCCCGCTTGCGGATGTGGTCGGCCGGTGAACTCGCCGGGAACTGAACCACTGCCCCCGAAGATTCCGTCTCCCCACGCGTCGTCGCCGTCGCGGCGCGCGCGGCCGTGCGGTCCAGCCACCACTTCACGGCACCGAGGTTGAACAGCGGGCCAACCCAGCGCAGGGTCTCCAACATGTAGGGAAACTGGGCGGGGTTCGGGAAGAGATGCGTCAGGACCACGCCCCACACGACGGAGGTGGCCATGGCGAAGCTGTACAACATCCAACGGCGGTGCCGGACCTCGTTGCCCTGCCGTATCGCGAGGTAGCCGATCAGCGTGGTGACGAACCAGCACGCTCCCGTCGCGCCGGCCCCGATATCCGCCTGCCAGCTGTTGTTCAGATACACGATCGGCAATATGAGCAACGACGCGGACAGCGCGGAGAAGACATAAACCCTGCCACTCCAGCGGTGCACGGCCGGAAAGCGGATCCGCAGCCACGGCCAGATTCCCAGGCAGAGGGTGACGATCGCGCCCGTGGCGAGCAGGACGTGGGCCTCGGCCAGGGCGAAGTCCAGGGTCGGATGCGTCTGGTTGAGCTGTGCGGGCTGCCTGGCCGGGTCGAATCTCAAGAAAGGCGGGACGGAAATGATCAGCGTCGCGAGCATCACCGCCGAAACCGGGATGACCCACGAGTTCTGTCGCCAGCCTTTGGTCATTGGGTCGAGTCCTCCATAAAAGCGCGCGAACTATTGAGGAAGACCCCATTGTGACGCGCTGACCCGAGCGGCAGACATCTCCAGCGTTGCGGTATGGCGGCACTCCCAGAGTGCGGTCAATGTCGTGGGACGCACGACACGAGGGTTGACGCGCGCCATCGCCAACAGGTCGCCGGCCGGCGTGATCGGGATCCGGTCAGAGGCCAAGGAGCAGCCGGACGGCAAACACGCCGAGCACCACTGCCATGAGTCGTTGCAGCAGCAGCCTGGTACGCCCGGTCAGGACCCGTTCCCGCATTCGGTAGACCAACTCGACGAAAATGATCAGCCAGGTGCTGGCGAGACTGAGGTAGACGGCCGCCAACACGACCATCGAGGAGATGGGCGGCAGGCCTGCCGGCACGAACTGGGGGAGGAAGACGAGCAGGAAAACCGCCGACTTCGCGTTGGTAGCGGCGGAGAGCAACCCGATCGCGAATGATCTACCGCTGGCCGGCTCGATATCCGGGCCGCGGGCCGTGGCCGGGCGGAAGGTCTCCCACATCGTCCATGCGCCCCAGAACAGCAGTACCGCCGCCCCGGCGACCTGCACGGCGATGAACAGGCCGGGGTAGGTACGCAGCAGCAGCGATACGCCGGTAATGGCAAGGCACACGTGCCCGACACCGCCGGTGATCATGCCGGCGACGGCCGCGAGTGCGGGCGCGCGGCGAGCGGAGCGCAGCACCGTCTGGGTGATGAGTGCCGCGTCCTGTCCCGGGGTGACGATCACTACGAGCGAACTGACGAGGAAGAACATGCTGATCATGATTTGAGCTACGTCCAGAATTCCGCAGGTGCTCGAAACTACGTCGGGTTCTTCCAGGTGCCGAACGGTTCTTCCCGGCCCACATGAGGCCGCCATGACCGTGCCACGTGGCCGCTCATGTGGCCCTCACAGAAGCTGATGGGCGGCAAAGGCTTCCTCGGCGCCCGGTACGTCCAGGACGCCGGCGGACCGGAAGGTCCGCACGGTGGCCCGGCAGACGTCCGCGTTGCTGCCCGTCTCTGCGTAGACGTCGGCGACGACGGTCGCCGCGGTCGCGCCGTCCACACCGGACATGAGCAGCGAGGCACGCACCGGCTCGACATCCCACGTCAGGCAGGCCTGGACCAGTGCTGGCAGGGTGTGCGCGACCGGCTCGCGGAGACGGTGGTCCAGATTGGCCCACAGCTCGTGGAAGAACTGGGCGAAGAACCGGTGGTGGTGGCCCTCGTCCTTCGCGTGGTCCCGGGTGAGATCTCGCACCGCCGTGATCACCGAGGGGTCGTTCGGAATCTCGACCAGCACGGCGGTGATGAGGGTCTCGAACACCACGGTCTGCAGCAGTGGCACCAGGGCGGGTTCGTCGGGCAGCAGGCGCCGCCCGGTCTCCTCGAGCCAGTCGACGATCCCGCCGTAGTTCCATTGTGGAATCGCCACACCGGTGGCGGATGCGATCTGATCCGCCAGGTCCAGGCTGTAAAGCGCGTGGTAGCCCTCGTCGCAGTAGACCTTGAACGCGTCCATGCGCTTGGTGTTCGGCAGGTCGAGTCCCGCGCGGTTGTTGGCGATCAGCTCCGCGGTGGTGTTGACGACCCTGGTCTCCAAGTGCGTGGTCGACATCAGAAACTGGTACAGGTGCCGGATCGTGAGCGCGCGCCGCTCTGACTCCGGCAGGTCGGCGAGCGCTTCGTGCGCGAGGTAGGGCACGAGGCGCTGGGGATAGAAGACCTTGCCGGCGTCGGTCTCGTCGGCGAACATCCGGCGGATCCCGCTCCGCACTCCCGCGATGTCGTACCACTGCTCGAAGGGGCTGTTCATGACGTCTCCAACGCCCGGATGAGGCGGTTGATGCCGGTCGCGACGGTGCTGGCGTCCTGCTCACCCACCATGCTGTCGTCCCACACCGGCGTGCGCTCCATGCTGCCCCGCTTCGGCGGCTTGATCCATGCTGATCCCGTCTGAGACCGCCACTCGCACGGGTCGGCCGAGGGTCAGTGACTCAAGCACCGAGCACAGCCGGGCCAACTCCTCCGACGAGTTGTAGTAGTGCACCGACACCCGCAGCAGGCTGTTGAGGCCCCGCATCTGCATGTCGACGCATGCGGCGTTCTCCAGGCATACCCACGTGTTGATACCGGCCCGCTGCAGCTCTGCCCTGACCGACGCCGCGTCCCAGCCGCGCACGGTGATGGCGACGGTGCCGCATCGTTCCTGACCGCGGTCCAGCACCGTCACTCCGGGGATGCGGGTGAACTCCGCACGCAGGTCGGCGGCCAGGCGCCGGATCCGCGGCCAGGTGTGCTCCACTCCCCAGGCCAGCGCGTAGTCGATGGCGACACCGAGTCCGATGCGGGCCGCGCAATTCGCCTCCCACGTGTCGAACCGGCGGGCGGCAGGAGCGAACCGGTAGGTTCCGGCGGTCCACTCGACGCCGTCCAGCCCGAACATGGCAGGCGTGAGCTGTTCGGCGAACTCCCGGCGGGCGAACAGGAATCCGGTGCCGCGCGGACCCCGCAGGTACTTGCGGCCGCAACCCACGAGCATGTCGCAGCCGATCTCCTCTACGTCGATGGGCATCTGCCCCACCGACTGGCAGGCGTCGGCCAGGAACGGGATCCCGTTCTGCCGTGCCACCTGGCCGATCAGTGCCAGCGGGTAGACCAGACCGTCGTGCGTCGGCACGTGGGTCATCGCGATCAGCTTTACGCGTTCGTCCAGCCTGCCCCGCAGTTCCTCCACGCTCACCAGACCGTCGGCGTCCACGGGCAACACCTCCAATCGCACCCCGTGGCGTTTGGCCAGGTGGAGCAAGGAGAGGTAACAACTGCCGTATTCCATCGGCGAGATGAGCACTCGATCGCCGGCCCGCAGTGGAACGCTGGCGAGTGCCGCCGTCCAGGCTCGCGAGGCGCTGTCGAACAAGGCGACTTCCTGGCTGTCGCAGTTGAGCAAGGCGCCGACAGCGGCACGCCCGCGTTCGATCGCCTCCTGTGCGCGTTCAGCGGCCTCGTAAGAACCTATCTCGCTCTCCAGCCGCAGATGGCCAACCATCGCGTCGATGACGGGCTTCGGCGCGAGGCTGGCGCCAGCGTTGTTCAGGTGTGCGACGTGGTTCACGCCGGGTGTGTCCGCCCGCGCCTGCGCGAGATCGAGGTTCATTCAGTGAGCTCATTTCTGTCCTTCGGGCATGGCTGAATCAACCACCCTTTGGCTTGAATCAACCAGCCGGTAGTGCGACCGGGGACGCTTGCGTATGCGAGGACCAGGAAGTCGAGGAGATCCTGAGGGGCCGACCGCTCGTGGGTCACCGCGGCGACGGCAGCGCGTCGCGGTCCAGCTTGCCGCTCGCCCTCAGCGGCAGCCGGTCGAGCACCGTCATGGTGGCCGGCACCAGGTATTCGGGCAGCCGCGCGCGTAGGAAGTCGAGCAGGTCCTGAGAGGTCGACCGCCCGTCGGTCACGACGTACGCGGCCAGCACGCGCGCGGGGCCGTCCCCTCGGGGCACCACGGCGGCGTCGGCGACGCCGGGGTGTGAGGTCAGCACGCCAGCGATCTCACCCGGTTCGACCCGGAAACCGCCGATCTTGACCTGATCGTCGTTACGGCCGAAGAACTCCAGCACTCCGTCGGCTCGCCGGCGGACGATGTCACCTGTGCGGTAGACCGCAACGGGCTCGCCGTCCGGGCCGACCGGGAGGCTGACGAAGCGAGCGGCGCTCTCCTCCGGTTGGTTCACGTAGCCGGTCGCGTTGCCGCCACCACCGAGGCACAACTCGCCATCCTCGCCGTCTTCGGCGAGGCTGCCATCGGAGCGAACGACGTAGCAGGTGGTATCCGAGATGGGCACGCCGATCGGCACACTGATCGCGTCCGGCGGCAGGTCGGTGATCTCGTACGCGGTTGAGAAGCAGGCGATCTCGGTCAGACCGTAAGCGTTGATGAGGTGGGCCGGCCGGCCGTGTTCGAGCACCCGGCGGGCCGCGTCGGCCCGCATCGCCTCACCGCAGACAATCGCGTACCGCAGCCCGGCGAACAACTCGGGCCGCGTGGCGGCCATGTTGTGGAAGATGCTCGTGGTCAGGAGTAGAACGCTGATCCGCTCCCGTTCCAGCACCGCGTGCAGTGCCGGCGCGGACAGCAGCACCTCCCTGGGGACCGGCACCAGGCAGGCACCGTTCAGCAGTGTCGCCCATATTTCGAAAACCGAGACGTCGAAGGAGAGCCTCGCGGCGTGCAGCACCCGGTCCGTTGGCTCGACGTCCGCGAAGCCGTTGTCGATGCAGAGCCTGATAACACCACGCTGCGGGACGGCCACGCCCTTCGGCCGGCCGGTCGTGCCGGAGGTGAACATCACGTAGACGGGAACCGCCGCGTTCGGCGTCGGCGGTCCGTCAGCGCCTGAGCCACCGGCGTCGAGCACGTCGGCGAATTCGAGTACCTGTCCGTCGGCGACTTTTGCGCCAGGTAATTGGACCACCGCCGCCGCGCCGCTGTCGGTCAGCACGCGACGCTGCCGGTCGGCGGGCAGCGCCGGGTCCAGCGGTGCGTACGAGAGCCCGGCGCACACCGCGCCCAGTATCGCGACACAGAAATCCTGGCCACGCTCGCCCGCCACCGCGACAACCGCGCCTTCGGGCAGTCCGAGGTGCCGTAATCCGCGAGCAAACCGCTCGGCGAGCGAGCCGAGTTCGGCGTAAGTGAGTTGCCCGTCAACTCCGGCGATCGCGGGCCGGTCAGCGTGTCGGCGTACCTGAGCCAGGAACAATTCGGCGAGTGGCTGGTCGTATACGTCGGTGATCGGTTCGGTCGCTCCGCTAGCGTGCATGTGGATCTCCGGTCCGGTTGGTTCTGCCTTACCCGGCCAGACTAGTACCAGGAATTAATGATCAAAGCTCTTGAAACGTGAGCGGCGACCCGGCAACTAAAGGTCCACGTCATCAGAACTTTGAGCGACCAAACACGAGTGAATTGCATCCATGTAACTACGCCAAACCGTTGAACTAGTCTGCCGTGCCATTACTCGGGCCGGCATCGATAATGTTGGACAGTCACCCCTACGGCGGAATGCGGCGGGCGTTCGGCTGATACGGTGAAAAGATCCTGCGGCTCTCGGCGCGGAATATGGGCGACATGAGCGGCCCGCTCTACGAACTTCACGCCATGGCCAACTACGTTGGGCGTCCCCGGAGCAGAGGTGCGGCCGGCTCCGACAGGTCGCTCGTTGGAGCCGCTGACTCCCGCCTCGCCTGCGGACGGACGACGTCAGCCGCCGGTGGTGCCCGGTTGGCAGGTGGGAGGTTGGCAGAGCATGAGGGAGAGTGCGGAGTAGAACACGTCGCCGATCTTGGCGGGGTCCGGTGCGACGAACGCCTGGCCGCCGGTGACCTTGGTGAGCGCGGTGAGCTCGGCGGCGTCGACGTCGGGGCCGATGCCGATGCCGATGAGCTTCAGCGGACGGCGGGGGTCCCGCAGTTTGCGAAGTTCGTCGCGCAGCTGGTCGCGGGTGATGTCGCTGTCGTTGTCGTCCTGGCCGTCGGTCATCACGACCACGGTGTTGATCCGCCCGGCTTCCCAGTTCTGGGTGGCCTCGCGGTAGGCGGCCAGTATCGCGTCGTAGAGCGCGGTGTTGGTCTGTTCGGCCCGCACGTTGCGTAGCTTCTCCACGGCACCGTTGGCGAGTTGCTCGCCGAGGGGCTTCACCGGCAGCAGTTCTCGATAATCCCGGTCGCCGTCGAGGTGGGTGGAGTAGAGCCACACGCCGAACTTGGTGACGGGGCTGAACAGCTTGGTTCCGGCGACCGCGGCCTCGATGGTGGTCTGCATGCGGGTCTTCCCGGTGCCCGGTACCTGCTCGTTCATCGACCCCGACACGTCCAGCAGCACCTGCAGCCGGCCGGCGAGGTTGACCGCCGCCCAGGCGTTGAGCACCCCCTCGACCTCCGGCGCCTTCGGGGTCGCCGTCGCGGTGACGGGGTCGGCGGTGGTGCGGTGGTCCCGCGGCCGGTCGCGCA
Source organism: Actinophytocola sp. (assembly GCF_036555685.1). Taxonomy (GTDB): domain Bacteria; phylum Actinomycetota; class Actinomycetes; order Mycobacteriales; family Pseudonocardiaceae; genus Actinophytocola. The sequence goes on along the minus strand of NZ_DATBKY010000067.1, from coordinate 7,244 downwards.
GGGCCTTGCCGTCCGGGGTGCGGAACCCGGCGTCGCCGAGTGCTTCTCTGCTGTCGTGGTCGAACAGCCGGTCGAGGAACTTCTTGGCGGCCTCTCGCTCATCGGTGGGGATCTCGGGTAGCACGGTGTACGGGTAGTCCAGCGTAGGCACCGCGGATTTGACCCGAGGGTCCGGGTAGACCGCGACCAGCGGCGATCCTGCTCGGCGGGCGTTGTGCCGGAGCACGTCGTGCTCCGAGGTGGGAAACGCCGTGAGCGGCTTGTCCGAGTGCGCCGCGCCCGGTAGCCGCGCGGCCAGTTCGGATCGCTTGGCCACCGTGTTCGCGGACAGGGTGCGCAGGGCCACCGTGGTGGCCGATTTCGGAGCTGACTTGAATAGCTTCTGCAGCCCGAACAGGGTCGCGGCGCCGACCGGATCCCGAACGGGGTCAGGGAAGCCGACGGTGAGCGGTCCCTTGCCCGAGGCGAGGCCCCGACCGATCACCTGGTCCCAGGTCAGCGACTTGTTCGGCCATCCGACCTTGGACGCTTCGGACTCGGCGACCGCGAGTACCACCGGCGAGCCGGCGATCGAAGTCCCGGTCACCGGGGTGTCCCACGCGCCCGCCTCCTCGCCGCGCCGCAACGACAGGGTCGACTCGGGGATCCACACATCCGGCCGCTCGGTGCCGTCGGAGACCGCGACCGACTCCGCCACCTCGGCCGACTCGCGGCTGGACACCCGGACCTGGTAGCAACCCTCCCCACCTTCCTCGGACACCCGCCGGCCGATCTGGGTCACCGCCGGCGCGATGTCTGGCGCCGCCGCCACGGTGACCACCGTCTTCGAGTCACAGCCGGCGGCGTCGAGCTGGTCCCGAAGAACGTCGAACGCCAACCAGCCCACCAGCACGACCACGAGCAACATACTCAGCACCAAAGGCGAAGATCGCCTGCGTCGCCGCCCGTCCGGGTAGTGCCGCCCCACCACGTCTGCTCCAATCGCTCCACGCACCGAGTGCGTCGTTGCGAGCCATTGAAGACCCGACACGTCGGGTGGCAGTAGAGCCGTGAGTCGGTCCCGTACCGGAAAGACCCGGATTATTGGCAGGCGCTGCCCCCACAGCAACAACCTGCCGGCCGCGCCGTCGAGCAGGGCGGGCACCTGGGCTGAGGTCGTAGGGCTCGCGTGCCAGTCACCGCGCACCGCGTTCCACGCGCGCGGCCTCATGTGACGGCCGCTGGCCCTGCTGCTCACCGCGGACGGCGCCCGACGGTATGTCCACACCGGACGTGGAGTGCGCAGCCCAGAGGTTCCGGCGCGGGCCGCCGGTCTTCGCGCACCGTCTGTCCGGCAAGTGGTTCCGCGCCACCGAGGAGATGGGCTTTCCATCGGGATGCTGTCGGCGCTGTCCGGCGAACGGTTGAAGGAGTCGATCAGCCGCTCGGCCGGAACCGCCCGCTGGTCCGCCGAACCGATCGCGCGTCCGGACGGCACGACGGCACTCGCGCTCACCGCGAAGGACTCGCCCTGGACGGTCTACGTCTCGACCCGGGGCGAGCCGAAGCTGCTCGGCATCGACGGCCCACTCGCCTCGACCGGGCAGAAGCTCCGCCGGGGCGCCCAGGACGGCTCGTACCCGATCGCCCGGGTCAGCACCGACGACGCGGACGACCCGTGCAAGAAGGCACCGACAAGAACCTCGACGACGCAAAGGATCAGGTCGACTCCGCCCCCGCGGCACCGCCTACGCCGGAGCAGAACCGCGGTCCGGTGCTCACCGTCAATGCGCCGCCGACCGGCATCTGCACGACCCCGAGTTGCCCCACACCGATCGTCGTGGTGAAACGCCGGAGACGAGCCGGCGTCCGGCATCGTCTCGGTGACCTCGTCCAGCGGTGGGGGCGGCACGCGACCGTTCACCGGGGGCCCGAACGGCTCGGCGCAGACGATGTTCCAGGTCGTCAATCCGGCCAACACCATCCCAACCCGGCCACACGACACCGGCCACGGTCACCGCCGTACTACTCGGCCTGACCGGCACGATCACCTGCTCGACTCACGGTTCCCGAAGTCGACGAACGTCTCGGACGGTCTGATCGGCATGCACATCCCGCGCTGGTCGGGCTCGGCGGCCGACGCGTTCTGGGCCGCCTTCGCACCGCAGGCGGCCAACTGGTACCAGGTGTGCGACAGCTTCTCAGGCGGAGCGAACGAGCTGCGGGCGTACGCAGGCGAGCTACGGGCCACACACGCAGTCCGGGAGGGAGGTGCGAAGCCCGACAACGGTACCTAGGGTGGGGAGTGCCGGTCTGTGACGCAACCAGGACCAGTGACGAAGCAGGAAGACGCGCGACGCAGCGCCCGGTCCGCCGAAGGCTCACCTGCGCGCACGCCGTCGGGCGTTGGTGATGGACCAAGGGTGGTTCTCCACCATGAGGGATGTACATCGGCTCGAGCCCATCTCGGCGAACCCGGGCGGCAACACCGTGCTCGCAGCGTGGGAACGGTTCGTGCACGGCGAGGATCAAGTCCCGGGTGTCCGGCCCGAAGTGGCGATATCTTGGCACCGCTGCCGAGAGCAGTACCGGGTCGACCCACACCTCACCCACGCTCCGGTAGCCGTCGCAGACGCCGGACATACTCCCGAACACGATGTCGTGTTCGCTGAGCTGGGTTTTCGTGCCGCATCCGTGGCAAACGACGTGGGCAACGTCGGTGGTGTCGTCACCGTCACCGATGCCACCGGCCGGATCCTGTCCGAGTGGGGTGACCAAGCCACGCTCGTCAGAGCCACCGACTCCAGTCTGGCGCCATGGTTCTGCTGGTCCGAGTGCGCGGCCGGCACCAATGGCATGGGCACGGCGCTCGAGGCCCACGGCCCGGTACTGATCAGGGGCGCGGAGCACTGGTGCCAGGCGTTCCACAACTGGTTCTGCGAAGGCGTCGCGGTGCGTGACGTGGTGACGAGGGAACCGATCGCGGTCCTGAACATCTCCTGCTGGCGCAGCCAGCTCCCCGCCTCCGCGGGAAGCTGGCTGGCGAACGCGGCCACCTTGACCCAGCGCACGCTCAAGGGGCGCGCCCGGGACAGCGGCGCGGAGTTGGTCGCGGCATTCACCCAGGCCAGGGCCCGCTCGAGTGCTGCGCTCGCCGTGCTTGACACCGCGGGCAAGGTGGTGATCGCCGACGAGACGGCCAGCGTGCTCATGGGCGTCCCGGCCGCCACCCCAGCAGTCGACCCCACGGTGCGATGGAAGCCCGGGCTGCCGGAATTGTTCGTAGCCGCCCGGTATGCCAGTCGCCAGGCAGCCCGCAATCCCGACTGGGTCGGCTCGACGCAGATCTTCACGCACCTCGCCAACGAGCCGACCTCGATCAGCATCCGACCCGTCTTCGGCTTCGGTCGCCTGATCGGGAACCTGGTCTCGTTCGGTGCCTCCGAGGGGGCGCAGCTGCCCCAGGCGGAGGCACCCGCGCACCCTCCGGCGCAACCGCGCCGAGTGGTTGCGACGCGCAACAACCGGATTGTGCTGCTGCGGCTGCCGGAGGTCTCGTTCGCCGAATCGGAAGGAAACGACGTGTGGCTGTCCACCGACCAGGGGCGATTGCGAGCGGCGTATGCGGGCCTGGACAAGTTCGACGGTGAGCTCGCGGATGCCGGCTTCCTTCGGGTGCACCGCCGTTACGTGGTCAACCTCAGCCGCATCCGCGAGATCGAGCGCGGGGTCAAAGGCGAGCTTTCCCTGGTCATGGACGGCCGGACGAACACGATGGTGCCGGTTTCGCGGCGGAACGCGCCGGCCTTGCGTCGTGCGCTGGACATCTGAGTGCCCGGCACACCTGCGTTCTCGAAAGGATTCCCGTGTCTGACAGCCCGGACGCCGTCGTCGGTGAAATGAACGTCGGGCTTGCGGGCGGCCTCGGCCTCTCCGTCTCGGCCGGGCACCGCAGCCACCCGACTGGTGGCGCGAGCAACCACGAGTGGTGGCCGAACCAGCTCAACCTGGCGATTCTCCGGAATCACCCCGTCTCGGCCGACCCCATGGGGGAGGACTTCAACTACGCCGCCGAGTTCCAGACGCTCGACCTCGACGCCCTGGCGAGGGATGTCGACGAGGTGCTGACGACCTCGCAAGAGTGGTGGCCGGCCGACTTCGGCCACTACGGGCCGCTCGTGATCCGGATGGTGTGGCATTGCGCTGGCACGTACCGCATCCAGGACGGCCGCGGCGGCGCCACTGCCGGCATGCAACGCTTCGCGCCACTGAACAGCTGGCCGGACAACCGCAACCTCGACAAGGCGCGGCGGCTGCTGTGGCCGGTGAAGAAGAAGTACGGCCGTAGGATTTCCTGGGCCGACCTGATGATCTTCGCGGGCAACCGCGCCCTGGAGACGATGGGCTTCACGACGTTCGGCTTCGCCGGCGGCCGGGCGGACGTCTGGGGGCCCGACGACATCTACTGGGGCCCCGAGCGTGCCTGGCTCGGCGACGAACGACACGCCGGCGTCCGGGAGCTGGCGAACCCGCTGGCCGCCGACCAGATGGGCCTGATCTACGTCAATCCGGAAGGCCCGAACACCGTCCCTGACCCGCTCACCTCGGCCCGGGACATCCGCGAGACGTTCCGGCGCATGGGTATGAACGACGAGGAGACCGTTGCGCTGATCGCGGGCGGGCACACGTTCGGCAAGACCCACGGCGCGGCCGACCCGGAACGCCACCTCGGCCCCGAACCCGAGGGCGCCCCGATCGAGCAGCAGGGCCTGGGCTGGAGGAGCAGCTACGGCACCGGGAAAGGCGCCGACGCCATTTCCAGCGGGCTCGAAGGTACGTGGACACCCACGCCGACGAGGTGGGACAACAGCTTCTTCGAGACTCTGTTCGGCTACGAGTGGGACCTGGAGCTGAGCCCCGCCGGTCTGTGGCAGTGGATTCCGAGAGCCGGCGGCGGAGCCGGCACCGTCCCGGACGCCCACGACCCGTCGAAGACACACCCCCCGACGGTTCTGACGACGGACCTCGCGCTGCGGTTCGACCCGGTCTACGAGCCGATCTCGCGGCGCTTCCTGGAGAACCCGGACCAGCTGGCGGACGCGTTCGCCCGGGTCTGGTTCAAGCTGACGCACCTCGACATGGGCCCGATCCAGCGCTACCTCGGACCGCTGGTCCCGCAGGAGCAGCTACTCTGGCAGGACCCGGTCCCGGTCGTGGACCACGAGCTCGTCACCGAGGACGACGTCGCCTCGCTCAAGGCCAAGGTACTCGAGTCGGGGCTGTCGATCGCCCAGCTGGTCTCCACCGCGTGGGCGTCGGCCTCGACGTTCCGCGGCAGCGACAAGCGCGGCGGGGCCAACGGGGGGCGCATCCGCCTCCAGCCGCAGCGCGGTTGGCACGTCAACGACCCGGACACGCTGGCGGAGGTGCTGAGCGCCCTGGAGGGGATCCGGGACTCCTTCAACAGCGCCCAGACCGGGAGCAAGAAGATCTCGCTGGCCGACCTCATCGTGCTCGCCGGATGTGCGGCGATCGAGCAGGCTGCCGAGGCAGCCGGCTACGACATCGAGGTCCCCTTCGCCGCCGGCCGCACGGACGCGTCGCAGGAGTGGACCGACGTGGGGTCGTTCGCCTCGCTCGAGCCGTCGGCGGACGGGTTCCGCAACTACCACGGGAAGGGCAACCGGCAGCCGACTGAGTCCCTGCTGATCGACCGCGCGAACCTGCTGACGCTGAGCGCGCCCGAGATGACCGTCCTCCTTGGGGGCCTGCGCGTGCTGGGCGCGAACTCCGGGCAGTCCCCGCTGGGCGTGTTCACCTCGACCCCTGGGTCGCTGACCAACGACTTCTTCGTGAACCTGCTCGACATGGACACGGAGTGGACGCCGATGACCGGGGACACTGACAACCCCGAGACCTTCGAGGGCCGCGACCGCACCACGGGCGCGGTCAAGTGGACCGGCAGCCGTGTCGACCTCGTCTTCGGCTCGAACTCCGAACTGCGCGCTCTCGCCGAGGTCTACGCCAGTGACGACGCAGGGGAGAAGTTCGTGCACGACTTCGTGGCCGCCTGGCACAAGGTCATGAACCTCGACCGATACGACCTTTAACGGCGGCAAATCGGGTACGAACGGTAGCCGACTGCGGACGAACGGCGTAGCCCTCCCGAATTGGCGCTCGCCCTTGTCGGTGCGATTCGCCCGGCGTAGAGTGCTGTTTGAATCGTGATTTTTCCAATTCGTGGACCAGAATCCTGAATTTGGCCATTCGAGCCAATTCTCATATGAAGTTGCGTATTTTGCACCCCTAAGCAAGGTGCGGGATTCTGGATGAGGAGGTGAAGCTCCCGATGACGACCACGCAGGAGCGAGTCGACCTGCTGAACAAGCTCGGGTTGGACGCGCAGAACAAGGCGTCACTGGGTCAGGTTCTGGGGACCGGGCGCATTGGGCAGGCGACGGAGAAGGCCGATGGCCGAATGGCGGCGACAATCCGGATCCGACCAGATGAGATCAGCTGGGATCCTTCGATTCTGGTATTGCCCCACGGGGGCGATATCGACCTCGAACTTATCAATGACGACCTGAACACCCACTGCGCGCTCCTCCCGAGCAATGGCGACAGAAAATTCATTTGGCTGGTGAACCATTCGAAAGGGAGAGCGACCCTCAACCTCGACGGCCCGGGCTACTACTGGCTCAGCTCACCCACGGGCAACGACGAAGGCCGGGGGCTGACCGCCGCCATTGTCGTGCTGGGAGACGTCCCACCCGAGGCTCGCCTCGACCGTCCCGACCAGCCGCGGCCATAGATTGGAGGAGGCACAATGACCGTCGAATATGTGGACGCGGGCGAGGCTGTCGACCAAGGAACGCTGAGCGGCAAAGTCGCAGGGGGAGACGTTGCGCCGCCGGTGGTTCGCGACCTCGGCTACGAGCGCATTCTGAACGCCTCGTCGGAGCCCCAGAACTGGCTCACCTACTACGGCGCCTACAACGGACAGCGGTACAGCCCGCTGGACCAGATCAACACGGAGAACGTCAAGCGGATCGGCCCCGCCTGGATCTTCCAGGCCGGCATGACCGGCCTCATCGCCGGCGCGTCGACCTACTCGTTCGAGGCCGCCCCGATCGTCGTCGACGGGATCATGTTCCTGGCCGGCTGGGACGGCTGGGTCTGGGCCCTCGACGCGAAGACAGGTATCGAGATCTGGCGGTACAAGCACGCGGTGCCCTTCGACGTGTCGCTGTGTTGCGGGAACGTCA
>NZ_DATBKY010000066.1:0-33946 GCF_036555685.1 Actinophytocola sp. | reverse complement strand
CCCGAGGTCGGCTTCGGCCGGTTCGTCATCAGCGCCACCACGCCGTTCACCGTGGCGGATCTGCCGTCGCTGCACCGGGACGCGCCGAGCGTGGTCGCCCGGCTCTTCCCGGACCAGCCGGCCGAGTACGCCCGACGCGGCTGGCGGATGTTCGGCGAGATCGACCGGGTGTACGTCAACGCGCGGGCGCGGGAGGTGCTCGGCTGGCGGCCGCGCTACGACTTCCGGTACGTGCTGGACCGGCTGAAGGCCGACGAGGACCCGCGCAGCCCGCTGGCGCGGGCGATCGGCGCGAAGGGCTACCACGAGGTCCCGACCGGCCCGTACACCGTGCGCTGACACGGTGTACGGGCGCGCGGTCGCCTACCGGAGCGCGGTCGCGGCCGCCTCCTCCGCGTCGGCCAGGCCGGGCAGCAGGGCGGCGAGATCCGCTGCCGTGGTGCCGGGTTCACCGGTCAGCGCGACGAGCTTCGCCCAGCGGCGGCCGAGGTCGTCGTACGTGTCCGCCGACCCGGCCAGCCGCGCGTCCCCGAGCAGCGTCGCCGCCTGCGCCAGGAACGCCGCGAACTGCGGGCGCGACGCCGCCTCGCCGAGTCCACGGCTCACCGAGAGCATCGCGAGCCGGCGGGACTCATCGTCCGGGCACAGCTTCGGCCAGCCCTTGGCGTCCTTCTCGTCGGTCAACAGGCGGGCCCACTTGCGGATCGCGGGGATGCCGAAGTTGGCGTCGAAACTGGACTTGCTGGGCTCGAGCAGGCACTCGGCGGTGCGGGCGATCGCGTCCCGCGTCACGGCGGCGACATCCGGCGGGTTTGCCGGCGTGCCGAGGCGGAACAGGCCGCCGTACTTCTTGTGCTGGGACCAGCGCGCGTCGATCAGGTCGGCCCAGGACATGGTGGTCCGCCCGCCGGCCAGGCCGGTGACCGCGAGGTCGCCGCCGTGCTCGGACACCGTGACGGGGCTCGGCAGGTACGGCACGTACGGGCCGTCGCCGGGGTGGCCGGGCAGCTTCACCAGGTCGAGGGTCAGCGCGACCTCCGGCGTGGCGGCGAGGGCGGCGCGCAGGCGCTTCTCCGCGGTCTCGGGGCTCGGTAGCTGCTGCACCTGCAGCGGCACGCCGAGCCGCGCGCACGCGTTCTCGATGAAGCCCTTGCGTTCGAAGTAGAGCGTGTTGCACCGGCCGTCGAGCGCGATCGAGGTCCAGCCCTGGTAGGCGAAGACCATGTACTGGAACCCGATGCCGCCGCCCAGACCGAACACGAGCGCCTCGGTGAACGGCTTCCCGTCGCGCGGGTTCAGCACGCCGGCCGCCGCGAGGGCCCGGGTGAGCGCCGCGGCGTCGGGGTCGGTGGCGGGGCGCGGCGGTGGCGCCACGAAGTGCGCGCGAGCGGCGGTGTAGGACTCGCCGGTCTTGGCCGCGCGGTCGCGGACGAGCTTCTTGAAGTTCTTCTGCCGTGGCATCTCAGTCCTCGCTCGGCACCGCACGGACCACTCCCCAGCAGTCGACCCGACGGCGTCCGGTGACCGATATGCCAACGTGACTTCGCGGCCCGGGAGTCTGTCCCCCTTTGCCCCTGGATCGGCTCAGCTGGGGTGAGCCCGAGAGGGGTTGGGCGATGGGCCGTCGCCGGGAGGCAGAGTAGCACCGCTTCGCGATTTGGGCGCAGCAGCAAGCCTTGTGGACAAAGGAGGGTCAGCGAAGCTCCGCGCGCAGGATCCGGGCCGCCTCCGCCATGGAGCGCATCTTGCCCTCCGCCGACTCGCGCGGCAGGTACTTCATGCCGCAGTCCGTCGCGATCACGACCTGCGACGGCGGCACGTGGTCGAACGCGCGCCGCACCCGGGTCGCGACCAGCGAGGCCGGCTCCACCGCGTGGTCCGACAGGTCGATCACGCCCAGGATGATGGTCTTGTCCGACAGGTCCGCGAGCACGCCGAGATCCAGTCCGGACTGTCCGGTCTCGATCGAGATCTGCTTCGCCGGGCAGCCCGCCAGCTCCGGCAGGAACGAGTAACCCGACGGCCGGTCGTGGATGATCGCCGCGTAGCCGAAGCAGATGTGGACCGCGGTCGTCCCCGTGACGCCGTCCAGTGCCGCGTTCAGCGCCGCGAGGCCGTACTGGCGCGCCGCGTCCGGGCGGGCCTGCATGTACGGCTCGTCGATCTGGACGATGTCCGCCCCGGCGGCGAACAGGTCGCGGATCTCCGCGTTGACCGCCGCCGCGTAGTCCATCGCCGCCGCCTCGGCATCCGGGTAGTGGTCGTTCTGCGCCTGCTGGCTCATCGTGAACGGGCCGGGCACCGTCATCTTCACCGTGTGGTCGGTGTTCGCCCGCAGGAACTCCAGGTCCGCCACCTCGACCGGGCGCCGGCGGCGGATCGGGCCGGTGATGCGCGGCACCGGGTTGGGGTGCCCGCTGCGGTCCAGCGCCGTGCCGGGGTTGTCGAGGTCGACGCCCTCTAGCTCGGTCGCGAAGTGGTTCGAGTAGCTCTCGCGCCGGATCTCGCCGTCGGTGACGATGTCCAGCCCCGCCCGCTCCTGCGCGCGGATCGCGAGCACGGTCGCGTCGTCCTGGGCCTGGACGAGGTTCTCCGGCGGCACCCGCCAGAGCTCCTTGGCGCGCACCCGGGGCGGGAAGCGCCCGGCGAGCTTCGCGCGGTCGATCAACCACTCCGGCTGGGCGTAGCTGCCGACCAGTGACGTCGGCAGCAAGGGCAAGGTCGGCACGGGCGCTCCTCGAGGTCAGGGCGGCCCGGGAGCGGGTCGCCCTGACATCGTCGGCCAGTGTCGTTGCCGGAGCAACGGCTACACGCCGGATCCCGCCCGCGCGGGCCGCACGTTGTGCCAGCGGTTGAACACGTTCTCCGGGTCGAGGTCGGCCTTGAGCCGGGCCAGCCGCCGGTAGTTGTCCAGGCCGAACCCGGCCACCACGCGCTCCTCACCTTCGTCCCCGATGAAGTTGAGGTACACGTCGCCGGTCGCCCACGGGCGGACGTCGGCCTGCAGGCTGCGGGCCCACGCCTTCGCCCGCTCGTCGTCGGCCGGGTCCGGCCACACGCCGAGCGGGTGGACCATCCACGCGTCGTCGCGGTTGAAGCCCGGCCACTGCGCGCCCCGGGCGACCGCGCCGCCGAGCGGGATCAGCAGCTGCTGGGACATCGTCGGCACCGGCATGTCGGCCGACCGTGCGCAGATCCGGTCGAGCGCCTCGTCCGGCAGGTCCTTCAGCTGCTCGACGGAGTAGTAGTTCCGGTTCCCCGGGGGCACGTCGAGCATGGACTGCAGCTGCGCGTACGGGATGTCGGTGACCAGCTGGCCGGTGGGCCCGGCCGCGAGCAGCGGCGCGATGAAGTCACGCAGGTCCTCCTCGGGGCCGCACCACGTCACGATGGCGACGGCGCACAGCCCGCCCTGCAGGTCCGCCGGCACGAAGTCCTCCGGCGGGCCGGTCACGTGCCCGAACGTGCCGCCGGCCTCGTCGGGCGCGTCGGTGAACACCGACCGGAACACCGCGGCGACCGAGCGGTCCCGGTCCGGCGGCCAGACCAGCACGGCCACCGAGAACTCCGGCAGCTCGTGCAGCCGGAAGGTGAACGCGGTGACGACGCCGAAGTTGCCGCCACCGCCGTGCAGCGCCCAGAACAGCTCCCGGTTCTCCTGCTCGTTCGCGGTGAGCCGCCGGCCGTCCGCGGTGACCAGGTCGACCGACAGCAGGTTGTCGCACGCCAGCCCGAACTTGCGCTCGATCCACCCGGAGCCCCCGCCGAGCGTCAGGCCGGCCACGCCGGTCGAGGACACCCGGCCGCCGGTGGTGGCGAGGCCGTACGGCTGGGTCGCGTTGTCGAGGTCACCCCACACCGCGCCGCCGCCGACGCGGGCGGTGCGCGCCTCGCGGTCGACGGTCACCTCGTTGAGGCGTCGCATGTCGATCACCAGTCCGCCGTCGGTGAGCCCCGCGCCGGCGACGCTGTGGCCGCCGCTGCGGACCGCGACGTCGAGCCCGTGCAGCCGGGCGAAGTCGAGTGCGATCGGGATGTCCCCCGCCGTGGCGACCTGCGCGATCACCCGGGGCCGCGCGGTGACCATCGAGTTGAAGATCGCGCGTACGTCTTCGTAGTCGGATTCGGCCGGGGTCACGACCCGGCCGCCGAAGCCGGCGCGCAAGGCGTCGACCGACGCCTGGTCGAGCACGTTTCCGCTCATGCGAATTTCTTCTTCCTGCCAGTGCTCCAATATTGGAGGGTCGCCGACCTTGGCCGATCCGTTACAGAATCGCGACACGAAAGTTCTTGACGAAACAAGGGAGTCGGCTGTCCGGTACCGTCGGCCCATGGCGTCCACCGTGGACAGGTTCAACGAGCTCGTCGGCGACCTGGACTACCCGATGTTCGTCGTCACCGCGGCGGCCGGCGAGCGGCACGCGGGCTGCCTGGTCGGCTTCGCGGCGCAGTGCAGCATCGACCCGCCGCGGTTCATGGTCTGGCTGTCGAAGAACAACCACACCTACACGGTCGCGCGCGACACCGACCTGCTCGTCGTGCACGTGCTCACCCCGGACAACCATCCGCTGGCGAAGCTGTTCGGCACCCGCACCGGCACCGACTTCGACAAGTTCGCCCACTGCGACTGGCGTCCCGGCCCCGGCGGCGCCCCGCTCCTCGCCGACTGTCCACAGTGGTTCGCCGGCCGGGTGCTGAGCCGGCACGACGCCGGCGACCACGAGGGCCAGCTCCTCGAGCCGACGGAGGTCGGCGACCCGACCGGGCTCGGCCAGCTGCCCTTCCAGGACGTCAAGGACCTGCAAGCAGGTCACGAAGCCTGAGGCTGGTTGGCCGGTTCTTGTCCTGACGGCCCGCGCCCAGCACGATGAGGTGACGGACCATCGGAGGCCATCATGCGATCCCGGGGAATCCTGCTGATCCTGGCCCTGCTGCTCAACTTCGCCATCACCCTGCCGGCCGCCGCCTCGGCCGCGTCCACGCCGACCCGGACGGGTGCGTGGGTCGTCCACGAGGAACGGCTGAGCGACCGGCTCCTGGAGCTGACCGTGCACTCCGACGCCGTCGGCCACGACGTCGGCGTGCGGCTGCTGCTCCCGCCGGACTACCAGCGCTTCCGGCACCGCACGTGGCCGACGCTCTACCTGCTGCACGGCTGCTGCGACGGCGACACCGGCTACCGGTCGTGGACCAACAACACCGACGTCGAGGCGCTCACCGCGCACACGAACATGCTGGTCGTGATGCCCGAGGGCGGTCCGGCCGGGTTCTACTCGAACTGGCTGTCCGGCCCGGCGTGGGAGACGTTCCACCTGACCGAGCTGCGCCGGCTGATCGAGCACCGGTACCGCTCCGGCCACGAGCGCGCGATCGCCGGGCTGTCCATGGGTGGCTTCGGCGCGCTGTCCTACGCCGCCCGCCACCCGGGCATGTTCGACGCCGCCGCGTCCTACAGCGGCGTCGTGCACACGACCTACCAGAGCCCGGTCGGCGAGCAGATCGTTACCAGCATCGTGTCGGGCTGGGGCCTGGACCCGAACGCGCTGTGGGGCGACCCCGCCGCGCACCCGGAGATCTGGGCCGCGCACAACCCCTACGATCTCGCCCGCCGGCTGCGCGGGATCCCGGTCTTCCTCTCCGTCGGCGACGGCCGGCCCGGCCCGCTCGACCCGCCGGACGCGCAACCGGACGAGATCGAGCAGTTCCTCAACGGGGAGTCCGTCGCGCTGGCCGGCGAGCTGCGCGCCCAGCACGTCCGCGTGACGACCGACTTCTACGGGCCCGGCCGGCACGCGTGGCCGTACTGGGAGCGCGAGCTGCACCGGTCGCTGCCGATGCTGGCGCGCGCGATCAGCTGACCGGACCCTCCCACGACCAGTGGGGCATGGGCAGGCCCCGCGGTGGCGGGATGTCGCCGTAGGAGAGCACCTCGTCCACCGCGACGACCATGTACGCCCGCATGGCAGCGCGGAACGCCGGGTCCGCGGGCAGCTGCGCGTCGTCCATCGCGGCCACGAAGCAGTCGACGAACCGGCGGCCGAGGTCGGAGATGTCGCCGTTGCCGGAATGCAGGTGCATCACCGAGGAGTGGTCCCCGCACGACTCGGAGTAGAGCGGCGGACCGCCGAGCACCTCCGCCCAGTAACGGGCTAGCCGCTCGACATGCTGCGGGTGCTGGTCCGGATGCGAGAACGGGTGGTTCAGCTCGGGATCGGCGAGGCAGCGCGCGTGGTGCGCGGTGGCGAGCGCGAGGAACGCGGGCTCGCCACCGGCGAACTCGTACAGAGTGGGCCGCACGGGGGCAGGCTCGCACACGCCGGCCCCGCGCGCCAGCGTTACCGTCCGATGTGGACGATATGTGCCGCGATGCGCCCGCCGGCGTCGAGCCAGCCGCGGTCACGGGCGAAGTCGAGCATGCGCGCGTAGCGCCCGTCTCCGTCGTACCCGCCGAGCTCGCGCAGCCACGGCTCGTCGACCCACGCCTGGTCGCCGGCGAGCTCCACCCGGCCGGCCAGCGCCGGGCCGGCCGCGGCCGTGTCGACCGCGAGCTCGACGGCGAAGTCCGCGTAGTTCTCCGGGTCCACCAGCCGCGTCCCGACGGTGCCGGCGGACCGCTCCACTCGTATCCGCATCGGTCGACGATCGCAGCTCCGGCGTGGTGCGGACCACCGGCCGCGTGCGCAGTCGCGGTGGCAGGATCGGGTACGTGATCGAGACCCTGCCCCGCGTCGTGCCGGCCGAGCCCGGCAAGCCGGTGCGCCCGGAGGCGGCCGCGGCGCAGCGGAACTCCCGCGAGATCGCGGAGAACCCGGCCGTCTGGTCCGGCGACTCGGCCCGCGAGGTCGTCCGCCGCTACACCGAGCTCGCGTCCGGGTGGGACGACGAGCGCGGCGGGTACCGGCCCGTGCCGCTCGCCGACGCGCTGGACCGCGGCGGCCCCCTTCCCGCCGGCCTGTGCGTCGAGGCCGGCGCCGGCACCGGCCTGCTCACCCCGCTGCTCGCGGCGGTGTGGCCGCGGGTGGTCAGCCTGGACCTGACGCCGGAGATGATCCGCCGGTCCGGCGCCGCGTGGCGGCTCATCGGCGACGCCGCCCGGCTGCCGCTGCCCGACGCGTCCGCGAGCGCGGTCGTGCTCGCGGACGTACCGCTGTTCGCGGCGGAGGTCGTGCGGGTGCTCGCGCCGGACGGCGTCGTGGTGTGGTCGAACGCGCTCGGTACCGGCGCCCCGCACCACGTCCCGATCTCCACGGTGGTCGGCGCGCTCGACGCGGCGGCCGGCGCCAGGCCGTTCCACGCGGTGACCTCGGAGGCCGGCTGGGGTCTGTGGGCCGTGCTGCGCCGCTGACGGTCAGCGCCGCTCATCAGCGGCACAGTGGCTCAACCACCGGAGTCCGCAGCGGGAGCGGTCTCTTCCGGGACGGACTCGAAGATGGGCGCGACCGCCGCCGCGGCCGGGGTGGCCAGCTCCGCCTCCAGATGCTGGAAGGTCTTCTGCGCGGGGATGGCCGGCCAGTCGGCCGGCAGGTGGCGGACCGGCAGGCGTGGGTCCAGCCGGATGATGCGCAGCCACTCGGTGACGATGGCCAGGTGCGCGGCCAGCGGGTCGGCCCGGTACGGCGGGTCCGACCAGCGGTCGGCGAACTCCCGGTACCTCTGCGCCAGGCGGTCCAGGTCGTAGGCATCGTGTACGAGCTGCGCCACGTCGGTCAGCTCGTCGGCGTGTGCGCGGAACACGCGGACCCTCGTGGCGAGGCCCAGCTCGGCCACGATCGCCGACACGTCGACCCGGCCCGGCGCTATCCACAGCCCGCCCTGCAGCGGACCGAAACCCGCCCACGCCAGCTGCGAGCGCAGGTCGTGCCGCTGCCGCTGCCACGCCTCCGGCAGCGAGAACCCCAGCAACGTCCACGTGCCGTCCCAGTCCTCGTTCACCGCGCCGGTCCGCCAGATCCGGACGTGCCCGTCCCGCAGGATGGCCACCGTGCGCGGGGTCAGGCCGAAGTACATGCGCCGGCCGCGGCGAACCCGGTACAGCAACCCGCGGTTCACCATCCGGCCCAGCGTGGACCGCGTCGCGTGTTCGGACACCCCGAGCCGGCCCAGCACCGCGATCGCGGTCCCGGAGTAGACGCACCGCCCCTGCCTGTAGAGGTAGTCACCGAGGAAGGTGAGCATCAGGGACTGCGGGCGCACGGGCCGATATTAGGCAACTCGTTGACGGCCGCAAGATCCACGCATAATTTGGTGGCCCGCCTCATGGTGGAAGGACGCCCATGCGCAACCAAGGCATCGGATCGTGGACTGCCCGCCGGGCGCGGATGTCACCGGACAGCGTGGCGGTCGTATCCGATGGTCGCGAGTGGACATACGGGCAACTCCACCGGCGCAGCACCATGTTCGCCCACGCGCTCGCCAAGCTGGACGTCGCGAGCGGCGACCGCGTCGCCTACCTCGGACCCAACCACGGGAACTTCCTGGAGGTGCTCTTCGGCGCGGGCCAGCTCGGCGCGATCTTCGTACCGCTCAACGCGCGGCTCACGCCGGACGAGCTGGCCTACATCCTCGACGACAGCGGCACGACCGTGCTCGTGCACTCACCCGCGCACGCCGCGGCCGCGGGCGCGCTGCGCGAGGTCGTGCCGCACGTCTTCGACTTCGACGCCTACGAGAACCTCCTGGCCGCCGCGCCGGACGACCCCCTCGACGAGCCGGTCGACCAGGAGGACGTCGCGGTCATCATGTACACCTCGGGCACCACCGGGCGCCCGAAGGGCGCGTCCCTCTCGCATGCCAACATCCACTGGAACAGCTTCAACCTGCTGATCGACGTCGACGTCGCGGGCGACGAGGTGACGCTGGTGAACGCGCCGATGTTCCACGTCGCCGCGCTGAACCAGACCGTGCTGCCGACGCTGCTCAAGGGCGGCACGGTCGTGCTCATGGCGGCGTTCGACCCGGTGCGCACGCTCGAGCTCATCGCCGAGCGCCGGGTCACCTACCTGTTCGGCGTGCCCGCGATGTTCCAGGCCATCGCCGCCACGCCGGCCTGGGCGGACGCGGACCTGTCGTCGGTACGCACGATGATCTGCGGCGGTGCGCCGGTGCCCGAATCCGTCATCACCACCTACCAGCGGCGCGGCCTGACTTTCCTGCAGGGCTACGGGCTCACCGAGTCCGCGCCGAGCGCGTTGTTCCTGCGTGCCGCGGAGAGCACGCGCAAGGTCGGCTCGGCCGGCACGCCGTGCTTCTTCACCGACGTGCGCGTGGTCGACGCGGCCGGGGCCGACGTCGCGCCGGGGGTGCCGGGCGAGGTGATCCTGCACGGCCCCAACGTGATGCCCGGATACTGGGACAAGCCGGCCGAGACGGCCGCGGTGCTGTCGGCCGACGGCTGGCTGCGCACCGGCGATCTCGCGGTTGTGGACGACGAGGGGTTCCTCTACATCCGCGACCGCATCAAGGACCTCATCATCTCCGGCGGCGAGAACATCTACCCCGCCGAGGTCGAGGACGCCATCCACCAGCACCCCGCCGTCGCCGACTGCGCGGTCATCGGGGTCGCCGACGAGCGGTGGGGCGAGGTCGGCCGGGCCGTCGTGGTGGTGCGGGAAGGGCAGGCCGTCGACCCCGTCGAGCTGCGCGACTTCCTGACTTCGCGGATCGCGAAGTACAAGGTCCCGGCGTCGGTCGTGTTCGCCGGCGCGCTCCCCCGCACCGCGTCCGGGAAGCTGCTGAAGAGCCGCCTGCGGGCCACGTACGGCGACGGCTGACGCCTCGTCGCCGAGCGACCTCGGCCCCACCGTGAAAAAATTGCGGGGTGAGGAGGTCGGCATGCCAGACACACCCATGAGTCCACTGTGGAAAGTTGGGCGCGTGGTCGGGGTCGTCGTCGTCATCGTCGCCGCCGTGCTGTTCCTGGCCGGCAAGCTGCCCAGCCTGAACCCGTTCCACGACAACGAGGTCGACCGGAGCCAGCCCGCACTGCTCCAGTCCGTGAAGGACCTGAGTGAGTACCACGCCGCTCAGGGCAACTTCCAGGTCGTCGTCGACCTCGAGCACGACGTCGCCTGGGTGCCGGACGTCATCGCGGGCAGCCGGACGCTGTTCGTCGCGGCGGGGTCGGTCGACGCGTACGTCGACTTCGACGCCCTCGACGAGCGGGCGCTGAAGGTCGACACCGAGAAGCGGACCGTGCGGGTGCAGCTGCCGGCGGCGAAGCTCGCCAAGCCGAGCATCGACCAGAAGAAGACCTACCTGTACTCGCAGGAACGCGGCGTCTGGGACCGCGTCTCCGCCCTGTTCAAGACCGAGGACCAGCAGGAGTTCTACGTGATGGCGGAGAAGAAGATCTCCGACGCCGCGAAGGACGCGGGCCTCACCGCGCGGGCGGAGAAGAACACCCGCACGATGCTGACCGGCATGTTCAAGTCCCTCGGCTACACCGCCCAGTTCCCTGAGGACAGCGCCTCGTAGCTACTCGCTCTGGTGCACGATCTGGATCAGGTTGCCGCAGGTGTCGTCCAGTACCGCGGTGGTCACCGGGCCCATCCGCAGCGGTTCCTGGGTGAACCGCACACCGAGCTCACGCAGCCGCTGGAACTCCGCGTGCACGTCGTCGACGGCGAAGGAGTTCGCCGGGATGCCGTCCTCGACGAGTGCCTCCTTGTACGGCTTCACCGCCGGATGGCTCGAGGGCTCCAGCAGCAGCTGGGCCCCGTCGGGATCCTGCGGTGAGACCACGGTCAGCCAGCGGTCCTCGCCGACCGGGACGTCGAACTTCGGCACGAAACCCATGACCTCGGTGTAGAAGCGCAGCGCCTTCTCCTGGTCGTCGACGAAGACGCTGGACAGATGGATTCTCATGAGCCTTCCCCTCGTGAGCCGGGCCTGAGCCACCGCGTGACGATGCGCTCGAGTGGCGCGGTGTCCAGGTCGTGGAACTTGTAGCGGCCCTGCCGGCGCGTACGGACCAGCCCGGCCTCCTCGAGCACCGCCAGGTGCTGGCTGATCGCCTGGCGGGTGAGCCCGAGACCGTGCTTGGTCACCAGGCGCGTGCAGATCTCGAAGAGCGTCTGCCCGTCCCGTTCGGCCAGCTCGTCAAGGATGCGCCGCCGGGTCGGGTCGGCGAGCGCCTTGAAGATGTCGGCCGCCACGGTGAACACAATAGGCAAGTGACTACTTGCCTATCAAGGGGCCATCAGAGGTCGTTCCCCGCCAGCGACAGGTTGAAGCTGCGGTTGGCGAGCGGGAAGTCGGCCACATCGATGCCGGTCAGCGCGAGCGGCAGCGCCGCCCAGTTGACGAAGCTCGGGTCGACGACCTTCACCCGGGTCAGCACGCCCTCCTCGGACAGCTCGACGCGGTGGGTGATCGTGCCCCGCCAGCCCTCGACGATGCCCACGCCCGTGCTCGCCTCGGCGCGCCGCGCCTGCGGGGGCTCGGCGGACGCGGCGAAGCCCTCCTCGCGCAGCGCCGCGATGAGCCGGACCGAGTCCGCGAACTCCGCCGCCCGGGCGAGGAAGCGAGCCATGACGTCGCCCTCGGTGCGGTCGTAGGCGCGCGGCGGGTCGGCGGGCAGGAACGGGTGGTCGTGCCGGGCGTCGACGGTCAGGCCGCTCGCCCGCGCCACGTAGCCCAGGGCCTCGCACGCGGCCGCCTGCTCGACCGTGAGCACGGCGGTGCCGGTGAACCGGTCGACGATCACGCTGCTCTCCAGCGCGAGCGCCACGAGCGAGGCCACCTCCGTGGCCAGCTCGGCCAGCCGGTCCGGGTGCGGCAGCCGGCGGATCGCCACCCCGCCCGGGTGGATCGCGCCGCGCAGCAGCCGGTGGCCGGTCACCTCGTCGTTGATCCGCAGCAGCTCCTCGCGGATGCCCTGCGCGTGCGCGTCGAGCACGCCGTGCCCCGCGTCGCCGCACAGCCCGCCCATGTCGGCCGCGTGGTTGTACAGCCGCTCCAGCTCCAGCAGGATCGACCGGATCCGCTGGACGTCCGGATCGACCTCGTGACCCTCGGCGTCCTCGACGGCGAGGCAGTACGCGAGCGTGTGCCCGACGGCGGTGTCGCCGCTGATCCGCTCGGCCAGCTCGATGCCGTCGGCGGGCGTGCGGCCCTGGAACAGCCGCTCGATTCCTTTGTGGACATACCAGAGCCGGCCGCCGACCGCGGTGACCCGCTCGCCGTCCACGGTGAGCCGGTAGCGGCTCGGCTCGGTCACGCCGGCGTGCACGGGGCCGAGCGAGACCTCCGACTCGTCGACCGGCGCGGGCACCTCGGCGGCCGCGAACTCCGGCGGCTCCCCCGCGGCGGCGAGCATCGGGTACCAGCCGCGCGGCCAGTGGCCGTGCCGGACGAGGCGGTGCGGCACGGGGTGGCCGAGCGTCACGATGCCGAACAGGTCGTGCATCTCGCGTTCGAAGCGGGCCGCGAGCGAGGACATGCCGGCGAGGCTCGGCACGGCCGGGGTGTCGCGCGGGACCGGGACGTGCAGCTCGACACGCCGGTCCGGGTCGGCGGCGGTGAACAGGTAGACCGCGCGCAGCCCGATGCCGCCGACGTCCTCGTGGCCGGCGATCAGCGCGACCCGATAGCCCTTGTCCAGCAACGACTTCGCGCGGGCGGGCAGGTCGTCCGGGCTGATCGTCAGCGCGGTGCGGTTCGTGCCGGCCGGTTCGCCGGGCGGGCCCGGGGTCGGCGTGATCCCCGGCGTGGTGTCACTCGTCATGGCGCCCCCACGAGCGTGTCGGCGGCCAGCCGCAGCAGGGTGGCCAGCGGTTCGGCGGCGATGCCGGCGGCGGCGCAGACCACCAGGCCGCCCACCAGTGCCGCCGTGGTGGACCCGGGCAGCCGCACGACGCCGGTGGCCGCACCGGGGCTGTCCGGTGGCTCGCCGAGCAGCATCCGGCTGGTGTGCGCGATCAGCGCGATCGCGATCGCGAGCGCCAGCAGCAGGGCGATGGCGACCAGCCAGCCGAGGCCGGCCGCGAACCCGGCGCGGGCGATGCCGAGGCCGCTCGCGAACAGGCTGAACGGCGGCAGCCCGAGCAGGGCGAGCAGGGCCGCCGCGACCGCGCCGGCGAGCATCGGATGGCGGGCCGCGAGGCCGCGCACGCCGTCGATGCGGCTGGTGCCCGTGAGCTGGCGGATCCGCCCGGCCCCGACGAACAGGACGGCCTTGGTGAGCCCGTGGCCGAGCAGCTGCAGCAGCACCGCCGCGATCGCGAGCGGGCCGCCGATCGCCGCGCCGAGCGCGACCAGGCCCAGCTGCCCGGTGCTCGAGTAGGCCAGCATCCGCTGGTAGTCCCGCTGGGCCAGCAGCAGCGACGCGGCCACGAGCAGGGACACCACGGCGAGCACCGCGAGCAGCACCCGGCCGAACGTGGGCCCGAGCGCGGCGTCGGACACGGCCCGCACCCGCAGGATCGCGTACGCGGCGACGGAGAGCAGCACGCCGGACAGGAGCGCGGCCACCGGTGCCGGCGCCTGGCCGTGCGCGTCGGGCAGCCAGGCGTGCAGCGGCGCGAGCCCGGCCATCGTGCCGAACCCGACCACCAGCAGCACCACCGCGATCCGCACACCGTCCACATCGGACCCGACGTAGCCGAGCAGCACGATGCCCAGCAGCGCCAGGGCGAGCCCGGCGGAGCAGATGACGACGAGCTTCCACGCGGCCTCGGCGGCGGCACGGCTCGCGCCCTGCCCGACGAGGAACCCGGTGGCGAGCACCGCGGCCTCGATCGCCACCCACAGCAGGCCGAGGTCCGCGGCGAGCACGGCGAGCGACATCGCGGCGAGGAAGAGCTGGACGGCCGTGCAGTGCCAGCGCGCGGTCCGGTCGGTGGCCCGCCCCGCCTCGATCTCGGCGGCCAGGTACGCGGGTGTCGCGACGGTCGCGAGCAGGGCCACGGCGCCGACCACGAGCAGCAGGAACGCCGCGGGCGCGTCGGCGCGCAGCACGCCCTGCCCGGCGCTGAACGCGCCGGAGTCGCTGTGGACGACCTCGACGGCGGCGCCGACCGCGCAGGCCAGCACCAGCCCGGCGCTGACCGCGCCGGCCCAGACGGTCGCCAGGCGCCAGCCGGCCGCGGCGTACGCGATCGCGGCGAGCAGCGGCACGGCGATCGGCGCGAACATGAACACGGTCATCATGAGTCCCGCAACTCCCGGAGCTCGTCGAGGTCGGTGTCGCCGACGGTCTCCCGGGTGCGCGTGGCGGACAGCTGCAGGATCACCAGCACCAGCAACACGTCCAGCGCCACGCCCACCTGGACGAGCAGCGCGAGCCCGGCGCCGCTGAGCAGCGCGACGGCGGTTATCCCGTTGTCCATCAACAGCAAACCGGCGAGCTGCGGCAGCGCGCCGCGGCGCGTGGCGAGCACGAGGAAGCCGACGAGCACGACGGCCACGCCGACCGGGATCGCCGTGCCGGCCGCGCCCACGCCGCCCTTCGGGGCCATCTCGACCAGCGGCCGGGACACCGCGAAGGCGAGCAGCGTCAGCCCGGCCGTGGCGAGCAGTGACGCGGCCCCGCCGAGCAGCGGCGGGGGTTCCGGTCCGGGCGGGCCGGCGGCCGCGCGCCGCAGCAGGTAGGGCAGCACGCCCGCGCGCAGCACGAGCAGCACGGCGGCCACCGCCCACAGCTGGACGGAGATCTCGTGGATCGCGAGCACCGCGCCGAGCCCGGCGAGCGCGATGCCCTGCAGGACGAACACCCGGACGACCACCGCGACCCGGCGGCGCCACAGCACGAGCGCCGCGGTCAGCAGCAGCCCGCCACAGGCCAGGTCCAGCAGCTGGGTGTAGAGCGAGCTCATCCCGCCTCCCCGGAATTGACCCTCTTGGTCACCTTGACCCGATACAGTCCGGTTGGGCACGTGCTTGTGGCTGAGTTGCGTCCCGTTCCCCTCAGGTGCGGTTGGGAGCCGCACGGCAGCTGCGGGCTCGGTTTCATCACTCTCCCTCTCACGTCAGGAAGAACGCGGCGGAGACGGCGAGCAGGGCGAGTACGAACGAGCCGGCCAGCAGCTGGGGCACCCGGACGACGCGCAGCCGGGCGACGAACACCTCGGCGACGGCCACCAGCACCCCGAGCACCGCGACCTTGGCCACTAGCGCGCCCACGCCGATCAGCACGGCGGCCGCGCCCATGGACGTCGCGATCCCCCACGGCACGAACAGGTTCGCGAGCAGGCCGAGCAGCACGGCGAGCCGCATCGCGGACGCGAGCTGCACGAGCGCGAGGTCCGGTCCGGCGTACTCCAGCACGATGGCACCGTGCACCATCGTCGCCTCCTGGCGGGTGACGGGGTCGTCCGCCGGCCGCCGCCCGGTCTCCGCGACGATCGCCACGACGAGTGCCGCCGCGGCGAGCAGGCTGCCCGGCGAGACGACCTGCACCGGGTCGTCGAGCGTGGCGGACACGATCGCGCCGAGGTTGGTCGAGCCGGCCCGCGTGGCGAGCGCGACGACCGCCACGAGCAGCGTCGGCGTCGCCAGTGCGAGGATCGTGAGCCGCCGGCCCGCGCCGAGCGCACCGAACGCGGTGCCGGTGTCGAGCGCGCCGAGCACCAGCGCGACGGCGCCGAGGGCGAGCAGCCCGGCGACCGCGAACAGGTCCGCGGCCGGCGCGATCGCCGGCGCGGTCGTGACGAACGGCGCCACGACCGCGACCACGACCGTGGTGGCGAGCAGCAGCAGCGGGCCCAGGCGGAACATCTCGCTGGTGCCGCCCGGGTCCACCGGCTCCTTGCCGAAGAGCTTGCGCAGGTCCCGGTAGGGCTGCCAGATCCCGCTGCCGACCCGGCCCTCGAGCCGGGCGCGGACCTTCTCCAGCACGCCGGCGAGCAGCGGCGCGGCGGCGAGCAGCAGCACCGGCTGCACGACGCCGCCGACGATGCCGAGTGCGTTCACCGGGTCACCGCCAGGATCGCGAGCAGCGCGCAGACCGCGTAGAACCCGTAGCCGACGTAGCGGTGCACGCTGCCGGTGGCCAGCGCGCGGCCGGCCTCTCCCCAGGCGTTGAGCGCGGCCAGCGCGGGGCGCCAGAGCCGGCCCTCGGTCCGCTCGATCGAGTAGGCCGGCACGGCGAACGTCGTGGCCCGGCGCGGCGCCGGCCCGGCCCCACCGTCCCATGTGGGCACCGCGCGGCGGGCGCGGCGGCGGGCCAGCAGCATCGTGCCGCCGATCGCGAGGGCGAGCGCGACGGCCAGCGCCACGGTGATGAGCAGCGGCGAGATCGTGCCCGCGACTCCCGCCACCCGCACGGTGATCGCGCCGGTGACGGCCCGCTCCCCTTCGCCCAGCACGGTTTCGCTGACCGTGCCCAGCGCCGGCAGCACCAGGGTCGGACCGAGGGCGAGCACGACGCTCGCCAGCCCGGCGAGCCCGAGGCCCGCGAGCAGGAACGGCGGGCTCTCGCTCGCCTGCTCGGCGGCGGCGCTGCGCGGCCGGGCGAGGAAGCCGACGCCGAACGCGCGCGCCAGCGCGGACACCGCGAGCCCGACCGACAGGGCGACGGCCGCCACCGCTACCGGCACGGCGACCCCGATCGTCGTGCCGGTGCCCGGTGGCGTGTGCACCAACGCCTGCAGCAGCAACCAGACCGACACGAACGCGGTGCCCGGCGGCAACGCCGAGCCGGCCAGCGCGCCGAGCCCGAACCCGGCCGTGGTCCACGGCATCTTGCGCCGCAGCCCGCCGAGCGTCTCCAGCTCGCGCGTGCCGGTCGCGCGCACGACGGACCCGGTGGCGAGGAACAGCAGGCCGGTCGCCGCGGCGTGCCCGAGGACGTGCAGCAACGCGGCGGTCAGCGCGAGGCCGGCGAGTACCCGCTGCCCGGCGGCGGCGAACAGGCCGGCCGCGCCGATGCCGACGAACACCAGCCCCATGCCGCCGATCGTCGAGCGGGTCAGCAGCCGCTTGAGGTCGCCGCTCGGCGCGGCTCGCAGCGGGCCGGCGACCGCGGACAGCGCGCCGAGCCCGAGCACGGCGAGCCACCACCAGCGCGGGCCGCCGGCGAGCAGGTCGAGTCCGATGCGGACGATCCCGTAGCCGCCGAGCGTCACCATGGCCGCGGACATCAGCGCGGAGACCTGGCTCGGCGCCTCGGTGTGTGCCCGCGGCAGCCACACGTGCAGGGGCGCGATCCCCGCGGCGGTGGTGAACCCGACGAGCGTGAGCACGAACGCGAGCCCGGCGACCACGGCGGACGGGTGCGCGTCGCGCAGGTCGGCGAACGAGTCGCCGGCCCGCCCGGCGAGCATGAGGAGTCCGATGAGGACGGTCAGGAAACCCAGCTGCGACAGGGCCGCGTACCACCGGCCGGCGACCGCGACCTCGGGGCTGCGCCGGTGCTCGACGAGGATCAGCACGAGCGAGGTGGCCGCGACGAGCTCCCACGCGGCGAGGAACGTGCCGACGCCCCCGGCCGCGGGCACGAGCAGCATCGCGATGACGAACAGCGGCACGACCGACTGCACGACGCGGGAGCGCGCGTCACCGACCGCGTAGACCCCGGTTGCCACCGCGGCCACGCCGACCGCCGCGAGGAACGGCCCGGACAGCGGGTCGAGCTCGATCCTGACGCCCGTCAGCGGCAGCACGCCGGGCACGGACGCCGAGTACGGGTCGCCCGTCATGGCGGCGATCCCGGCGACGACGCCGGCCGCCCCGGCTAGCGCGGTGCCGAGCCCGGCGGCCGGTGCGCGGAGGTTCGCCTTGAGGACGTAGTCCGGCAGCGAGCCGGCGAGCGCCGCCAGTACGCCGAGAACCAGCGCGGCGGCGAGGAAGGTGGCGGCGACGTTCATCGGCCGGTCAGCCTCCGCAGCCCTTCGGCGATCGCCTCCGGGCGGGGCGGGCAGCCCTCGATCTCCAGGTCCACGGGCACGACGTCGCGCACGGCGCCGGCGACCCCGTAGGCGCCCCGGAACGCGCCGCAGTTGCGCGCGCAGTCGCCGACCGCGAGGACGGCCTTCGGGCCGGGCATCGCGTCATGGGTGCGGCGCAAGGGTTCGGCCATGTTGCGCGTGACGGGTCCGGTGACCAGCAAGGCATCCGCGTGCCGCGGCGAGGCGACGAGCTTGGCGCCGTAGCGCTCCGCGTCGTACACCGGCCCGAACGCAGAGCGGATCTCGACCTCGCACCCGTTGCAGGACCCCGCGTTGACGTGCCGCACCTGGACCGATCCGGAGAACTCGCGGGCCACCGCGAGCAGCCCGTACCCCGGCCGCCCCGGATCGCGCTCGGCCACCCGGCCGGTTCTGAAGATCTTGCGCAACAACCCGAGCATGTCCGCTCCCGCGTGGATCGGTGATCGGTGGGGAAGAGGCGGACACACTACCGACCTCAGGTCATCGGTGGTCAACGCCCCAGGAAGATCCACTCACTCTCCGCTATCAATTCGTTACAAGACTGGGGTTCGCCGACATCGCTGGGGATAGTGGAGTCACTGGGGTAACTGGACGCCGAGGTGGTCAGGACGAGAGGGCCGCGTGGTGGCGGAAGGCCCGAGGTGCATCGGGTCCTGTCCACGACGACCATCGCAATCTGGGCGGCGGGCCTGCTGCTCGTCGCCGCTGGCATGGTCGTGGTGCTGTGGGCGCTGTTCGGCACCGGGAACGAAGCGGACTCGGCACGGCTCGACGTCATCCGCACCGCGGCGACGATCGTCTTCGGAACCGGCGGTGTCGCCGCCTTGCTGCTGACCGCGCGCCGCCGAGCGGGTGACCGAGCTCGACGTCAAGCAGAAGGATCACGACGCGACCGAGCGGCGGGTCACCGAGCTGTACGGCAAGGCCGCCGACCAACTCGGCAGCGACAAGGCGCCGGTGCGGCTCGCCGGGCTGTACGCGCTGGAGCGGCTCGCGCAGGAGAATCCCGCCCACAGACAGACGATCGTCGACCTGATCTGCGCCTACCTGCGGATGCCGGCCCGGCCGCCGTCAGCTCCATCGTCGGCACCGTCGCGTCTGCGCGGGCGACGTAGTGAGTCGGCCGAGGAAGGCGAGGTCCGCCAGGCGGCCATGGACCTGCTTCGCCAAGCACCTGCGTCCCGGATCGGATGACCGGGCGCGGAGCTTCTGGCCCGACATCGAGCTCAACATCTCCGGTACGACGCTACCGAAGGTCGTGCCGACGAACTGCGTGCTGCGGACCGCACGGTTCACCGGCACGACGTTCATCGGCCCCGCGACTTTCCGCGGCACCACTGTCGAGCGGACGGCCGACTTCCGTGACGCGCGGTTCCTCGGCCTGGCCGACTTCCGCCGCGTCAGGCTCGGCGACGAAGGCGAACCCTTCCGAGGCACCAGCTTCGAAGGCGAGGTCGACTTCGGCACGCGCACGCACGCGACGCTGGCCGGCGCCCGGACCCGGACCGATCTGAGTGCCGCGAATCCAGCGGCCGCGGACAGTGCGTCCGGGTACGCCGGCATCCTCCGACGGAGTCGTCGCACGGCGAGGGGGTGGTGACCGCATCGTCGGCCGCCGGTCGAACCCGGACCCACCCAGGGTGAACCGGATGACCGGGCCCGGCGACGTCATCGGCTTGGCGGCCGAACCCGACCCGCCCAACCCGCGTCCGGCTACCCGCCCGCCATACCGAGTGTGGCCATGGCCGCGTTCACGGCCGCTTCGCGGAGTTCCTCGGCCGGGACGTGCGGGAACTGCACCGTGCAGTCCTGCAGGCCGCCCAGCGCGATCACCGCGCGCGTGGCGTCCGCGAGCGACGGGTCCGGGCCGTACAGCAGCGCGGTCAGCCGTTCCCGCCAGGTGAGCACCCGGTCGACCAGGCCCAGCTCGGACAGCGTGGTCAGCTCGGTCAGCACCAGCATGATGTCCGCGCGGTGGCGGATGTTGAAGTCGAAGTAGCCCTCGAGCAACTCCCGCGGCCGCACCGACTCGAGCTTCTCGTGCTCGGCCACGAACGCGTCGCCATCGTCGATCAGCGGCTGCATGATGCTGCGCACCAGCTCCTCGCGCGAGCTGAAGTGGTAGTACAGCGCGGGTTTCGTGATGCCGAGCTGGTCCGCGATCTCCTGCAGGCTCGTCTTCGGCACGCCCTTGCGCGCGAACAGCTCGCGCGCGGTGGCGAGGATCCGCTGCTTGGTCTCGGAGGGTCGGGGCACGGCGCGAGCATAACTGACCTTCCGATCAGTAAGTTGACGAGCTATGCTTACCGACCGGAAAGTAAGGAGAGCCGACATGCGGATCCTGATCTCCGGCGCCAGCATCGCCGGACCCGTGCTGGCCTACTGGCTCCACCACTTCGGCTTCGAGGTCACCGTCGTCGAGCGCGCCCCACGGCTGCGCAAGACCGGCGGCCACGCCGTCGACCTCTTCCGCCCCGCCATGGACATCTCCGAGAAGATGGGCGTGCTGCCCGCCATCGAGGCCAAGATCACCGGCATGGACCGGATCTACCTGCACCGGCCCGGCAGGCGGCGCCCGGTGGTCGCCGACCTCGCCAAGGTCTTCACGGCGACCTCGGACCGGCACGTCGAGATCATGCGCGACGACCTCAGCGAGATCTACTACGACGTGACCCGTGCGGACGTCGAGTACGTGTTCGGCGACTCGGTCACGTCGATCGGCGCGGACGGCACGGTGACGTTCGAGCACGGCGAGCCGCGCCGGTTCGACCTCGTGGTCGGCGCGGATGGGCTGCACTCGAACGTGCGGCGGCTGGTGTTCGGCGACGAGGCGGGCTACAGCACGTTCGTCGGCGCCTACCTCGCGGTCGCGTCCGTGCCGAAGGAGGTCGGCGTGCCCGGAAAGGCGATCATGTACAACGCCCCGGGCCGCGGCGTCGGCGTCTACGGCGGGCCGCGTACCGAGGACGGGCGGCTGGTGTTCCTGTTCCGTGCGCCGCGCCCGCTGGACTACCACCACCGCGACGTCGAGCGGCAGAAGGACCTGTTGCGGGAGCGCTTCGCGGGCATGGACCCGCAGGTCGACCGGTGGCTGACCGAGCTGGACCGCACGCCCGCGTTCTACTTCGACTCGATCACGCAGCTGCGGATGGGCACCTGGTCCCGTGGCCGCGTCACGCTCGTCGGCGACGCCGGCTACTGCCCCGGCCCGGCGGTCGGCGGGAGCACGAGCCTCGCGGTGATCGGCGCGTACGTGCTGGCCGGCGAGCTGGCCGCGGCGGGCGGCGACCACGAGCGCGCGTTCCCCGCCTACGAGCGGGAGATGGCCGCGATCGTGCGGGACAGCCGGGCCTTCGCCCTCGGCGCGGCCAGGTTCCTCATCCCGCGCACGCGGCTCGGCGTGTGGTCGCTGATGCAGGCCGCCCGGCTCGTCAGCCTGCTGCCGGCACGGCTCAGCCGCGCGCTGGCGAAGCTCAACGACAAGGGCGTGCGGCTGCACGACTCCATGGTCGTGAAGGACTACGGGAGCGTGCTCGTCACCGAGGGCGAGCGGTAGTCACTTGTCGGCGGGTCTCGCGCTCGCCGGTGGTGGCGGGCCGTGGATGTCGCCCTTCTCGATCTTGCCGCCGAACTTGTCCTGCAGCGGCGAGATCTCCTTCAGGCTGTTTCCGGTCACCAGCCAGCGCTCGCCGACGAGGTAGACGCCGCCGTAGTCCTTCGAGTGCTCCAGCCACAGGCGCTGGCCCTCGGCGGTGTCGAAGTCGGTGAGCACCACCCTCGTACCGTTGACGTCGCACCAGGCCAGCCGGTAGTCGGCGTACTTGCCGCCGAGCTCGGGTTCGCAGCCCAGGCCGGTGGCCAGCTGCTGGACGGTCATCGGCTTGCTGGGCTTGCTGGGCAGCACGGAAACGTCCACCTCGTCGTGGCCGGGGGCACCGTGGCCGCCGCTCGCGTCATCGCCGGACGAGCCCGGGCCGCAGCCCGCCGTGCAGGCGGCGAGTGCCGCGGCGAGCATCAGCATCGGCACTGCCCGCCGGCGCCGCCTGCCATCCCTCGGGCATGCGCTAGCTGCGTGGGTCACGAACTCATATACGGGACCGGCCTACGTTTCGTTCAATCCGGGCGTCCGCGACACGACCACGACGCCGGCCAGAACCAGGCCCGCGACCAGCAACATCAGCCAGCCGCCCGCGAGCAGCCCGGCCGGCACGCACAGCAGCACCGCGACCGCGGCGACCAGCCGGGTCCACTCCCAGACCGGGGCCAGCGCGCGGTGGAACGCGGCCAGGCCGGCCAGGTACAGGGCCAGGCCGAGCGGCAGCAGCCACAGCTCGAAGTCGTGCAGCGGGGTGGTGAAGTAGGTGACGGCCTTCTTCATGCCGACCGCCGCCATGGTCACGCCGGTGATCATGGCCAGGTAGGCGTAGCCGAACGACAGCAGCGCCGCGCGCCCGCGCCGCTGCGGCGGCATCGCGTCCAGCAGCCGTTCGCTGTCGCGTTCCTCGCGTTCGAAGTACACCCACCACACGCCCGCGCTGACCACGAGCGCCAGCACCGACCCGACCACCACCCGCAGCACGTCGCCGAGCTCCGACGCGACCGTGCCCACCGCGATGATCGACTCGCCGAGCAGGATGATCAGCGCGAGCCCGTGCCGCTCCACGAAGTGCCCGGCGCCGATGGCGAACCCGCCGATCCCGGCGATCACCGGCGAGAGCGCCTCCAGCGCGACCGCACCGAGCAGCACCCACGTCCGCGCCTGCGGCGGCACGATGCCGGCCGCCACGACGATCAGCGCACTCACGATGTTGAGCGGGCCGAGCCGGGAGATCCCGCGGTGCCCGGAGGTGCCGATGAAGCCGGCCGTGTGCACCAGCACCACGGCCAGGTAGGCGAGGCCGAGGATGAGCCCGAACGGCCCTTCGTCGAAGAACCGCGGCACCGCCAGCGACATCACGAAGTACGCCGCCATTCCGGTGAGCAGCAGCAGCCGCGGTCCCGGGCGGGCGAGGTCCAGCGCGTTCGTCAGCCACGCGTAGCCGCCGTACATCCACCAGATGATCGCGAGCAGCGCCACCGTGCGGCCCAGGCCGTCGACGGTCGGCGCGGCCGTGAGCACGCCGGCGACCTGCGTGATGGTGAAGACGAAGACGAGGTCGAAGAACAGCTCGAGGGGCCGTACCCGCTCGGCCGGTGCGGTCACGGCTGGCGACGAGGTCATCGCGTTGATCGTAAAGGCGGTCGCGAGCGAATAAGGTCGATCCGGACGAGACGGGAGGTCGCGACGTGGCTCGCTACGGCGCTCAGTACGGCCCGGACATCACCTTCCTCGGCGTGCCCCGCTGCGACTGGGCCGACGCCGCCACCTACGACGGCGCGGACGTGGTCATCCTGGGCGCGCCCTTCGACGGCGGCACCTCCCACCGGCCGGGCACCCGATTCGGCCCGCAGTACATCCGCCAGTCCTGCTACCTCCCCCACGACGGCTCCCGCCCGTCGCTCGCGCTACGGGTGGACGCGCTGCGGGACCTGGCCGTGTACGACGCCGGCGACGTCGAGATGTACTCCGGCGACGCCGAGCGCTCCGTCCGCGACCTGCGGCACGCCGTGCACACGGTGACCGCGAACGGCGCTATCCCGCTCGTGCTCGGCGGCGACCACACGATCGCCTGGCCGGACGCGGCCGGCGTCGCGCAGCACGTCGGCGAGGGCCGGGTGTCGATGATCCACTTCGACGCGCACGCGGACACCGGCGACGTCACCTTCGGCTCGCTCGTCGGGCACGGCCAGCCGATGCGCCGGCTGATCGAGTCCGGCGCGGTGCGCGGCGATCGGTTCCTGCAGATCGGGCTGCGCGGCTACTGGCCCGAGCCCGAGACGCTCGACTGGATGGCCGAGCAGCGGATGCGGTCCTACGAGATGACCGAGATCGTCGCGCGCGGGCTCGAGGCGTGCCTGACCGAGGCGTTCGCCGTCGCCACCGACGACTGCGACGGCGTGTTCCTCTCGGTCGACATCGACGTCTGCGACCCCGGCCACGCGCCCGGCACCGGCACGCCCGAGCCCGGGGGGCTGACCGGCCGCCAGCTGCTGGACTCCGTGCGCCGCATCGCCTACGAGCTGCCGGTCGTCGGCGTCG
The DNA here is from genome assembly GCF_036555685.1 of Actinophytocola sp. Lineage (GTDB taxonomy): Bacteria > Actinomycetota > Actinomycetes > Mycobacteriales > Pseudonocardiaceae > Actinophytocola. The sequence goes on along the minus strand of NZ_DATBKY010000066.1, from coordinate 9,940 downwards.
ACCTCGTCGAGGTGTCCCCGCCCTACGACCACGCGGAGCTGACGTCCTACCTCGCGAACCGGGTCGTGCTCGAGGCGCTGTCCGGCATCGCTCGCCGCCGCCGGGACGCCGCCGAGGGCACGACCTGGGACCCCGCGCGGCCACTGCTCGCGGACCGGCCACAGCGCCGTGCCTGACTACCTGGAGGTCCCGCCCGAGGTGCTCACCCGCCTGCGGCCGGTGTGCCTCGGCCTGCCCGAGGCGTACGAGGAACCGGCGTGGGTGGGCACGCGGTGGCGGGTTCGGAAGAAGACGTTCGCCCACGTGCTGCGGGTCGCGCCGGGCCACCCGCCGGTGCACGCCCGCGAGGCGTCGGTGGACGGGCCGAACACAGTGCTCACGTTCCGCTCGCGCGGCCCGGAGTTCGAGGCGCTGACGAACTCGGGCTACCCGTTCTACCGGCCGCAGTGGGGCCGCGACGTGGTGGGCATGATCCTGCGCGACGACGTCGACTGGGCCGAGGTCACCGAGCTCCTCACCGAGAGCTACTGCGTGCAGGCACCGCAGAAGCTGGTCCGGCAGGTGCAGCGGCCCGGTTGAGCCTCACTTCTTCCTGGCGGGCCCGGGGTCGGGCAGCAGGACCGACGGCAGCCGGCAGTCCGGATGCAGCCGCAGCAGCTGGTAGGCGACCCCGCCGGCGCCGTCGAGCAGGCCGGGCGCGAACGCGTCCTTGGCCACGCCGGTCACCACGCCGAACTCCTCGACCGCGGCGACCATGTGCGCGTCGACCGCCGCCCGGTCGAACCCGGCCGGGCCGAGGCCGTTGTCCATCGCCGCGGTGACGAGCTCCCAGACGCCGAGGTCGCCGTGGCAGAGCGTGTGGTTCCAGCCGATCCCGCGGTGCCAGGACGAGGACGCGGACGCCTGGACCGTGCCGCGCCAGTCGTCGGCGTACGTGCCGCCGTGGGTCAGCAGGTCCACCGCGGCGATGCCGATGCCCGTGCTGCCGTGACACCACGCCGCGCCGACGTGGTTGTCCCCGCGCAGGTCTCGCCAGCCGCCGGTGCGCGGGTCGTACAGCGCGCCCTCGAACGCGAACGCGGCTGCCGCGGTGGTGGCGTGCGAGCGGTCGCGGGTGAGCTCCGCGAGCCGCGCGAGCGCCCAGCCGATGCCGGTCACGCCGTGCCCGAACCCGCCGATGCCGGTCGGGTACTGCGGGCTGGTCCAGCACACGGCACTCGCCCCGGTGACCGTCGAGGCCGGGGTCGCGGAGGCCACGAGCTGGTCGCCGAGGTAGGCCGCGAGGTGCCCCCAGCGCCGGTCGCCGGTGTGCTCGGCGAGGCGCAGCAGCGGGACGATCGCGCCGGCCCGGCCGACGAGGACGTCGTTCGCCGGGTCCTCGGCGACCACCGCGGGCAGCCGCTCGGCGAGCGCGACGGCCCGGTCGAGCGCGAGGTCGCCGATCGCGCCGAGGCGGCGCAGGAGCAGCCAGCCGGCGATGCTGGAGCCGAGGCCGACGTATCCGCCGGCCTGCTCCGCCGGCGGCGGGTCCGCGGCGGCGCGGCGCTTCTCGGCCAGGCGCATCGTGTGCATGGCCGCGCGCAGCACCTGCGCCACGCCGGGCACCTCGTCCGCGCGGCCGGCCGCCACCTCGCGCAGGTAGCCGGCGAGCAGCACGGCGATGCCGGCGGTGCCGCCGTACAGGTCGTGGGACAGCGGGTGCACCGCCCAGCCGGCCGGGTCGAGCATGGGCGCCACCCACGTGACCGTGCTGTCGGCGCCGGCGATCGCCGTGTCGACGATCTGCCCGACGATGCGGGCGGCGAGCGCGCGGCGCCGGTGGTCCAGCCGGTCTCCGTCCACCGTGGACGGCAGGCGGCGCTCGGCGGCGGGCGGCCCGCTCTCGTTGAGGTTGGCGGCGACCAGCGCGGCCTGGACGATCCGCCGGTCGACGGCCGGGTCGGTCCCGCGCCAGTGCCCGAGCGCGCCGTCGATGAGGTCAGTCCGGCTGCCGAAGGTCGTGCCGCGCGGGCCGAACAGCAGGCCGGTGGCCGGGGTCGTGGCGAACGTGGGCACGTCGCCGTCGAGCATCTCGGCCACCTCCGCGGAGATGACGTACGGGTCGCTGGGGGCGCAGCGCCTGCCCTCGGCGTGCCGGGTGAGCAGGTCGACCGCCTCGTCGAACGCCGGTGGGGACGGCGGCTGCCAGAGCAGCCGCGAGCACTCGGCGTAGACGTCGCGGTCGCGGAGCACGATCCGCACGTGCGTGTCCGCGAACGGCGCGAGCAGGTCCTCGAGCCGGCCCTCCGCGTCGAGCTCGCGCAGCCGGTCGGTCAGCTCCGCGAACGCGATCACGACGTGGTCCCAGTACCGGGCGAGGACGGGCTTCGGGCTCGGCAGCGCGGTGGCCGCCTCGGGGGCGAGCGTGGTGCGGCCGGGCTGCAGGCCGGTGCCCAGCACCGTGCCGGAGGCCAGCTCGTGCGCGAGGTCGACGGCGTGGCCGAAGCCGGACGGGCGCGCCGGCGAGTGCGGGGTGAACAGCATGCCGCAGTCCATGAGGACCGGCACCGGGCCGGCGGCGACGACGTTCTCCGGCTGCAGCCCGGTGCCGCCCAGCAGGCGCATGACGGCGAGCCAGCGGCCGAGGTTGCGGTGGAAGCGGCGCAGCTCCTCGTCGTCGGTGCAGTAGCGGTGCTCGACGTGCTCGGCCCAGCCGTAGCCGTCGCGGACGAGCACGCGCGACACGCGGATCGGGTCCCGCTCCTTGGGCAGCACGCCGGCCAGGAACGAGGCGAGCGCCCGGTCGGCGTCGACCGGGCGCGGCAGGTAGGCGAGGCGGGTGCCGGTGAAACTCGCCCGCACGACGGTCTGTCCACCGCCCTGGGAGTCCCCGGCGCCGAACGTCACGTCGGTCAGCTCGCCCGGCGCGGTACCGTCCAGTTCGGACAGCACGCCACGGTCGGCGGCATATCGCTCGGCGAACGTGATCGCTGCCGACACCCTGCTGTCCACAATGGATTGCAGGCGCTGCGCCAGCTCCGGATGGTGCTTGTTCAGCGAACCCGTGATCCGGGCGGCGTCGAGCGCCAGCACCTTGCGTAGCACGGTCACGTGCAGGACGGCCGCGGCCCCGCGGTAGACCAGCGCCCGCTCCCGGCCGGAGAGCCCGCCGACGCCGTCGAGCACGACGGCGAACATGTCGAGCGTGGGCGCGAGGAAGGTGCGGACCGTGCGGTCCAGCCGCGCGGCCGCGTCGACGACCGCGGTGTCCACATCGGACTCCACGGACCGCCGAGCAGTCGCGATCTCCTCGATGCTCACCGCTCCATGGTCACGCACCGAACCCGTTTTTGCATGCTCTGTGACAACTCTCCGACATTCGTAGTAGGCCGAATGCCGTCACCCGAGCGAGTTAACCCACTACTTCCGTAGGCGGTTGCGCAGTCAAGAATCCGACCACGAGCGGGCTCGCCACGGCGCGGTACTCCTCGAAGTAGGCGTGCCGCGCGCCGGAGATGAGTTCCAGCCGGGCGCCCGGGATGCGGCCCGCCAGCAGCGGGGCGTTGGCCACCGGGTTGAACACGTCCTCGGTCCCGTGCACGACCAGCGTCGGCGCGGTGATGGACGGGAGGACGGCCCAGCTGTCGTGCGAGGCGCTCGCGGCCAGGTGCCGCCGGCGGGCGTGCTCCGGCATGTCGGGGTCGCCGGTGGTGCCGTACGGCCCGGAGTGCGTGGTGAGCCAGGTGGGCGAGTACATGAGCTCGAGGAGCGCGCGCCGGGCCGCCGCGGCGTCCCGCTGCGCGAGCGACCGGCGGACGGCCTCGCTCCGCTCGATCCCGTGCGGCGCGCCCGGCGAGGTGCAGCCGAGCACGAGCCCGCCGACCCGCTCAGGATGATCGGCGGCGAGCCACTGCGCGACCCGCCCGCCCATCGACGTCCCGTACACGTCGGCCATGCCGGCACCGGCGTGGTCGAGGATCGTGACGACGTCGGCGGCGAAGCCGCGGGTGCTGTAGGAGTCGTTGTCGGGCTTGTCGCTGCGCCCGGTCCCGCGCCAGTCCATCGTGATCGTGCGGAAAGTGTCGAAGTCCGGCCGGACCGAGTCCCACCAGTGGTGGGTGTTCGCCTGCCCGGCGAGCAGCACCAGCGTCCGCTCGCCGCCGCCGTGCACCTCGTAGTAGAGGGCGACGTCGTCCGGGGCCACGGCGAAGGGCACGCGCGAGCGTACCCCGCCGGCTGCCGGCCGGAGGCTCTCGGACACGGCACGTGAGTTCCCGAATATGCGCGATCGACGCCGCGAGAATTCATCCTTTTCGGGTGATAATTCCGGGTACTTTCCGTGCTAATTCGAGGCTTCGACTGCCGTTAACTGCGGGAAGGAACGGCAGTCACCCGCTCCCCGGCCGAACGACGATGCGCCGAGAGCCTCGGCTCGCAGAATTCAGGAGGCCACCATGATACGTCACAGAATCCTGAGTAGAGTCCCGTTGTCGATCATCACCGTGCTCGCGGTGATCTGCTCGCTGGGCGCGGCACCCGCAGCCGCCACCCACACGTCCGCCGGTGCCGACGCCGTCCGGTTCTGGAACGAGGTCACCGTCTCCACCGTGACCGGTGCCGCGATCCCCATCCCCGAACAGCCCCTATACCTGACCTACGTGCACCGCGCGGTGTACGACGGCGTGCTCCGCGCCAACGCCCGGCATGCCTCGTCCGTCGCCGCGGCGACGGCCGCCGCCCACGCCGTGCTCGTCCACTACTTCCCCGCCCAGCAGGCGACGCTGGACCAGCGGTACGCCGACGCCCTCGCCGCCGTGCCCGACGACCGTGCCCGGCGCGCCGGGCTCGCCGCCGGCCTTGCCGCCGCGGGCAAGCTCCTGCGCGAGCGTGCCGGCGACGGGCTGAACGGGCCGACCAAGCCCGCGCCGCCCACCGGCCCCGGCGTGTGGGTCCCGACGCCGCCCAACACGATGGGCGTCTCGTCCTGGCTCGACGGTGTCCGGCCGTTCGCGCTCCGCTCGGCCGCCCAGTTCCGGCCGGGCGCTCCCCCTTCGCTGAACAGCAGGACCTGGGCGCGGGCCTACGACGAGACCCGGGTGCTCGGGTCGGCGACCTCGACCGCGCGCACGGCCGCGCAGACCGAGACCGCGCGCTTCTGGTCGGAGCCGCCGTACGTGCAGAACCAGAAGACACTGCGCGCGCTGACTCGCGACCGCGGCATGAGCGCGGCGCGCACGGCGCAGCTGTTCGCCCTCGCCGACTCGGCGTCCGCGGACGCGCTGATCGCTTGCTGGGATGCCAAGTACCACTACGTGTTCTGGCGGCCGTTCAGCGCGATCCCCGCCGGCGACACGGACGGCAACCCGGCCACGCGGCCCGATCCCGCGTGGACGCCGCTGCTCGCCACGCCCAACCATCCCGAGTACCCGAGCGCACACGGCTGCGCCACCTCGGCGCTGTTCGGCGTGGTGGCCGGGCTGCTCGGCACGCACCGGATCGACGTGACGCTCGAGGCCGCCGTGACGGGCACGAGCCATCACTTCGCGACGCTCGAACAGCTGATCCGAGAAATGGGCAACGCCCGCGTCTGGGGCGGCCTGCACTGGCGCTTCTCCACCGAGACCGGCGTGCGGCTCGGCGAGCAGGTCGCGCGCGTCGTCCTGTCCGATCGGTAGGCCCGCGCCGCGTAGGCTGGCGCGGTGAACATGCCTGGTCCAGACCGTCCATTGCAGACAGAGGACCCCCGCCGGCGGGTGCCGCGGACCGACGACGTGCTCGCTGATCCGCGGCTCGTCGCGGCGGAGGCCCGGGTCGGCAGGCCGGCGGTGAAGCAGGCGGTGGTCGCGGCGCAGGAGCGCGTGCGGGCCGGTGCGCTCGAGCCGTCGGCCGTCGCGGACGCCGCCGTCGCCGCGCTGCCCGTGCGCGCCTCGAGCCTCGGGCCGGTCGTCAACGCGACCGGTGTGCTGCTGCACACGAACCTGGGCCGGGCGCCCCTGTCCGCGGCCGCCACCGACGCGATGGTGGCCGCGGCCGGGCCGACGGCGGTCGAGCTCGACCTCGCTTCCGGCCGACGGTCCGGGCGGGGCCGGGGCGTGACGGCGGCGTTGTCGGCCGCGGTGCCGGACGCCGAGGCGGTGCACGTGGTCAACAACGGCGCGGCCGCGCTCGCCCTGGCCGCGACGGCACTCGCGGCGGGCCGCGAGATCGTGCTGAGCCGCGGCGAGCTCGTCGAGATCGGGGACGGCTTCCGCCTGCCGGACCTGCTGACCAGCACGGGCGCGACGCTCCACGAGGTCGGCACGACCAACCGCACGGCGCTCGCGGACTACGTGGGCGCGGTCGGCCCGCGGACGGGGTTCGTGCTGAAGGTGCACCCGTCGAACTTCGTGGTGTCGGGCTTCACCGCGGCGGTCGAGGTGGCGGAGCTGGCGACGCTCGGCGCGCCGGTGGTGGCCGACATCGGGTCCGGCCTGCTCGCGCCGCACCCGCTGCTGCCGGACGAGCCGGACGCCGCGAGCGCGCTGCGGGCCGGGGCCGACCTGGTGATCGCGAGCGGGGACAAGCTGCTCGGTGGTCCGCAGTGCGGGCTGCTCCTGGGTCGGGGCGACCTCGTCGAGCGGCTGCGCCGCCACCCGCTGGCCCGCGCGATGCGCTGCGGCAAGCTGACCCTGGCCGCCCTCGAGGCGACGCTGCGCGTGCCACCGACCCCGACCGCGAGGGCGCTCACCACGAACCGGCGCGACCTGCTCGCCAGGGCGACTCGCCTGGCGGAAACCCTGCGCGCACAAGGCATCGACGCGACGGCGACCGAGACGCAGGCAACGGTGGGCGGCGGCGGCGCGCCCGGCGTCACGCTGCCGAGCGCTGGCGTCCGCCTGCCGGAGCCCTACGCGGACCGCCTTCGGCAAGGCGAGCCGCCGGTGGTCGGCCGCACGGCGACAGGCCATTGCGTGCTCGATCTGCTGGCCGTCCCACCGGAGCAGGACGACTCCCTCGCGGCGGCCGTCCGCGCGGCCCGGCGCTGACCGAAAGACAGGTGACCGGTTCCGTGCCTCAGGCGACGACCGGCTGCGCGTGCAACGGGGCCATGACCTCCGCGGAGAAGCGGCGCACGAACTCCATCTTGTCCGCGAAGGACACCGTCCACCAGAACTGGCGCGCACCCGCCTCCCCCGCCTCCCGCAGCCGCGCGATGCACTCGTCCGGCGTGCCGCCGACCACGTAGCGCCGCGACGCGTGCTCGCGCAGCTTCGGCAGCGAGCGCAGCAGGTCCGCGTTCGACCGGGCCGACTCGTGCTTGATGTGGGCGTCGAAGTCGTAGTGGTCGACCAGGTACTGCGCCTCCGGCAGCACGTCGTCCGGGATCAGCTTGCCGCCCAGGGTGATCTGGCCGTGCGCGTTGATCAGCGCCGCCGACAGCGTGAGCATCCGCTCCTCGGCCTCCGCCCGGCTGTCGGCCAGCCGCGCCCCGCACAGCCACCACAGGTCCAAGTCGGACAGCGACCGGCCCACCGACTCCGCGCCCGAACGGATGTGGCCCAGCGTGTTCTCGATGACCTCCGGAATGATGCCCGTCCCGATGATCACGCCGTCCGCCACGCGGCCGGCCATGCGCAGCATCTTCGGGCCCGCCGCCGCGACGTAGATCGGCACCGGGCGGGGCGGGGTGAACATCCGCAGCGGCGCGCCGCGGTAGCCAACCTCCTCGCCCCGCAGCAGGCCGCGCACCGCGAGCAGGTACTCCTCGATGTCGGCCACCCGTGCCGGGCGCGCGCCCGCGGTGTGCGCGGCGCTGTCACCGGCGCCGATGCCGTACAGCGTCCGGCCACCGGAGAGCACGTCCAGCGAACCGATGGCCTGCGCGGCGACGATCGGGTGCCGGGTCAGCGGGTTGGTCACCCGCGGGCCGAACCGCACCCGGGACGTGTTCTGCGCGGCGAGCACGCCGGTCACGTACGTCTCCGGGTACAGCGCCGGGGAGTCGGTCAGCCCGAGCACGTCGAAGCCGCACTCGTCGACCGTGCGCACCCACTCCGGGAACGCCGCCAGGTCGTCGCACACCAGGCTGACCCCGAAACCGAACCTCATGCCGCACTTCCTTCCCCGGCGCCGGGCAGCGCCGCGATGATCGCGTCGGTCATCTCCGTCGTGGAGGCCGTCCCGCCGAGGTCGTAGGTGGTCACCGGGCCCGCGACGACCGCCGCCACCGCGGCGCGCACCCCGTCCGCGGCCGCGGTCTCGCCCAGGTGGTCCAGCAGCAGGGCGCCGGACAGGATCAGCGCGCACGGGTTGACCACGTCCTTGCCCGCGTACTTCGGTGCGCTGCCGTGCGCCGCCTCGAACAGCGCCGCCGCCGGCCCGAACGACGCGCCCGGTACCACGCCGAGCCCGCCGACGAGGCCCGCGCACAGGTCGGCCAGGATGTCGCCGTACTGGAACGGGGCGAGCAGCATGTCGTAGCCCGACGGGTCGCGCACCAGGTGCATCGCGAGCGCGTCCACGAGGCAGTCGTCGAAGTCCACGTCCGGGTACTCGCCCGCGATCTCGGCCGCGGCGGTGCGGAAGAGCCCGTCGGTCTGCTTGAGCGTCGCCGCCTTGTGCGCCACCGTGATCCGGCGGCGGCCGTGCGAGCGCGCGTACTCGAATGCGAACCGGGCCACCCGGTGCGTGGCCGCGCGGGTCACCCACTTCACCGCGATCGCGGCGTCCGGGCCGACCTGCTGCGCCGCGCCGGTGAACACGTCCTCGGTGACCTCGCGGACGACGACCAGGTCCGCGCCCGGGAAGTGCGTCCGCGCGCCGGGCAGCGCCCACGCCAGCCGGACGTTCGCGTGCACGCCGGCCGCCTGGCGCAGCGCGATGTTCGGGCTCGGGTACCCGTGCCCGACCGGGTTCGCCATCGGTCCCTTGAGGACGACCCCGACCTCGCGGACGAGGTCGGCCGTGCGGTGCGGCACGGTCGTGCCGGTCCTGGCGAACTCCCGCTCCCCGGCCCCGGCGAGCATCCAGTCGAACTGGACCCCGGTCGCGTCGAGCACCCGGCGGGCCGCCCAGGTGACCTCCGGGCCGATGCCGTCGCCCGGCACGTGCACCACCGTGTGCCTCACGAACACGTCTCCTTTGCGCGGACCTCCCGGCGAACACTGGACACTATGATAGACGATATATAGTCTCCACAGCACCCAGGAACGGCGCGCTCGTCGCGGCGGGCCGGCACAAGGAGGCAGCGGTGCAATTTCCACGTGTGCGGGGGCAGAGCAGAAACCGTCTACTGGTGGCCGTCATCGCGCTCGCGCTGGCCGCGGCGGGGTGCGGCGGTGGCGGCGGTGGGGACGCGGGCGGGCGGGCCGCCGACCAGTCGCTGGTCATCGGGATGAACCAGGTGACCCAGAACTTCGATCCCATCAGCGCCACGGCCACCGCCGACTACACCTACTGGCGCTTCGTCTACGACACCCTGGTCAGCACCGACGACGGCACGCCGAAGCCGTGGGCGGCCGAGTCGTTCAAGCCCATCGACGCCAAGCACTGGCGGTTCACGCTGCGCAAGGGCGTCAAGTTCACCAACGGCGAGCCGCTGGACGCCGAGGCCGTGCGCTACACGTTCCAGCGCGCCCTCGACGACCAGAAAACACCGTGGCGGGTGCGCATCGAGGCCCTGCAGAAGATGGTGGTCATCGACCCGCAGACGATCGACTTCCACCTTTCCAAGCCGGTCGGCAACTGGCCGACCCGCACCTCCGTCGTCTGGCTCGTCCCGCCGAAGTACACCAAGGAGAACCCCGGCGCACTCGTCACCAAGCCGATCGGCACCGGACCGTTCAAGGTGGACAGCTTCTCCCCCGGCGAGAAGGTCGTACTGTCCCCCAACGCGGATTTCTGGGGCACCAAACCGTCCCTGAAGAAGGTGGAGCTGCGCTCGATCCCGGAGGACTCCACCCGGGTCTCCGCGCTGCTGGCC
>NZ_DATBKY010000065.1:0-6017 GCF_036555685.1 Actinophytocola sp. | reverse complement strand
CGGTGCGGTTGGGATGATCATCTTTTTGACGTCGATGGGTTGTTTGATGACGTCGAACTCGAGCATGAGGTCGGGGACGCGTTGGATGCGGGTGGCGTCGAGTTTGGATTGGAAGGTGAGCAGGGTGGCCATTTTGGCGGTGTCGGCGTCGACGCCGGAGAACTCGACGAGCATGGGTTCGACCTTGGAGCGGTCGGAGAGGGCGAGGTCGGTGCCGCGTTGCATGGCGCGTTGGAAGGCGGCGATGGTGTTGGGGTTGTTTTTGACGAAGTCGCCCGAGGAGCCCCAGCCGGCGGTGGGCATGTCGGCGGTGGGGCCGACGGCGGTGTCGAAGATGGGTTGGGCGCCGGCGTTTTTCATGGTGTCTTGGATGAAGGGTTCGGTGACGAACGCGGCGTCGACGTTTTTGTTCTTCAGTGCGGCGGCGGTGGCGGGGAAGGGGGTGGGTACCCAGGTGATCTTCTTGTAGTCCACGTTGTTGGTTTTGAGGGTGGACATGGTGAGGAGGTCGGAGATGGTGCCGGTGGCGGTGATGGCGACGCGTTTGCCGGCCATGTCCTTGATGGATTTCACCGGGGAGCTGGGGGTGGCCACGACCATGCAGGAGCCGGGGCCGGCGCTGGAGGCGTCGGCGACGAGTTTGACGCCGCCCTTGGTTTCGGCGGCCTTCTTGGACTCGGCGAGGAAGAAGGGGGTGTAGGAGGCGTAGGCGATGTCGACTTCGCCGGAGACCAGTTTGCCGACTGATTCGCCGCCGGAGGGGGAGTCGACGAACTCGATGTTGAGGCCCTCGTCTTTGAAGTAGCCCTCCTTCATCGCCAGGTGGAACGGCGCCAGGTCGGTGGTCTTCATGATCGAGACCTTCAGGTCGGTGGTCTCGATCTTGCCGTTCCCGCCCTGCGGAGAGTCGTTGCCCTCCTCCGACCCGCCGAGCAACCCACAGCTGGTCAACGACGCAACCAGCAACAAGCCGGTCGCGAGTAGGGGAATGCGCGAACTGATGGCGCGCCCATGGACGCCCTTGGGCATGTCGTTCTCTCCTCATGGGTGAGTGAGCCGTAACTTTTGATCTTGATAAGGTGCCCACGTTCACCAGCGCGCCACTCTACAGTGTGGCGGAAGCGTCACGGAAAGTGCTGGTAGTTGCCCGTTCGGGCCAGGCACTTCGGTTATACGGGTGACGCCGATCGTCGGGTCACCGCGCCGCGAGTACCGGCCAGGCTCACGTGCGCACGGCATGTGACTATACGACTACCGTCCGCCACAAGTCCGCCCCGGACGGCGAAGTCGGCCATCTAAACCGATCGAGAGAAATTGTTGTCTGCGTGTGACTTTTCCTACCCTGATGTGTGACCATCCATCCGGAGGGCTTACATCAACGGGTAGACTCCGCTACCTTCTGTGGCCACAGTGAGGTAGAGGAACATCGAAGCGGTTAAGGAGCGCGCCCAGATGATCTTGCGCGTGCTTCCCGGCAGTGGGAGCTGGGGAGTAGAGCTGCACGGGTGTGCGACCGCTGGGGGCGCCCGATGGGCGACCGTCCTCACTGGGGTACTTGTCCGTTCGAGCTGGCGGGCTACCGGCTTGACAACCAGGGAGAGTGCTGGGAGTGCCCGACCCAACATCTGATATCCCACCTCGCACCGGCTACGGCACCGACTATGGTGCCGCCGTGCCTCACCAGAATCCCGCGCAGGCGCGTCCGGCCCCGTCGGCGAGCGTCATGAAGGGCGGATCCCGCTTCCGCATGCGCAACTGGCGGCTGCGGACCAAGGTCATCGCGGTCATCGTGGTACCGACGCTCACGGCGTTGGTCCTCGGTGGCCTGCGGGCGAACGTCGACCTGGACCGTGCCGCGCAGTTCCGCCAGACGGTGAGCCAGGTGGATCTCGCCCGGAACGTGACCAGCGTCGTCCACGAGCTGCAGAAGGAGCGCACGCTCGCCGTCCGCCGGGTCGCTGCCGGCAAGGACACCGGCTCGCGCACCGAGCTGGACACGCAGATCAACCTCGTCGACCAGGCGATCAACTCGGCCCAGCAGGCCGCGCTGGCGCTGGACACCGACGACCAGGCCGCGAAGAACCGGTACAACATCGGTCTGCAGCGGCTGTCCGCGCTGACCGCCATCCGGCGCACGGTCGACAAGTCGGACTACCCGGACACCGCGCTGTTCAACGCGTACTCCCAGGTGCTCGACGCGGTCGTCCGGCTCGGCCGGGAGATCAACACCGCGGTCACCGACCGGACCCTGCTCCGGGAGAGCACGGCCATCCAGTCGCTGTCGGAGGCCAAGGAGAACGTCGGCAAGGAGAACGCGATCCTGCAGATCGCGTCCGCCCGCGACGAGTTCCCGGCCGACCTGCTCTCCCGCATCCGGGACGCGCAGGCCAGTGCGGCGACCGCGCTCGCCGACTACCGCGCGAACGCCTCGACCGCGCAGATCCAGCTCCTCAACGACACGGTCTCCGGCCGCGAGGTCGACAACCGGCAGCGCATCAAGGCCGGTGCCATCGCCGCCGCGGAGGCCGCGGGGACCGGCCAGGACGCCAAGCTGCACATCGACGACGCGGATCTCACCAACGACGGGTCGGCGACGCTCGAGCACATGCGCGCGGTCGAGACCGAGCTGCTGAACGGCCTGCGTGACGACGCCAACGCCCTCGCCGACGAGGCGACCTCGGCCGCGTGGCGCGACTCCGCGATCGTGCTGGTCGCGCTGCTCATCGCGCTCGGCCTGATGACCCTCATCACCCGCTCGCTGCTGAAGCCGCTGCGGGTGCTGCGCCGCGAGGCGCTGGAGGTCGCGAACCGCAGGCTGCCCGCGTCGGTGAACCGGATCCTCGCCGACCCGGACCCGGCCGAGGCCGCCAAGCACGCGGTCGAGCCGGTGGCGGTGTTCACCCGCGAGGAGACCGGCCAGCTGGCCCGCTCGTTCGACGCGGTCCAGGAGCAGGCGGTCCTGATGGCGACCGAGCAGGCCCTCCTGCGCGACAACATCAACTCGATCTTCGTCAACCTGTCCCGCCGGTCCCAGGCACTGGTCGAACGCCAGCTGTCGCTGATCGACCGGCTGGAGCAGGACGAGCAGGACCCGGACCAGCTGGCCTCGCTCTTCGAGCTGGACCACCTGGCCACCCGGATGCGGCGGAACTCGGAAAGCCTGCTGGTGCTCTCGGGCACCGGCCTGTCCCGCCAGCTCAACCGCCCGGTGCCGGTGGCCGAGGTCGTCGCCGGCGCGGTGTCCGAGGTCGAGCACTACACCCGGGTCGACGTCACCATCGCACCCGAGGTCGCGGTCCAGGGCCGTGCGGTGTCCGACCTCGTGCACCTCATCGCCGAGTTGGTGGACAACGCCACCTTCTTCTCCGAGCCGGAGAAGAGGGTCACCGTGCGGATGGCCATGACCCGCAAGAAGGAGCTGGCCATCCAGATCACCGACCGGGGCGTCAGCATGCCCGAGGAGGAGATCGAGGCGGCCAACGCCCGGCTGGCAGACCCGCCGGACCTGGACGTCTCGGTGACCCGTCGGATGGGTCTGTACGTGGTCGCCCGGCTGGCCAAGCGGCACAACATCACCGTGCGGCTGCGGGACAACGAGGACATCGAGGGTGGCCTGATCGCGCGGATCAACGTGCCGCCCGACCTGGTCCAGCCCATCGGCGCGCCGTCGCGGTCCATGTCGGCCACTTCGACGACCTCGTCGCTGGCCGCCGTCACCGTCGCCAACAGCCTCCCGGTGCGCAACGCCGGCATCGCGGGTGCGTTCGGCGCCCGGCGCCAGGAGGGCGACACCAGCCAGCCCCGCACCCCCGAGGAGATCGCCGGTTATCCGGCGTTCAGTCCCGGCGGCGAGCAGACGACGGAAACGGCGCCCGCGAACGGCTCCATCGAGCATTCGCCGGGTGGGCAGAACGGCCACGCCGACGGGCCCTCGGCGCTGTTCGGCACGCCGTTGCCCGAGCCTCCGAGGCCGGCCGAGACGAGCTATCCACAGCTGGGCGCGAACGCGCTGCCGTACCCGCCCCCGGACATGCCGACCGAGCGGCTGCCGGTCTACGAGGCCGTGCTCTCCCAGTGGTTCGAGGCGGCCGACACCGGATCTACGTCGCAGGGAACCGAGAACGGCGCCGACGACAAGACCGTCGCGGAGCGGGCGACGGAGAACGGCGCCGAGGACCTCGCAGAGCAGGCGCCGGAGACCAGCCCCACCGGCTGGACCTCGCCCGGCGACGAGGGCTGGCAAGCCGCGCAGTCCCTCCTGAACAAAACCCCGGAATCGCAGACCTCGAACGGCCTGCCCAAGCGGGTGCCCAAGGCACACCTCGTGCCGGGCTCGGCGGCACCGCGGCATGCGGCGACCGGTGCGGAGTCGTCACCAGCGGCTCCGCCACGGCCACCGCGCTCGGCCGAGGCCGTCCGTCACCGCATGTCCAGCTTCCAGCAGGGCGTTCGGCGCGGCCGGCACGCCTTCGTCGAGGCCCACACTGGTGACCAGTCCGGTTCCGAGGACACTCGCAGAGACGAGGAGCAGCAGTGACGACTCCGTCCGTCAACCAGCCCGGCAGCTTCGGGTGGCTCATCACAGATTTCGTCCGCCAGGTTCCCGGTGTGGCCCATGCCGTCGTGGTGTCGGCCGACGGTCTGCTTCTCGCCGGCTCCCAGGGACTACCCCGGGACCGCGCCGAGCAGCTCTCGGCCGTCTCCTCCGGCCTCGTCAGCCTCACGCAGGGCGCGGCGAGGTGCTTCGAGGCCGGTGGTGTCAACCAGACCGTGGTCGAGATGGACCGCGGCTACCTGTTCTTGTCGTCCATTTCGGACGGCTCGTGCCTCGCAGTGCTGGCCGCCCCGAACTGCGACATCGGTGTGGTCGCCTACGAGATGACGCTGCTGATGGAGCGCGTCGGCCAGCAGATGACTCCAGAGTTGCGGGCCCAGCTAGAGGGCGCTCAGCGCAGGTAGGCCATGCGCACGGCGCGGCGGCGGCTTGAGCGGAGCGAACGACGGACGACGGGATGCGTCCAGCTCCGGGATACCCGCAACGACGGCGTGTCGGCGAATCAGATCGGAGGCGAGTGAAGATGCCGGAAAAAGCTTGGGGGGATTTACCCGGGCAAGACGCCGGCGACGCGTCCAATCGGTTCGAAGGCGACGAGTTCCGGGCCCGGCTGTTCGGCGGTCCAGCCGCGAAGCTGTACGGCGACACGGGCATCCCCGCCCAAGGAGCGTGGGACAGCAAGGAAATCCCGGCGGTCGGGCCCGAGAACAGTGGGGCGGCTCCGTTCAACGACGGCGGCTCCTGGGACAGCAGCGCCGACCTGTTCAGCGACCATACGGGTAGCCACGTGGCGCCGCCCGCGCCGCAGGAAAGCACGCTGGTACGCGCGTACTTCAAGACGGGTGGCCGGACCCGGCCGAATTACGACCTGGCAATCGAAGCGCTGGTCTCCACCAGCGAGCGGGGGTTGGACCCGAATGCGGCGGTGCGCCAGGAGCACCGTTCGATCTGTGACCTGTGCATGGAAACCAGGTCCGTCGCGGAGATCGCCGTCCACCTGAAGTTGCCGCTCGGTGCGGCCAGGGTGTTGATCGGTGACATGGCCGGCATGGGGCTCGTCTTGATCCATCAGAGCGGCATGGTCGTCGGCGACCGGCCGTCGATCGAATTCATGGAAAGGGTGCTCAGTGGTCTCCGCAGGCTCTAGTCCCCGCGGCACGCGCAGCCCGACGCCGCAGCCCACGACCTCGGCGAAAATCATCGTCGCCGGCGGGTTCGGGGTCGGCAAGACGACACTTGTCGGCTCGGTGTCCGAGATCGTTCCGCTCACCACGGAAGCGGTCATGACCGAGGCGAGCGTTGGCGTCGACGACCTGACGGCCACCCCGAACAAGGTCACCACCACCGTGGCGATGGACTTCGGGCGCGTCTCCCTGGACAGCGACCTGATCCTGTACCTGTTCGGTACGCCGGGTCAGCACCGCTTCTGGTTCATGTGGGACGACCTCGTGCGCGGCGCGAT
>NZ_DATBKY010000064.1:0-5517 GCF_036555685.1 Actinophytocola sp. | reverse complement strand
ATCGCGCCGCGCACGAGGTCGTCCCACATGAACCAGAAGCGGTGCTGACCCGGCGTACCGAACAGGTACAGGATCAGGTCGCTGTCCAGGGAGACGCGCCCGAAGTCCATCGCCACGGTGGTGGTGACCTTGTTCGGGGTGTTCGTCAGGTCGTCGACGTCCACGCTCGCCTCGGTCATCACGGCTTCGGTCGTGAGCGGAACGATCTCGGACACCGAGCCGACGAGAGTCGTCTTGCCGACTCCGAAGCCGCCGGCGACGACGATCTTGGCGGACGTCGTCGGCTGCGGTGCGGAGCCGCGCGAGCTGAGGGGACTAGAGCCTGCGGAGACCACTGAGCACCCTTTCCATGAAGTCGATCGACGGCCGGTCGCCGACGACCATGCCGCTCTGATGGATCAGAACCAGCCCCATACCGGCCATGTCTCCAATCAGCACCCGGGCCACGCCCAACGGTAACCGCAGGTGTGCGGCCACCTCCGCGACGGACCTGGTGTCCAAGCAAAGACCGCAGATCGAACGGTGCTCCGGTCGCACCGCCGCATCCGGGGCCTTCCCCCGTTCGCTGGTGGAGACCAGCGCCTCGATCGCAAGATCATAATCGGACCTTGTCCGGCCACCCGTCTTGGTGTACGGGCGGACCATCGATCCCTCGTACGCCTGCGATCCCGCGTGCCCGCCGGAGTCCCCGTTCAGCAGGTCGGCACTGCTGCCCCACAGGCCGCTGTCGCTGAGTCCGATCTGGCTCTGCTCGGGACCGACGGTCGGGATCTCCTTGCTGTCCCATGCCCCCTGGGCCGGGATACCCGAGTCACCGTACAAGGTCGCTCCCGGACCACCGAACAGCCTGGCCCGGAAACCATCGACGTCGAACCGGTTGGGTGCGTCGCCGACGTCATGCTCGGGTAGGTCCTCCCAGCCCTTCTCCGGCATCTCTACTCGCCTCCGCTCTGGCTCGCCGGCGCGCGGTCAACGTCGGTGCAGGTGTCCCCGACTTGGACGCATGGCGCCCAGCCTCCGCTCCGCATCCGCGCGGTCAGCATGACGAATTACCTCCGCTGAGCGCCCTGAAGCTGGGCACGCAGTTCCGGAGTCATCTGCTGGCCGACACGCTCGACCAACAGCGTCATCTCGTAGGCGACCAAACCGATGTCGCAGTTCGGGGCGGCCAGCACCGCGAGGCACGAGCCGTCCGAAATGGACATCAAGAACAGGTAGCCGCGGTCCATCTCGACCACGGTCTGGTTAACACCACCGGCCTCGAAGCACCTCGCCGCGCCCTGCGTGAGGCTGACGAGGCCGGAGGAGACGGCCGAGAGCTGCTCGGCGCGGTCCCGGGGTAGTCCCTGGGAGCCGGCGAGAAGCAGACCGTCGGCCGACACGACCACGGCATGGGCCACACCAGGTACCTGGCGGACGAAATCTGTGATGAGCCACCCGAAGCTACCGGGCTGATTGGCGGACGGGGTCGTCACTCCTGCTCCTCGTCTTTACGGCTGTCCTCGGAACCGGACTGGTCACCAGCGTAGGCCTCGATGAGAGCGTGCCGACCTCGGCGAACGCCCTGCTGGAAGCTTGACATGCGGCCACGGACGGCTTCCGCCGAGCGCGGTGGCAGTGGCGGAGCCGCTGGTGTCTCCGCAGCGGTCGCCGCGGCATGGCGCGGCGCCGCCGAGCCCGGCACGAGGTGTGCCTTGGGCACCCGCTTCGGCAGACCGGCTGTGGTCTGCGACTCCGGGGTGTCCTCCAGGAGCGCCTGCGCGGCGAGCCAGCCGTCGTCACCCGGTGAGGTCCACGACGTGGTCGGCTCGTCCGGCGGAGTCCTGGGGGTCTCCTCGGTCGCCTGCGCGCCGTTCGTGCCGTTGGTCCCCCGCTCGGGAGGCGGCCCGTCGGCGGGCGTCTGCGGTGTCGAACCGGTGTCGGCGGCCTCGAACCACTGCGACAGCACGGCTTCGTAGATCGGCAGGCGCTCGGTCGGCGCGTCGACGTTCTGGTCCGCGTCCGGCGGCCGGCTCGCACCCAGCGCGGGGAAGGTGCCGGTGTCGGCGGGCGGCTCGGGCAGCGGCGTGCCGAACAGCGCGGTCGGCTGCTCGCCGCCGTCGCCGTGCCGGCCGTTCTGCTCGCCCGGCTCGGTCGACATGCCGTTCGCGGTCGGCGAGCCCGCCGGGTCGTACCCGAGGGTGAAGGCCGGGTAGCCGGCGACCTCCTCGGGCGTGCGGTTCTGGCGGGTCTCCGCGCTCGGGTCGGATGGGGTGCCGTCCGGGCGCAGCCGCTGCATGCCCCCGGTGAACGCGCCGGCGATGCCGCTGTTGCGGACCGGGAGGCTCGACGAGGTCGGCGCCTCGGTCGTGGCGGCGAGCGCGGAGGTGGTCGACGTGGCCGACATCGAGCGGGACGGCTGGCCGATGGGCTGCACGAGCTCGGCCGGCACGTTGATCCGGGCGATCAGGCCACCCTCGATGTCCTCGTTGTCCCGCAGCCGCACGATGATGTTGTGCCGCTTGGCCAGCCGGGCGACCACGTACAGACCCATGCGCCGCGTCACGGCGACGTCCAGGTCCGGCGGGTCGGCGAGGCGCGCGTTGGCCGCCTCGATCTCGTCCTCGGTCATGCCGACGCCCTGGTCGGTGATCTGGATGGCCAGTTCCTTCTTGCGGGTCATGGCCATCCGGACGATGACCTTCTTCTCCGGCTCGGAGAAGAAGGTGGCGTTGTCCAGGAGCTCGGCGATGACGTGCACGAGGTCGGACACCGCGCGGCCCTGGACCGCGACCTCCGGCGCCGAGGCGACGTCGACCCGGGCGTAGTGCTCTACCTCGGACACCGCGGCGCCGACGACCTCGGAGGCCGGCACCGGACGGTTGAGCTGGCGGGACAGGCCGGTGCCCGAGAGCACCAGCAGGCTTTCCGAGTTCCGCCGCATCCGGGTGGCCAGGTGGTCGAGCTCGAACAGGCTCGCCAGCTGCTCGGGGTCCTGCTCGTCCTGCTCCAGCCCCTCGATCAGGTTCAGCTGGCGTTCGACCAGCGCCTGGGACCGGCGCGACAGGTTGACGAAGATCGAGTTGATGTTGTCGCGCAGCAGGGCCTGCTCGGTCGCCATCTTGATCGCCTGCTCCTGCACGGCGTCGAACGAGCGGGCCAGCTCGCCGGTCTCCTCGCGGGTGAACACCGCCACCGGCTCGACCGCGTGCTTCGCGGCCTCCTGCGGGTCCGGATCGGCCAGGATTCGCTGCACCGAGGCCGGCAGCCTGCGGTCCGCGACCTCCAGCGCCTCCCGGCGCAGCACCCGCAGCGGCTTCAGCAGCGCCCGGGTGACCACGGTCATCAGGGCGAGCGCGACCAGCAGCGCCAGCAGCACGGCCACCGAGTCGCGCCAGGCGGCCTGGGTGGCTTCGTCGGCCAGCGCGTTGGCGTCATCGCGCAGGTTGTCGAGCAGCTTGGTCTCCACCGCGCGCATGCTTTCGAGCGTCGCCAAGCCGTCGTTGGTCAGTTCGGCCTTGTCGATGCCCAGGTCCAACGGCTTGTCCGCCGTGGAGGCCTCTGCGGCGGAGACGGCTCGCGCCTTGAGCTGCTCCCGGTTGTACACCTTGGGGCCGGAGACGGTCTCGTTGAACAACTGCTGCTGGGCGGGCGATGCGTTCCCGCGGAACTCGGCCAGCTTGGTGATCGAACTGGACTGCGCGTCGCCGATGCGCTGCAGCAGGTCGGCCGAGAACTGGCCGCGCAGGGCCGCGATCTGCAGGATCGCGTTCTCCCTACCGATGTCCTCTTTGGCCTCGGAGATCGACTGGATGATCGAGCTCTCGCGGAGCAGGTCCCGGTCGGTGACCGCGGTACTGATCTCGCGGCCGAGCCGGATCAGCGCGTCGAGCACGCCGGTGTACGCGCCGAACAGCGCTGAGTCCGGGTAGTCGGACTGTTCCACGGTGCCCCGGATCGAATCCAGCTCGGAGAGCTGTCGCAGGCCGAGGTTGTAGCGGTTCTTTGCCGCCACGTCATCGGTCTCCAGCGACGCCGCCGCCGACCGGGCCTCGTTGACCGCCTGGTCGACCAGGTTGATCTGAGTGTCCAGCTCGGTTCGCGAACCCTGGTTGTTCGCGGCGATCCGAGCCACCGCGAGGGTGCGTTCCTTCTGAAGCTCGTGCACCACGCTGGTGACGTTGCGGGCGAGCTCCACCTGGCTCACCGTCGAGCGGAAGTCGGCCGCGCGGTCCAGGTTGTCCTCGGCGCGCAAACCGACCAGCACCAGGGCCGTCAGCGTCGGGACGACGATGACGGTGATGACCTTGGTGCGCAGTCGCCAGTTGCGCATGCTCAGGCGCATACCGCGCTTCATCACGTTCGCGGGAGGCGCCGCCGGCGGAGGGCGGTAGCCGGGGTTCTGCTGAGGCACGGCGGCGCCATAGTTGGGGCTCATGCCGGCACGAGGTGGGAAATTAGTCGGGTCGGGCACTCCCACGCACTCTCCCTGGTTGTCGAGCCGGTAGCCGCCAGCTCGAACGGACAGGTACCCCAGTGAGGACTCTGTCCCCCCGGGCGCCCCCAGCGGTGACGCGCCCGTGCCGCTCCACTCCCCAGCTCCCACCACCGGGAAGCAAGCACGAGATCATTGGGCGCGCTCCCTTCATCGCTTCGACGACCGCGGCCCTCGCTGCGGTGACGGAGGGTAGCGGAAACTTCCTGCTCCTGTAATCCCTCCGAAAGGAGGGTAACGCGTCCGGGCGAAAAAGAGTGAGAAAGTCACACGCGGACAATTACTTTCTCGATCGATCCAGAAGCAAGCCCCTTCAGAGGCTGTGACCGCGGGAGAGCTCGCGTCCTGGCGTTCACAGTAAGCTCATCGGCCAGATGGCGCCTCGTCTACATCGGCCGGATGCGCGTCGTCCACACCGGCCGGATGCGCGCTGTCCACATCGGCCGGATGCGCTTAGTCCTCTTCAGCACATCGCAGACCCTTTGCCGGGAGGCTCATGTGAGCCGTCCGCCTCAGTCTCAAGCGACGCATACGGAGTAACGCCGTCAGCACGGGTGGCGCAGAACAGCAACGAGCAGTTCGGGTCCCCTTCGATCCCTGCCGCGCCCTCGTTTCGAGCTGCGAGATCGCGTCCGACCGCCCAGCAAGGCATCGAAGGATGGCGATCACCCATGTATGGTGTCGCCGGACTTCCACAGCTGTAAGCAACCGATCACAGGAGGCAACGATGAAGCTCCGCCGGATGGCGGCCCTGGCCGCCGTACCCCTAGTCGCGTTAGCTGCCGTCGCCGTGACGTCGTCGGCCAACGCGGCTGGCGGACGGGACGGACAGGTGACGGAGTACGGCGAGCAGCTCAGACTTGGCAACGGCAAGCTGATCGCCTACAGCGAGCGGAACGGCGCTCGCCCGGTGTCGATCGGGCTGATCATGACCGACGGCGTTCTCGACGGCCTGCCAACCGACATGCCGACCGACGGCAAGTGGTGCTTCGACAAGGACGGCAACGGCACGGTCGACCCGATGACCGAGTGCACCGGCGGGT
>NZ_DATBKY010000063.1:0-2718 GCF_036555685.1 Actinophytocola sp. | reverse complement strand
GGGTGCCGCGACGGACGTCAGTGGATTCTTGGCGGCAAGAGCGAACGGCTCGGCCGCCATGCCGTCGACCGTCGAGGATGTGTTTTTGACCTTGTAGATAACCGACCCGGACCCGACGCCTCGCACCTGCTCCACATTGTCGATCGAGCTGGTGCTGGAGCCCTGCTGAGTCCCGCCGCCGTACTCGTAGAGGTCGAGATTGGACAGCGTCAGCGCGGTCGGCACGGCGGTCTGATCGGCGTCGCCGATGACCCGCCGGTTCCAGACGAGAGTCGCCCGATCGCCTGCACCGACGGTCGCGCGATAGAACCGAACGCCCTCCGCACCCACCCCATCGGCCACGAAGTTGGTCCGCTGTTGATAGGCCGAGTCGAGGTTGAGCTCACCCCAGCCCCAATCCTGTTGCCAGGTGCTTTGCGTGCCCATAGCCGACGCTGGGGTCAGTCGCCCCAGCGTGGTCGAATCGAGCAGGATCGCCTTGACGACCAGGGGGTCTGTCAGCCCTGCGCCGTAGAGGAGCGCAGCCGCGCCGGCGACCTGAGGGGACGCAAATGACGTGCCAGTGTCGCCGCGCTCGAGGCGATTGTTGGTGACGTACTGCTGCTCGAGGACGGTCATGTTGCCGTCGTTCCCACCGGCGGCGATGGCCACGAGGTCTGGTTTCTTCCGGCCTGCCGGCGATGGCCCTTGACTCGAAAAGTCGGCGACCGCATCGTCGGCGGTTGTTGCGGGGTCATTCACACTGACTCCGCCAACGCAGATGACGTCATAGGCGATACAGGTGTTCGTGATGTGCCCTGATCCAGTTCCCTGAAGACCGTCGTTCCCCGAGGGTTCGGTCTGAATTGCCCCGAAGGCAGAGGTGAACTTGTCGAGGTTGCGCTCGGACGTCGAGTCGTCCGCGCTTGTGTAACCGCCGTGGCTGTCGCTATGGACGTACGAAGGGTGGGCCGCACCCGGCATCGAGTGATCGCAATCCCCGATGGGAGGCTGCGCATACCCGAACGCCCATAGCCCGCTGTCGTACCCACACACGGCTCGGTCGGCCATCGTCCCGAAGTCCGCGTCCAGCACGTACCCGACGCCGTACGCGACGCCCTTCTCGTTGGCCATGTCTGGCGTACAAAGTCCGCACGTGGAGTTGCCTCTGGCGACCGCCATACCCGCGACCTCGGTGCCGTGCCCGCAGCCAAACGCCTGGCCGCACTCAGTTTCAGCGGTTGTGTTCAACGGTCGCTCGAAGGCGACTCCCTGAAACAGCGGCTGTGTCTCGTCGATCTTGTCGTCCATGACGGCGAGGTTCGCGGCCACGGGGTCCGCGCTGCCCGTCCCGCCGGTGTGGTTGTTGCTCCACCACGTGGGCGCCCCGACCGCCGCGGTCTCATTCGCCAGCGCACCCATTGGTTGCTGAGTTGGCGCCGCCGTTATTGAGGCGACCCCAGCACGAGCGGCAAGAGCGGCCAGCCGACCTCTCGGGACGATTGCAATCAGCGTCGGTCCGACGTACTGCACTGCGACCACTCTTCCGCCTGCTCTCCGGACCGCACCAGCACTGTCGGTCAGGATGTCGGCCGTCAGCTTTAAAGCCGGCGTCACCCGGCTTGCCGCGGCGCGACGAGCGGCCGCATGCCGGGCGACAACGCTTGCACCAGCCCCATGGGCGCCGTGGTGGAGCGCGGCGACCTCAGACCGCGTTAGCCGCCCGCTCAGGACGTGGGCTACCTCAGGGTTGGCAAGCGTCCTAGCGAGCGGGTCACGCGACACCGTTATCGCCACCCGCACATTGGCGGTCCGGCCTCGGACGAGGCTTTGGCTCAGACCGCGGGTCCCGAACCGCTGCGGCGGCCTGGTCCGTGGCTGCGAAACAGAGCTGCGCGGGAGAGCCGAGGCAACTACTGGGGCGCCCAGGCCGACCAGCAGCAGGCCGAGAGTCGCGGCTCGTCTCGGCATGCGCACGGCAGCCGCCCTCCGGGCGGTCCGGTTTCGGACTTGACGACGATCCCTGTCCACTGCGGTCCTACCCAGGTGATCGACGGAACTCCGCTCAAATGAAGTCCACCATCAGATTTTCGGAAGGCAAGCGGGGCCCGACGAGTATCGGGCCCCGCTTGCATCTCATGTTGAGGTGCCCCTCAGCCTCCCCTGACGGTCACCTTGACCACCTTGGAATAGCCGAGCCTGTACGGATAGCTCGCCTCGCGTCGTATGCGGACCCGGAACCTGTAGGTCACGACGCCGGTGGTGGCCTCAAAGCGGTAGGTGTACTTCCACCCGCCCTTGGCGTTCGCGCGAGGAGTTGCGAACGTCCGCCACTTGTGGCGATAGAAGGCCTGGAGATCCATGATCTTCAGCCCGTGGACCACGGGTCGGCCGATCGTGCCCGAGAACCGCACCCGCTGCCCGTTCCGCACGTTGTGCTTATTAGCTCTCAACGTCGAGCTCGCCGGCACATGCAACGTGACTTCCGCCGCGGCAGGGTGGAGCGTTTCGGTGCCGTCGAACTGGAACCGGATCGTCCGGCTTGCGCCCTTCGGCGCGTGGTAATCGAATTGCCCCGCCGCGTTGCTGCGGAGAGTGGCAATGCGAACCAGCTCCTGACCCGAGGCGTCGAGCCGTTGGTACACGTCGATCGGCTGGCTCGCGATCGGCCGCCCGTCCAGCGAGCGCAGCGTTCCCTTTACTAGTGCCGACTTGCCGTATGGAACGGTCATGGTCGAA
>NZ_DATBKY010000062.1:0-31418 GCF_036555685.1 Actinophytocola sp. | reverse complement strand
AGTGCACGGATGACGCCGATGGCCTCCTCGAGCGCGCGCACCGACTCGCCCGGCGTCCGCCGCGGCCCGCCCATCCCGGCGATCGCGTCCCAGAACGAGCCGGCGCCGAGACCGAGCTCCGCGCGGCCGCCGGAGAGGATGTCGAGGGTGGCGGCACTGCGGGCGAGGACCGCGGGCGGGCGCAGCGGCAGGTTGGCGACGTTGGGGAAGACGCGGACCGAGGTCGTGCTCGCCGCGATGGCCGACAGCAGGGTCCAGGTGTCGAGGAACGCGGCCTGGTACGGGTGGTCCTGGACGCTGACGAGGTCGAGGCCGACCGCGTCGGCGAGGCGGGCGAGGGTGAGCGTGTCTTCGACCGCGTCCGCCTGCGGGGGCAGGAAGACGCCGAACTCCAGCGGGTGACCGTAGTCGGGCATGAGGTCAGTATGCCACGAGATATTCTGTCCGACAGACGTTCTGCTGTGCCGCGTATCATAGCGGCATGACGGCACTCGACGGCGACCTCGGCTGGACGCTCGGCGTCGTCTTCCGCGCGTACGTGAAGGCGAGCAACGCGGTGATGGACGGCGTGCCGGGCGGGCACCGCGGCTACCAGATCCTGACCGCGGCGGCGCGCGAGGAGGCGCCGTCGCAGTCCGCGCTGGGCGCGCAGCTGGGCATCGACCGGACCGTGCTGACCTACCTGCTGGACGACATGGAGCGCGCGGAGCTCGTGGCCCGCAAGCCGGATCCGGCCGACCGCCGCACCCGCCGGATCGTGGCCACCGAGCCGGGCCGCGCACTGCTGTGCGCGCTCGAGGAGCGCCTCGCGCACGCGGAGGCCCACATCCTGTCCGGCCTGCCGGCCAAGGACCGCCGGACGCTGAAGTCGCTGCTGGCCCGCCTCGCCGCGCACGCGAACGCCCTGGACCCGGTGGACTCCACCTGCGCGGTGGTCGAGGACATCACCAAGGCCCGCCCGGCGAACCGAGGCGAGCGCACGACCCGCCGATCGTAGGTTGTGAGAATGGTCTAGACCGATCATCCTTTTGTTGGCGCGCAACAACGTTCAGCTCCTGCACGAAACGGAGAGCCCACCGCTACCGTGGCGCCGGCGGCCGCCATCGCCGACACGTCGACCGACGAGGGGCCGGCCGACACGCGGGCGGTGGTCTTCGACGACCGTTCCCGGCACGTTGACCGTCGACTACGTGCGCGTCGCCGCCTGACGTCACCGCCGGTGAGTGGGCCCGCGACCGGATCGGACGGCGGTCGGGGAACACCTCACCGTCGCCGGGCGTTGACCACTGACATGCCACTACAGGGAGACTACGAACCGAGCTCGGCCGAGTGGTCGCGCAAGCAGGTCGAGGAGTTCGAGAGCTCGAACGGCGAACGCGGCAACACGATGCGCGGCATGCCGGTGATCGTGCTGACCTCGCGCGGGGCGAAGACGGGCAAGATCCGCAAGACCCCGCTCATGCGGGTCGAGGACGACGGGAAGTACGCGGTCGTCGCCTCGCTCGGCGGCGCGCCGAAGCACCCGGTCTGGTACTACAACCTCAAGGCCGACCCGCGCGTCGAGCTGCAGGACGGTCCGGTCAAGCAGGACATGGTCGCCCGCGAGGTGACCGGCGACGAGAAGGCCCGGTGGTGGGACACCGCCGTCAAGGCCTACCCGGACTACGCCGACTACCAGAAGCGCACCGACCGCGAGATCCCGGTCTTCGTGCTGGAGCCCGCCTCCTAGCGCTTTCGCCCAGTTGGCCCTCATGTGCGCCGAACGGACGGTCCAGGTAGGAATGGGCACATGACACAGGAGCAGTGGGACGCGGTCGACGGGTACTTCTCCGGCTTGCTCGTCGGCGAGGACGCGGCGCTCGACGCCGCGCTCGAGGCCAGCGACGCGGCCGGGCTGCCGCAGATCGCGGTGGCCCCGACCCAGGGCAAGCTCTTGCACCTGATCGCCCGGACCCGGGGCGCCCGCCGCATCCTGGAGATCGGCACGCTCGGCGGCTACAGCACGATCTGGCTCGCTCGCGCGCTGCCGGCGGACGGCGAGCTGGTCACGCTCGAGTACGACCCGAAGCACGCCGAGGTGGCGCGCGCCAACCTCGCGCGTGCCGGGCTCGCCGACCGCGTCGACGTGCGGGTGGGCGCCGCGCTCGACACGCTGCCGGGCCTCGCCGGGCCGTTCGACGTCGTGTTCATCGACGCCGACAAGCCCAACAACCCCGAGTACTTCCGCCACGCCCTGCGGCTTAGCCGCCCGGGCAGCGTGATCGTCGTCGACAACGTGGTGCGTGGCGGGCAGGTCGCGAACCCGGACAGCACCGACCCGTCGGTGCTCGGCACCCGCGCGCTCGCCGAGCTGCTCGCCACCGAGCCGCGGGTCGACGCCACGATGGTGCAGACCGTGGGCAGCAAGGGCTACGACGGGTTCGCGCTGGCGCTCGTCACCGGGTGACTCGGCGCGGTGGGCGGAGCCGGTCGCGGACCAGCCGGCGCGTCAACGCCCGGGTCAGGTGCGCACGTCAGGACCGCCGACCGGGAGTTTCTCAGCATTTCTCCGGATCGCCGGATCGTGGTGAAGCTCGCCCGTTCATTGTTCGTCGGGCAGTGTTTCCGCGGAGATGTCGTCGATCACCCGCTTGATGATCTCCCGTGCCTGCCGCCCGTAGCTCGCGGCCGCCGCCATCGAGTCGAAGACGGACCGGTAGAGCTCGATTTCCTGCGGGCCGGCCAGGTTGAGCTCCGCGGAGTACGTCTCCACCATCACCCGTTCCTCGTCGAGCAGCCAGAAGCCGTGCGCGGGAGCCACCGCGTACGCGGCCCGGAACCCGATGATGCCGAACTTGACGTTCGGCAGCGCGGACAGCGAGATGAGCCGGTCGAGCTGGCCGAGCATCACCTCGGGCGCGCAGAGCCGGTACCGCAGCGCGGGTTCGGCGAGCACGAAGTGGAAACGCTTGTCCCGCCGGTACAGGATTTCCTGCCGGTGCAGCCGGGCCTGGACCGCCTCGTCGACGTCGCCGCGCACCTTGAGCACGCCGACGCTCTGCGCGAAGCGGGCCCGCGCGTACTCGGCGGTCTGCAGCAGGCCGGGCACGTAGGTGCACTCGAACGCGCGGAACAGCCGGGTCGCCCGGTCGAGCGCGGCGAGCTCGTTCTGGTGCGCGCGCAGCCCGCCGCGCAGCTGCCGCTGCCATTCGATGTTCTGCACCTCGAGCGTGTGCAGCGCGGCGAGCAGCGGCTCGGCCTCGTGGTCCCCGCCCGTGGCCTTCGCCCAGGCGCGGATGTCCCGGTCGGTCGGCGACTGCCGGCCGTTCTCCAGCTTGGACACCTTGGACGGCGGCCAGTTCAGCGCCTCCGCGAGCGCACGCCCGCTCAGCCCGGCCGTCCGGCGCAGCTCACGGAGCCGTTTGCCCAGCGCCAGCCGCGCCTCGTGGAGGCTGGAGACGCCGCTGGTTCGGATCGGTGGCACGACACGTCCCGTCGACCGGCGCGTGTCCGGCGACAGCGCGCTGTACCTGCCACGATAGCGGGCAAGCCCGGCCAAGCAGAGAAATTTCTCGCAAAATCGCGCGGACGCTCCCCTGAATGGCCCCGTGCGGCAGCGATCAGCGGCATTCCTCGGCATGTGCGCGGGTGTACATCCGCAGCACGTCCTCGGGGATCTCGATGACGGCCTCGCCGTTCGGCACCGGGCCGACATCGGCGAGCGTCTGCGCATCGGTCACGATCCAGCCCTGGGCGATGAAGGTGCGCCGGTCGGCGCGGTCGGTGACGAACAGCGTCGGGGACTGGCCCTCCTGGGACAGCGGGTCCTTGCCGAGGAAGCGCGCGCGCAAGCTGATCTCCGTTTCAAGAAAGCCTTGGGAAATTGTTCATGATCGTGAGCGACGCTTGCCCCGTCGTCAAACCGACCCCCGGCCGGGTGGACCGCTCGGCGCAGCACTACTGATCAGCAAAAGCACAGGTCGCGACCCTCGACCGTGCATATGCCGCGAGTAGAAGACCGCTCAACGAAAGAACCCCTGCGTGTCGGCTCGCCCTAGCGTGAACGGTGCCGGACGCCTGCGCTCCGGCACGAGAGGTGAGGCGAGGCGAGACCATGGACCACTGGACCGATGCGACGTGGCTGAACCGTGCCGGCCAACCCACCCTGCGCGCGGTCTCCGGGCACGCCGTGCGCGTCCTGCCCCGGCCCGGCGGGTGGCTCGACGACGACCCGATGGGCTACCTGCGACTGCCCGAGGACCTCGACCACGGTGAGCCGGACGGCATCCGCGTGCTCGTGGTCGGCGACGACGTGCTGGCCCGCCGGGGCGTGCTGGCCGCGCTCGGCGGCGAGCCGGGCATGGTCGTCGTCGGCGAGCTCGCCAACGGCCCGGGCGTGCTCGCGACGCTGGCCTCGCGCCACCCGGACGTCCTGCTGCTGCACGGGTTGCGGGCCGCGGACGCCACGCCGGTGCTGGCCGCGGTCCGCCGCTCGGACCGCGCGGTACGGGTGCTCGGCATCGGCATGCGCGACGGCGAGGCGCTGCCGAGCCCGGAGGTCTGCGGCTCGCTGCCCGCGTGGGCGACACCGGAGGAGGTCGTCGCGGCGGTGCGGATCGCGGCCGCCGGCTTCGCGCTGCGCCCGGTGGACGAGCCGGCCGCACCGGGCACGCTGGTACAGCTGGCCGACCCGGACCGCGGCCGCCGCGCGGCGATCCGCGACGGGCTGAGCGAGCGGGAGTGCGACGTGCTCGCGCTGGTCGCGCGCGGCATGTCCAACGCGGAGATCGCCGAGGAGCTCACGGTGTCCGAGCACACCGTCAAGTCCCACATGCAGAACCTGCTGGGCAAGCTGAGCCTGCGCAACCGGATCCACGCGGTGATCTACGCGTTCGAGTCCGGCCTGGTGACCTCCGAGCCCCGGTGATGCGACTGCACATCCTCGGGCCGCTGGAGGTCCAGGACGACCGCGGCGCGCCGGTCGAGATCACCGGTGTCAAGCGGCGGGCGCTGCTCGCGACCCTGGTCGTGCGCGCCGGCCGCACGGTGTCGGCCGGCCGGCTCATCACCGAGCTGTGGGGCGAGCACCCACCGGCGAACGCCGCGAACGCGCTGCAGGCCCAGATGCGCAGGCTGCGCCGGTCGATCGAGGCCGCGTGCGGCGAGCCGGACCGGATCGTCACCCGCCCGCCCGGCTACGCGCTCACGCTCCGGGCCGGGGAGTGCGACGCGACGCGGTTCGCCGAGCAGGCGGCCGCGGCGCGGACCATCGCGGCCGGCGAGCCCGCCCGGGCGATCCCGCTGCTGCGCACCGCCCTCGCGCTGTGGCGGGGGCCGGCACTGGAGGGCTGCGCGCTCGGCGACGTCTGCGCGGCGGAGGCCGCGGCCCTCGACGAGCACCGGCTGACCGCGCTGGAGACGCTGTTCGCCGCGAGCCTGCGCGCGGGCCGGCACCACGAGGTGATCGGCGAGCTGGAGACGACGTCGGCCGCATACCCGCTGCGCGAGCGGTTCCACGATCAGCTGATGGTGGCGCTGGACCGCAGCGGCCGGCGGTCCGACGCGCTCGCCGTGTACGACCGGGCGCGCCGGCGGCTGCTGGCCGACCTCGGTGTCGAGCCGGGCCCGGCGCTGCGCGCGCGGATGCGGTCGATCATGACGAACGAGCCGGGACCGGTGGCCGCGGACGACGTCGCGCACGAGTCGGCGGAGCTGAGCCGGGAGCTCGCGGAGCTGCAGCGGCGGATGGATACGCTGGCGAGCCGGCAGGAGGCGTTGCTGGCGTCGTTACGGCTGCCGGCGCCACGGAACTAGGCCGGGCGGCGCGGGGGGCGCGCTAGGACACGTGTTGCTCGGCGAGGATCGCGTCGAGCTCGGGCGGTGCGGCCAGGTACGGCTGTGCCGGCGCGGTCGCGTACGACTCGGCCGGCACGGAGAAGTCGCGGACCGCGGGCGGCTCGGGACGGGCGTCGGCGGGCCGGCGCTCGAAGCCGCGCACGACGTCCGCGGCCCGCTCGGCGAGCGTCCGGTTGCGAGGGCCGGTCTCCGCAGCGAGGTGGAGCTCCTGGGTGGTCGACTCGCGAAGGGCACGCTCGACGATCTCACGGTTGCCCGGAAACCCGAGCTCCTCGTCGTGGTGAGTCATGACCGACCTCCGTTCCCCCGGTCCGATTCGATTGTCGGATCCCGGGCGGGCGGGGGCAATCGGTCCGCCGAGCGGTTCCGGCCGATCCGCAGCGGGAGGGAGGTCGTCCCTCCCGCGACGGATCGGGCGGGGTGCTTGGGGCAGGGAAAATGCTGTGCATCAACAGAACTGGAGCTGGAGAACGCCCTCGACGGACCGGCGGTCGTTCTGCTCGACCAGGAACCTGACGCCGATCCGGCCCTCGGAGTCCGTGCCGACCGGCTTGGCGGACACGACGCAGGGCGAGTCGAACTCGAGGTAGTGCAGGAAGCTGAAGTCGCCGCCGGCGGGCAGCGCGTCCGGCCGGCCGGTCGCGAGCAGCGCGGCCTGGCGGACGATCTCGGCGACGGCGTTGCCCGGCACGTGGTCGACCGTGTGGTCGTAGATCACCGGGTGCGCGGGGTCGACGCGGACCTGCCAGCCCGGTCCGTCCGGCCACTCGGCGAGCAACACGTCGATCTCGTCCATGCGGCCGACCTGCCCGGGCGCCACCGCGGCCGCGTCCTGCGGCATGGCCGGCTCGGCGTCGACGTAGCGGCCGCGCAGCTTCTTGTACGCGGGCCCGGAGACGACGCTCCAGTCGTACTCGGCCGTCCCGATGCGCACGCCGGCGCGGTAGCACTCGACCTCGGTGCGCATCGCGGCCGGCCGGCGGCCGCGCCGCTTGATGTCGTGGTGGGACAGCAGGATCGTCACTTCGACCGGCGCGTCACCGTCGTTGAGCAGGCCGGCCGGGTCGAAGTGGAACTGCTTGGTGTGGGTGATCCACTTGAACTCGCGCGGGATCTCGTACGCGAAGTGACCGACCAGCAGGATCGACTCGCGGACGGCCTCGAGCAGCAGCAGCGGGTCGTGCAGCCCCGGCCGGACGGGCCCGTAGAAGGAATGCGCGGCGGGCAGTCGTGCACTCACCTCGAACCTGTCGACCCCGGTCACCCGCAGGTTGGTGACGAAAACGTCCGACTGGTGCGTGCGGCGGACCAGGCGCGGTGGGACGGGCTGTTGGAACAGCCGCTCCGCGGTGTCCTGCCGGACGGATAAGCCTTGGTCGGGGTTGATCATCGTGGTCATGTCAAAACCTCTCATGAAGGTCTTGGGCGTCGGCGCCTCGATTCCGGTGTTGATCACTAAGCGGCGCGCCGTGGGCCCGTCCGAGTCGGGCCGCGGACGGCGCCACTTCGCTCCTCGGAAAGCTGTGGTGTGAACCACACACGAACCATACCTACCACCCGGTTTTTTTTCGAGAGGCGACCACGACCTTCTTGAGCTACGCTGGACCGGAGATCGAGCACTGCTGAACGTCTCCAGACGTGCACGACCATCGGATGTCCCGCTCGTGGCATCGTGAAGTCCGCGACCATCACAGGGAGGTGCGGGTTTTGGCACGCCAGGACCGGGCCGAGCGAACTCGGAACGCGATCCTCGACTCAGCTGCCGCGGTGTTCAACGAGCGCGGCTTCGCAGGTGCGAGCCTGTCCGAGATCCTGACCAAGGCCGGGGTCACGAAGGGTGCTCTCTACTTCCATTTCTCCTCGAAGGAAGAGCTCGCGATGGCGCTCATCGAGGAGCAGTGGAAGGCGGACCTGCCGCACGTGGACTTCGAGGACGTCAGCCTGCAGACGGTCATCGACATCAGCCACGCGTTCGCCCACAACATCCGGCACAACGTCCGGGTCCGCGCGAGCAACCGGCTCGTGCTCGAGGCGAACTTCTCCCGCCCGACGCCCGAGGTCTACGAGCGGTGGATCGGCATCCTCGCCGAGGTCCTGCAGAAGGCCCAGGAGCGCGGCGACCTCCGCAAGGAATGGGACCCGGCGATCGTGGCCGACTGGGTGTCCGCGACGTTCATCGGCCTGCAGTCCCAGTCCGAGGTGTTCACCGGCATGGCCGACCTCCACGAGCGGATCACGATCCAGTGGAAGATCGCGCTGCCCGGCCTCGTGCCGCCGCGCCGGGTGTCCCGGTTCCAGCCGGCCGGCACCGCGCAGTGGGAAGAGGAAGAAATCATCGCGACCGCGTGATCGGCTCGAGGACCACTCGAGAACGGCTCAGGACACAGTCGGGCCCGGCTCCGTAGCCGGGCCCGAGCCGTATCGCTCGAAGTGCACTAAGCGAGAGAGCGGCTTGCGCCCGACTGGCAGATTGCCCAACGGCAGCCGGGTGTCGACGTCGCGCTCGACACTCACCAGCCGAGCTCGCTCGTCCGCCGGGTAGCCGAGCGCGACCGCGACCCGCAGGCCGTGCCGGTCGGGCACGCGCAGGAGCTCCTTCGCCTCCGGGATCGCCGAGCCGAACCCGGCCACGCTCGCGCCGACCCCGTGCGCGGCGGCGGCCAGCATGATCCGCTCGAGCAGCCGGCCGGCGTCGAGCTCGGCGTTCTCCCGCGTCAGCACCGGGACGAGGACGAGCGCGGCGTCGGCGAGCGGCACCAGGCCCGGCGAGTCGCCGATTCGGGACAGCGCGTCCATGCGCTCGCGGTCGCGCACGAGGATCAGCTCCCACGGCTGGCGGTTGGCCGAGCTGCCGGTCCACCGGGCCACCTCGAGCACGTCGTCGACCACCTCCTGGGGCACCGGATCCGGACGAAACCGCCGGATGACCCGCAGGCCGCGGAGGAACTTGATCCGATCGGCCGCTGGTGTGTCGCGCATCGGTTCCTCCGTGGCGTAGGCGGTTGACAGCGGGATTTCCGGCTTCCTACGGTGCTGCTTGGACGATCCATTCCGACCGGTATGTACGTCAAGGCACTCGCGGCACGTCGAGGAGCGCAGCGTGGACTTCGCGACGTTGGGGCAGTCGGGGCTGAAGATCTCGCGAGCCTGTCTTGGCACCGCGAACTTCGGCACAGCCTGGGGTTTCGGCATCGCCGAGGACGCGGCCAGGCCGATCATCGACGCCTTCCTCGACGCCGGGCACAACTTCATCGACACCGCCGACAACTACAACAACGGCCAGTCCGAGGAGATCGTCGGCCGCGCGGTCCGCGGCCGGCGCGATGCCGTCGTGATCGCGACGAAGGTGTATCAGCCGCAGGGCGAGGGGCCCAACGACCGCGGCCTGTCCCGGGTGCACCTGACCCAGGCGCTGAACGCGAGCCTGCGCCGGCTCGGGACCGACCACGTCGACCTGTACCAGTGCCACAAGTGGGACCCGGACACTCCGATCGACGAGACGATGGAGACCCTCGCCGGGTTCGTGCACGCGGGCAAGGTGCGCTACATCGGCTGTTCGAACTTCACCGCGAGCCAGATCGTCGAGGCGCAGTGGGCGGCCGCGCGGGTCTCGGGCGTGCCGATGATCAGCCTGCAGGCGCAGTACTCGTTGCTGCGACGGGACATCGAGGCGGAGATCCTGCCGGCGTGCGTGCGGCACGCCGTCGGCGTGGTGGGGTGGAGCCCGCTGGGCGGCGGCATCCTCGCGGGCCGCTACCGCTCGGGGCTCGCGCCGGACCCGGACACCCGGTTCGGCCAGCTGATGGCCGGCGCGACGCCGACGATCGCGGCGTGGGTGGAGAAGCAGCTGACCGACCGGAACCTGCGGATCGCGGCGGAGGTAGGCAAGGTCGCGGCCGAGCTGGGCACCTCACCCGCCGCCGTGGCGATCGCGTGGGTCCGCCACCGGCCGGGCGTCGCGGCGGTCGTCATCGGGCCGCGCACGCTCGCCCAGTACGAGCAGAGCCTGGCCGGCTTCACCCTCCGATTACCCGACGAGGTTCTGGCCCGCCTGGACGACGTGTCCGGCCCGGCCCCAGCCCCGGTGACCGGCCTGACGTCGCTGCCGTGGACCAGGACCTCGACGCGCTAAGGGCCGAGGCGGGCGGGGCCCGACGGATCGAGGCCGCCCACGTCCGCGCTGCCCACCAGGCCCGGCAGGATCAGCTCCCACATCTCCCGCACGTTCCGCCGGATGTCGCCGTGGCGGATGCCCGACCACCACAGCATGTCCGTGCCCGCGCAGATCGTCAGCACCAGCGTGCTGGCGTGCTCCACCGGCACGCAGTCCGCGACCTCGCCCGCCTCCGCGGCGCTGCCCAGCAGCGTCTCCACGGCCGACAGCAGGTCGAGGTAGAAGTCCAGGAACGGCGCGCCACGATGCCCGCACTCGCGTGCCGTGCGCAGGCTCGCGCGCACCACGGACTCGGTCTCCAGCCAGTGCGCCAGCTCGTGGGTCAGGTCGACGAGCGCCTGCAGTACCGCGGCGGCCTCCTCGAGCGAGCGGTACACCGCCGCGCGCAGCATCGTGCAGGCCTCCGCCTGGATGGCGCCCGCGAGCTCGTCCTTGGAGGAGAAGTGGAAGTAGAACGCGCCCTTCGTGACGCCGGCGGCACGGCTGACGTCGTCGAGCGTCGCACCGGAGAAACCGTTGCGGTCGAACAGCTCCGCGGCCGACCGCACCAGATGCAGCCGCGTGTTCTCGGCTCTCGATTGTTTCGTCACGACGACACGTCCCCGGAACGGGTGCCGCTCAACCGGTGAGCGCCGGGCTCACACGCACGAGTAGGGCGCGTCGCCGCTGCCCTACTCGTGTCAGGTCGATCGGTGCCACGTGCCTCAGCCTGCCCGGTCCAGCGCGGCCGTGGCCTCGTTGCCCACGTCCGCGAGCCGCCGGTCCGACATGAGGATCGCGTGCTGCAGCCGGCGCAGGCTCGGCGACGGCTCCAGCCCCAGCTCGTTCACCAGGCCGGTCCGCATGCGGCGGTACACGTCGATCGCCTCGCCGCGGCGGCCGGAGCGGTAGAGCGCCAGCATCAGGTGCGCGTGCAGGCCCTCGTGCGTGCGGTAGCGGCCGACGAGGCCCGCCAGCTCGCCGAGCAGCTCGTGGTGGCGGCCCAGCCGCAGGTCGGCGTCGATGCGCCGGTCCAGCACGTTCAGCCGGGCCTCCTCCAGCCGGTGCGCCTCGACCTCGAGCAACGGTCCGGTCTGCACGTCGACGAGCGCGCGACCCCGCCAGATCGACAGCGCCTCGGTGAAGTGGCGCGACGCGGCCTCGAAGTCGCCCATTTCCCGCGCACGGTGGCCGAGCGAGGCCAGCCGGTCGAACTCTTGGACATCGACCCGGCCGCCCATCGTGTCGAGCAGGTACCCGCCCGGGTAGGTGACGAGCACGCGCTTGGGGTCCTTCGGCCCCTCGGCGGGCGACGCCTCGAGCGCCGCACCGATCAGGTTGCGCAGGTGCAGGATGTAGGTCTGCACCGTCGTGTTGGCGCTGCGCGGGATGTCCTCCCCCCACAGCTCCTCGAACAGCGACGCCATCGGCACGACCTGGTCGGCGTGCACGGCGAGCATCGCCAGCACCTTGCGGGGCTTGGCGGCGGTTGGGACCACCGACGTACCACTTTCGCGGGCGACTAGGGGCCCTAAAACGTCAATGTCCACTTCGTTCTCCTGAGGCCTTTCGTCGCGACCGACTGTCAACCGGTTTGATCGACAACGGCTCGGCCGCTCCTCAAGGTTACAAAACCGACCGCCCGGTTTGTCAATAGAAACCGCCCGGTTGGTTTTCTCTTCGAGTCAACTGTAGCCGAGTCGAACGCATCAGTCACCCTACGCGCTCAGAAACCGGACATAAGCGCCAGCAGGAGTAACACTGCGTCGTCTAGTTGGCTTGGCAACTAGTTACCCCGCGGCCTGCCGCTGGGCCCCCAAGTCGGGCAGGAGGTCCAGCGAGGGGTCGTGGTTCAAGATCGCCTGCATGCGATCTTGGAGCATCGCCGACGGTTCCATTCCCAGTTCGTCGACCAGCCGCCGGCGCACGAGGTTGTACTCGCGCAGCGCGTCGGCCTGCCGGCCGGACCGGTAGAGCGCGATCATGAGCATCTCGGCGAGCCGCTCGCGCCACGGGTAGAGCATGGCCATCTTCTTGAGCTCGCTGATCACGCCGCCCTGGATGCCGGCGACGATGCACGAGTGGAACTTGTCCTCGATGGCCGAGAGCCGGCTCTCCTCGTAGTGGAGGACCGAGCTGTGGCACAGCGGGCCGCCCGCCACGCCCTCGAGCACCGGGCCGTCCCAGAGATCCAGCGCCTCGGTGAGCAGGTCGCGCGCGCGGAGCGGGTCCGTCGCGAGCTCGTTGTGGGCCAGCGCGACGAGATGCTCGAAGAGCTTGGCGTCGATCTCCTCGGTGTCCGCGTGCAGCACGTATCCGGTGGGCAGCGTGATCAGTCTTTCCCGGGCGAACTCCTCGCCGAACGTGCTCCGCAGCAGTTTCCGTAACCGCGTGATCAATGCCTGCAGCGCGTTGTTCGCCTTCGGCAGCGGCCGGCCTTCCCACAATTCCTCGAAGAACTGCTCCTTGGTCACGACCTTGCCGGAATTGATCAACAATGTGGCCAGCAACGTCCGCTGGCGCCCGCCCTGGATCGCCAGCAGCCGGCCGTCGCGGACCACGCCGACGGACCCGAAAAGCTTGAACACGACCGTGCGCGCCCGCACCGGGGACAAGGGCCTGTCGGTCATACCGGTCACCTCCGCACTCGCGCCACACTCGCCCGACAGATGGTCGGCGGGGTCGCTGACACGCGGGTGACACACCCCTGACCCCGCGAGCGGCCCCCGACCTCCGCACGAGCCGGCCGCACGTCCCGGCCCGCGGCACCGGCCGCGTCACAGGGCGTTCGACGCGCGGAAGACCTGCAGGAACGCGTTCAGGCTCGCGCCGTGCGAGAACGCGACGTACTCGGGCAACACGGCGTGCGGCGCCCACTTCTGCTTGTACGCGAGCTGCGTGGCCGCGGGGTAGACGGCCGCGCCGCGCCTGCCGAGCTGCCCGGTGAGCCACCGGAACCAGCCGCTCGCCGACGGGTGCTCGAGGTCCGGCGACAGGCCGGTGAACGGCGTGAACCCGAAGTGGAGCCACGGCGCGCCCTCGGCGCGGAACCTGTCGATCGCGGCGGCGTTGATCGCCTCCATCACGCCGGGCGGTCCCGACGGGCGGCGGCGGGACAGGTCGTGCAGCCAGCCCGGCCGGTCGCCGTACGCCGGCGAGTAGGAGATGTAGCCGGCCAGCTCACCGGCGATGGTGCCGACGAAGAGGCGCCGCGCGTGCTGTACCGGGCCGCCGTACTCGCCGACCAGGAACTCCAGCGGCTTGGCGTGGCGGCCCTTGCCCCGCAGCCACTCCGCGTCCAGCGCGCGCATCTCGAGGTCCCAGTCCTCCTGGCGGACCTCGGTGACCACCAGGCCGCTGCGGGTGGCGCGGGAGATCTTGTTGCGCAGCCGGACGAACCGCGAACCGCGCAGCGTGAACGCGGCCAGGTCGACCGCGTAGGAGGCGCCGATCTGGTTGACCGTGAACCCGGCGTCGGCGTAGGTGTCCACGTCGGCCGCCTGCACCTGGATGGCGACGATCTTGCGGCGCCGGGCGCGGGCGTGCTCGGTGAACGCCGCCAGCAGGGCCGCGGGGTCCGGGCCGAACGGGGCGCCGAACTGCACGAGGTACCCGCCGGCCGGCCGGTGGACCACGACCCCGGCCAGGCCCGGCTCGGTGAAGTAGGAGTTGCCGGAGTTCAGCGCCAGAAATGCGCTCGGATTGTTCCCGTACGCCGCGAGCGCGGAATGGAAGGAATCGATGTCAACCGTTGCCGTAGTCATTCTCGATCCACCGGTCCTCGTTGCCTGCTACTTTTCGCCGGGCCAAGTATTGGGGCGTTCTAGCGGATCACCAAACAACCCGCGACCAGCGGGTCAGCGGCGTGTCAGCGCTGCGGGCGGTCCCCGAGCCCGCTGTCAGTGGGGCATCAGGACTCGTTGTCAGACTCGAATTCGTGACGCTCAGCCTGGCCAGTGGAATGCCCCGGACACACGGCGATCCGGTGCCCACCTACGTTTCCCACGTGGGCGGCCGGGACGTCGATTCCGGGCGTTACCTCTACACCGTGAGCACCCGGTCGATCCTGACCGACGTGTTCGCGAGCCTCACGCTCAAGCGGCGCCTGGAGGCCGGCGGCGACCTGCCGACCGACCTGCCCGCCGACGGGATCGTCGGCCGGTGCGCGGTCGCCGACGCGGGCACCGTCACCGCCGCGCTGGACGCCGCCGCGGCGGCCGCACCCGAGTGGGCCGCGACGCCGCTCGCGGTCCGGATGCGGCTGGGCGAGCTCGTTCGCGCGCGCGTGCGGGCGCACGAGTCCGAGCTCGTCGACCTGCTCGTCGCGGAGGGCAGCCCGGCGGCGCTGGCCCGCTGGCAGGTGGCCGGGCTGCTGGAGCTGTTCAGCCCGGAGACCCTCGGATACTGCGCGGCCCAGCTGCACCAGGAGTTCCGCCAGGAGCTTCCGGACGGCGAGCGCACGCTGACCGTGCGCCGGGTCGCGGACGGCGTGGTGTGCGTGAACCCGCCGCAGAACGCGCCCGCGGCGAGCGCGCTGTTCGGCATCACCCCGCTGCTGGCCGGCAACGCGGTCGTCGTGCGCGCACCGCGCAGCGCGCCGCTCGGCGTCATGTACGCCCTGCGTGAGCTGGTCCTCCCCGCACTGCGGGAGGTCGGGGCACCCGACGGCACGCTCAACGTCTTCTGCGCGCGGCCCGGCCCGACGCTGCGCGCGTGGCTCGACGACCCGCGGGTGGCGGACATCTTCTACACCGGCGACGTCGAGCGCGGGCTGGAGCTGGAGCGCGAATGCGTGGCGCGCGGCAAGAAGCCGGTGCTGGAGCTCGCCGGCAACGACTGCGTGGTGGTCTGGCGCGACGCCGACGTGCCGGCCGCGGTCGAGGCGCTGACCGAGTGCTTCTACGGGTCCGGCCAGATCTGCATGGTGCCCAACCAGGTCGTGGCCCACCCGGACGTCGCGGACGAGCTGATCGCCCGGCTGTCGGCGGCCGCCGGACAGGTCCGGCCGGGCTACCCCGACGAGGACGGCGTGCTGCTCTCCCCCGTGCTGCGCAGCGAGCGCTTCTTCGCCTACGTGCGCGACGCGCTGGACCGCGGCGCCACGCTCGTGCACGGCGCGCGGCGGCTCGACGTGGACGGCACCCCGTGCGACACGGGCCTGTTCCTCGAGCCGACGGTGTTGCGTGTGGACGGTCTGGCCGGCTGCCGGGAGATCGACGCGGTGCGCGGCGAGACGTTCTTCCCGCTGCTGCCGGTGATCGTCGCCGAGCCGGGGCCGGACCTGATCGACCGCGTGCTCGAGCACGTGAACAGCAACCCCTACGGCCTGCGCAACTCCTTGTGGGCGAGCGACGATCGGGTGCTCGACACGTTCGTCGCGCGGGTTCGCAACGGCGGCGTGCTCAAGATCAACGACTCGCACATCGGCTTCCTGCCGTACCTGCCCACACACGGCGGGACCGGCCTGACCGGCGGCGCGTTCGGCGAGGCCAACTACCCGATGCTGCGCACCTCCCACCTGCAGGGCGTGTCCCGCGCGACCGGGATCCGGCCGCGGGACGCGGTCTTCGCCACCTTCCCCGGATCGAGGAGCTGAGATGCATTTCCTGGAAACAGACCGATCTGTCTGCGACAAGCTGTTGCCGGGCCTGCGCCAGCAGCTGACGGAGATCCCGCTGCAGGAGCTGGAGTCGCCGGACAGCCCGGCGATCGAGATCTTCCGCGCGCACGGCGGCACGAACCTGATGGTCCCCGCGGCCTACGGCGGGCTCGACGCCTCCCCGCTCGACGCCGCCCGCGTGGTCCGCGCGCTCGCCGCGACCGCGCCGTCGATGACGGTCGCGACGATGATGCACCACTTCTCGCTCGGCACCCTGTTCGCCGTGGCGGAGCTGGTCGGCGCCGGCTCCGACCTCGACGAGCTGCTGCTGCGCCGGGTCGTCGAGGAGAAGCTGCTGGTCGCGTCCGGCTTCGCCGAGGGCCGCACGTCGCAGGGAATCCTCGCCCCCACGATGATGGCCGAGCCGGTCGAGGGCGGGTACCTGGTCAACGGCGCGAAGAAGCCGTGCAGCCTGTCGCGGTCGATGGACCTGCTGACCGCGAGCGTCGGCATCGAGCAGGAGGACGGCTCGGTCGCCATGGGCCTGCTGATGCTGCCCGCGGACACGCCCGGCATCTCGATCCACCCGTTCTGGTCGACGCCGGCGCTGAACGGCGCGGAGAGCAACGAGGTCCGGCTGACCGACGTGCTCGTGGCGCCCGAGCAGATCATCGCGCCGGACCCGTCGCTCGCGGCCGCGATGGACCAGCTGACCACGGTCGGGCTGATCTGGTTCCAGCTCACCGTGTGCGCGTCCTACACCGGGATCGCTAGCGTGCTCGTGGAGAAGGTGCTGGCCGGCGCGCGCGGCAGCGCGGGGGACCGGGCGGCGCTCGCCGTGCGGATCGAGTCGGCCGCCGCGCTCACCGAGGGGCTCGCCCGCCGGATGATGGACGGCGAGACCGACAACGACACGCTCGCGGCCGCGCTGGTCACCCGGTACGCGGTGCAGGACGCGATCGCGGCGAGCGTGACCCAGGCCGTCGAGCTGCTCGGCGGGATGGCGTTCATCGGCAGCGGCGACATCGCCTACCTGGCCGCCGCGTCGCACGCGATCGCGTTCCACCCGCCGTCGCGCACGAGCGTGGCCGGCGCGCTGGTCGACTACTACGACGGCCACCCGATGGTCGTGTCCTGATGCCGTCCACCGCGGCCGCCACGGCCGGTGCGCCCAACCTGTCCACTATGAACTCAGCGGAGTCGGCGGAGTCGGCGGACTCGGTGGCCGCCGCCTACCGGCGCCACCTGTCCACCGGCCGCGCGGCGCTCGGCGAGATGTTCGGCGGCGACGTGGAGGTCGCCTCGGCCGGTGCGTGGGTGCGCACGAGCACCGGCCGCGAGCTGCTGAACTGCGGTGGCTACGGGGTGTTCATCGCCGGCGCGCGGCACCCGAGGGTGCTGGCCGCGGTGCGCGCGCAGCTGGACCGCAACCCCGTGGCCACCCGGCTGCTGCTCGAGCCGCAGGCCGCGCTCGCCGCCGAGGCGCTCGCGTCGGTCACCCCGGCCGGGCTCGACCGGGTGCACTTCGCGTGCGGCGGCGCGGAAGCGGTCGAGGCGGCGATCAAGCTGGCCCGGGCGCACGGCAAGCGCCACCTGGTGTCCATGGTGGACGGTTACCACGGCAAGACGCTCGGCGCGCTGTCGGCCACCGCGCGGCCGGTGTTCCAGGACCCGTTCCGGCCGCTGCTGCCGGACGTCACGCACGTGCGCTATGGCGACGCCGCCGCGCTGGACGCGGTGCTGGCCGCGCGCCCGGGCGAGGCGTGCGTGCTGGTCGAGCCGGTGCAGGGCGAGGCGGGCGTGGTGCTCCCGCCGGCGGGCTACCTGCGCGCGGTCGCGGAGTCGTGCCGATCGCACGGCGCGTTCCTGGTGCTGGACGAGGTGCAGACGGGGCTCGGCCGGCTCGGCCGGTGGTGGGGCGCGGACCGCGAGGGCGTGGTGCCGGACGTGCTGCTGGCGGGCAAGGCACTCGGCGGCGGCGTGCTGCCGGTGTCGGCGCTGGTGGCGACCGAGGCGGCGTTCGCGCCGTTCGACCGGGACCCGTTCATCCACACGTCGACGTTCTCCGGCGCGCCGCTGGGCATGGCGGCCGTGCGGGGGGCGATCGCGGCGATCCGGGAGGACGACCTGGTGGCCCGCGCGGACCGGCTCGGCACGCGGCTGTCCGCCGAGCTGACCCGGCTGTGCGCGGACGTGCTCGGCGACGCGGTGGCCGAGGTGCGCGGCGCGGGCCTGCTGATCGGGATCGAGTGCGCCGTCGACGGGCTCGCGGGCGAGTTGCTGCTGGAGCTGATGGAGGCGGGGGTGATCGCCAACCACTCGCTGAACTCGGACCGGGTGCTGCGGCTGACCCCGCCCGCGGTGCTGGACGACCGCGACGTGCGGTTCCTGCTCGACGCGTTCGAGCGGGCCGCCCGTGCGGTGCGGAGCTGACAGGAGATCGGACATGCGGAAAGTCGTACTGACCGTGCACATCGCGGCGCGGGACGCGCGGGCGGCGCTCGCGCGGATCGCCGAGTTCGAGCGGTATCCCGGGCTGGCCGCCGACGTCCGCGAGGTCACCACGCACGCGGACGGCACGGACTGGGTGGTCAACTTCCGGCGCGGGCCGATGCGGTGGACGGAGACCGAGACCGTCGACGAGGCGAGCCTGCGCATCGACTTCGCGCAGACCGAGGGCGACTTCGCGGAGTTCGCCGGCTCGTGGCAGCTGGTGCCCGGGATCGGCGGCTGCGTGGTGCGGTTCGAGGCCCGCTACGACTTCGGCATCGAGAGCCTCGCCGGGATCATGGACCCGATCGCCGAGCGGGTGATCAAGCGCGCCGTCTGCGAGGTGCTGGCCGGGCTGTTCGGCAGGACCTCGGTGCTCGAGGGTGGCGAGGCCCTGACCGACCTGGGAAGGGCCGCCTGATGGACGCCGTGAACCGCTTCGACACGCGCACCACGCACGCGCTGGTGCGGCTGGAGTACGGGATCGCGCTCGCCGCGTGCGTCGTGCTGTTCGTCCTGCACATCGGCGAGGTCCGCTGGCTGCCGGCGGTGGTGCTGTTCGCCTACATCGACGTGCTCGGCTACCTGCCCGGCGCGCTCGCCCACCACCGGGCGAAGGGCGCGCGGATCCCGAAGGCCTACTACGTGCTCTACAACGTGATGCACAGCTTCGCCACGCAGGCGGCGGTCGTCGGCGCGTGGGTGCTGGTGGCCGGGTGGGAGTGGGCGCTGCTCGCGATCCCGATCCACCTGCTCGGCGACCGGGCGCTGTTCGGCAACGCGCTCAAGCCGTTCTCGGTGCCGTTCGAGCCGGCGCCGGAGTTCGCCCGGCCGCGGCGGGAGCTGGTCACGTCATGAACCAGCTGAGCTGGGACACCGCTCCGTCTCTTGTGGATGGCGCGCTGTCGGTCGAGCTGACGCCGCGGGAGGCGAACCTGCGGTACTGGCTGGAGACGGTGCCGCAGGGCACGCTCGCCGGCCGGCCCGACGGGCACGACCCCGCGCTGACCGTGCCGGACTTCATGCGCGAGCCCGGACCGCTGCGCGACGCGCTGCTCACCGAGTACGCCTTCCGCTCGGTGGCCGAGGAGAAGGCGACCCGCGCGCTGTCGTACCTGGTGCCGATCGCGCCGGACACCGACACGATGGAGTTCTACGCGACCCAGGTGCTCGACGAGGCACGGCACGCCATGGTCTTCCGCAACCACCTGCTCGCCCTCGGCGTGCCGGCGACGAACCTGTGGCAGGCGGTCGAGGCGTTCGCCGGCGCGGACATCCACGCGGTGCTGGACCCGCTCGAGGAGTTCGGCCTGAAGATCATGCGCGACGACGCGGACTTCCTCGGCGGCGTGGTGCTGATGACGATCATCATCGAGGGCGCGCTGGCCCCCGCGGCGGAGCTGTCGGAGCGCAAGTGGCGCCCGCTCGACCCGGCGGCGGCGGAGATCGACCGCGGCGCGGGCATCGACGAGATCCGCCACCTGACGGTCGGCGCGGCGATCGCCAAGGAGTACCTCGCCGGGCATCCGGAGGACAAGGAGCGCGCGCTGGAGCTGGTCGCGCGCGGCATGCACATGTGGACGGTGCTGCCGGTGCACGAGCTCGTGCTGCGCCGCGAGGTGCTGTTCCAGCGCGGCCTGGAGCAGCAGGCGGCCGTCGTCGGGGACTACGAGATCTGGCCGGGCCGCCGCCTCGTGGACACCACGCCGGAGGAGCGCACGGCGACCGCGGACGAGTGGTCGCGGGAGATGAAGGCCGCCCGGCTCGCGTACATCGGTCTGGAGGAGGCGCTATGAACGAGAAGATCGCCGAGGTCGTGCCCCTGCCGGGGGTGCCGGCGGAGGGGACGTCGGCGGTCCTGTGTGGACTCGGCACGTTCGTGCCGCCACGGGTCGTGCCCAACGCCGACATCGCCGCGCGGCTGGACACCTCCGAGGAGTGGATCCGGGCGCGCACCGGCATCCGGCAGCGGCACGTCGTCGACCCCGGCACGGCCACGTCCGACCTCGCCGTCGAGGCGGGCATGCTCGCGCTGAAGTCGGCCGACATCGAGGACGTCGACGCGCTGGTGCTCGCCACGACGACGCCCGACCGGCCGTGCCCCGCGACCGCCCCGGACGTGGCGCACCGGATCGGGCTCGACCGGATCGCGGCCTTCGACGTGAACGCCGTCTGCACCGGCTTCCTGTACGCGCTCGCCTCCGGCGCCGGGCTGATCTCGGCGGGCGTGGCCGAGCGGGTGCTGGTGATCGGTGCGGACACGTTCTCCACGATCGTCGACCCGGACAGCCGGGCCACGGCCGCGATCTTCGGCGACGGCGCGGGCGCGGTGGTGCTGCGCGCGGGCGCCCCGCACGAGCTGGGCGCGCTGGGCCCGTTCGACCTCGGCAGCGACGGCCAGGACGCGGACCTGATCATGGTGCCGGCCGGCGGGTCGCGGCAGCCGCGGTCCGGGACGGAGGACGAGCGGTACTTCACGATGGCCGGCAAGGCGGTGTTCCGCAAGGCGATCTT
The DNA here is from genome assembly GCF_036555685.1 of Actinophytocola sp. Taxonomy (GTDB): domain Bacteria; phylum Actinomycetota; class Actinomycetes; order Mycobacteriales; family Pseudonocardiaceae; genus Actinophytocola. The sequence continues at coordinate 10,827 of NZ_DATBKY010000062.1, read as the reverse complement.
CCAGATGGCCGGCTCGGCGCAGTCCGTGCTGCACAAGGCCGGGCTGCGGGTGCGCGACGTCGACCGGTTCGTGATCCACCAGGCGAACGCCCGGATCCTGAACGGGGTCGCGGACATGCTCGGCCAGCCGGCCGCCAAGTTCGTGCGCAACATCGACGACGTCGGCAACACGGCCGCGGCGTCGGTCCCGCTCGCGCTCACCGCGGCCTGCGCGAGCGGGGAACTTCGCCCCGGGCAGCAGGTGCTGCTCGGCGCGTTCGGCGGCGGGCTCACGTGGGGCTCGACCGTGTTGCGCTGGCCGGACATCTCGGTGCTGTAAGTGGAGGAACACGCGATGACCACCGTTCTCGACCGGCTCTCGGAGCTGCTTGTCGGCTACTTCGGCGTCGAGGCCGACGAGGTGCACCCGGACGCCACGTTCGCCGAGCTCGACCTGGACTCGCTCGCGATCGTGGAGTTCGCCCTGGTCGCGGAGAAGGAGTTCGGCGTCGCCATCGGCGAGGACGAGGTGACGCCGAAGGCGCGAGTCCGCGACGCGCTCGAGATGCTCGCCGCCAAGGGCATCCGCGGCGATGGCTGAGCCGTTCCAGGCGGCGGTGACCGGGCTCGGCCTGGTCACCCCGGCCGGGATCGGCGTCGCGGAGACCTGGCGGACGATCCGGGCGGGCACCCCGACCGCCTCGTCGGACTCCACATTGGACGGCATGCCGGTGGACTTCTCCTGCCGGGTGCCCGGGTTCGACGCCGACGCGCTGCTCGGCCGGCGTACCGCGTGGCGGCTGGACCGGTACGTGCACCTCGCGCTCGTGGCGTGCCGGGAGGCGATCGCGGACGCGGGGCTGGACACGTCCGCGTGGGACGGCGCCCGCGTCGGGGTCGTGATGGGCAACGCGCTGGGCGGCGTCGGCACGTTCACCACCCAGCACGAGACCCTGCTCGCGGACGGCGCGGGCAAGGTGTCGTCGATGCTGATCCCGATGATGGGGGTCAACATGGTCGCCGGGTACCTGGCGATCGACTGCGGGGCGCAGGGGCCGAACCTGGTCACGACGACCGCGTGCGCGTCCGGGACCACGGCGATCGGCACCGCGCGGGACCTGCTGCGCACCGGGCGCTGCGACATCGTGCTGGCCGGCGGCGCCGAGGCGGGGCTGTCCCGGCCGATCGTCGCCGGCTTCACGCGGATGGGCGCGCTGTCCGGGCGGGTGGACGATCCGGCGGCGGCGTCGCGGCCGTTCTCGGTCGACCGGGACGGGTTCGTCGCCGCGGAGGGCGCGGGCGTGCTGGTGCTGGAGCGGCACGAGCACGCGGTGGCCCGCGGCGCGCGGATCCGGGCGCGGGTGAGCGGTTACGGCGCCTCGGCGGACGCGCACCACGCGACCGCGCCGGACCCGTCGGGTACCGGCGCGGAGGCGGCCATCCGCGCGGCGCTGACCGACGCCGGCCTCGAACCGTCCGATGTGGACCACGTGAACGCGCACGGCACGTCGACCCCGCTGAACGACGCGGTCGAGGCGGGCGTGGTGGCCCGGGTGTTCCCCGCGCTGCCCGCGGTGACCTCGGTGAAGGGCGTGACCGGCCACTCGCTCGGCGCGGCCGGCGCGATCGAGGCGGCGTGCACGGTGCTGACCATCGAGCACGGCGAGGTGCCGCCGACCGCGAACCTCGAGAACCCGGACCCCGCGCTGGAGATCGACGTGGTGCGCGGTGCGCCGCGGCGACTCGGGGTCAGCGCGGCGACCAGCAACTCGTTCGGCTTCGGCGGGCAGAACGCCGTGCTCGTGCTGACCGCGAACTGAGGGCTCATGATCCGCGTCGTGGCGAACCCGGCGGCCGGCGGCTACTCGGCCGCCCTGACCGCCGAGGTCCGCCGGCGTTGCCGCGAGTCCGAAGTAGACCTGACGGTCGTGGTCGGCGGCGACGGCACCGCGTCGCGGGCGGCCCGGTCGCCGGCGCCGCTGCACATCGTCCCGGCGGGCACGGCGAACTCCTTCTACCGCACGGTGTGGGGCGACACCCCGTGGCAGGTGGCACTCGACGTGGCGCTGTCCGGCGCGCCGCCGCGGCTGGTCGACGTGGCCCGGATCGCCGGCACGGACGGGGTCGTGCTGTCCGGCGCGAGCGCGGGCCTTCCCGCGCAGGCCATCCGGCTGGCCAAGTCCGCCGGCACCTCGTACGCGGCGGCGCTGGCGGACCTGGGCGAGCAGTACGAGCCCTACCCCGGCCGCGTCGTCGTGGACGGCGAGGTGGTCCACAGTGGCCCCACGATGCTCGCGAACGTGGGCGGCGCGCGCCACCGGGGCGGCCGCTACGAGCTCCTCCCCCACAGCGTGCTGGACGACGGCCTGCTCGACGTGTGCGTGGTGGGCGCTTCGCACTCGGTGCGGGACATGGTGCGGCTGACGCAGACGGGCGCGCACGTCGGCCTGCCGGACGTCGTGTACGCGCGGGGCCGGCGGGTGCGGCTGGAACGCCTGGACGCCGGCCCCCTCCGGTTCGAACACGACGGCGAGCCGGTGCCCGCCGGCCGGGCGGTCACCCTGGAGGTACTGCCCCGCGCCCTACCGGTGATCGCACCGGGGTAACGAACCGCGCGAACCCGCGACATGCAGGCATGACCGACGAGACGCCCGGGCCGGCCCCGGCCGGATTGACGCCGAGCCGGCGCGCCGAGCTCCTGCGCCGGTGGATCGCCGAGGCGATCGCGTACTCGAGACGCAAGCGGCGTGGATTTCGCGCGGCGGCATCCCTCGTGAAGATCGCGACGCTGGTGCTGTCCGCCGCGTCGACGATCATCCTCGGGGTGCAGGACCTGGACTTGTGGACCGGGATCGGGTTCGCGCTCGTCGCCACCGTGACCGTCGTGTCGGCCGTGGAGCCGTTCTTCAACTGGCGTTCGCGGTGGGTGCTCATGGAGGAGCAGCAACATCGCCTCCACCGGCTCGACGAGGACCTCACCATGCTCGTCGCGCGGACGCCGGCCGGTGGCATGACCGACGCGATGGTCGACGAGTTCTACGAGGCGTACCGCGAGGTCTGGAACTCGACCTCGCAGCGGTGGCTCGAGTTTCGCAAGTCCGCCGAACAGGGCTAGGCGACGGCCTCGTCCACGCGGGGCTTGCGGTCGTAGACGCAGTGGACGCGGCGCAGGCGGCCGTCCTCGGCGAAGAGGGCGTAGTCGACGCCTGCGATGGTCGCCGAGCCGGCCAGGTCGAGCATCGCCCAGGTGTAGCGGGCCCGGTTCTTGTGCAGGAACACCTCGCTGGTCCGGCAGAAGACCCGGTTCGGGTACTTCCGCCGGATGCGCGCGACGTTGTCGCTGATCTCGCGGTGGCCCTTCGCCTCGACGGCAGGAGCGTGGTAGACGCCGTCGGCCGTCCAGGCCTGCTCGATCAGCACGTGCCGCGCCTCGAGGTCGGGCTCGTTCCACGTGCCCACGTATGTGTCGATCTTCTGCTCGCGGTCGTTCACCGGACCCGGCCTCCCGTGCACGGGGCACATCTCAGCCTCTGATTCTGACCGACACCGCTCGACGGCCACTCAAGAACGAAGCTCGGCGGCCCGCCCGAACGTGCGCCGGTAGTCCTTCGGCGAGACGCCGACGACGCGGTTGAAATGGTGGCGCAGCAGGGCAGCCGAGCCGAAGCCGCACCGCTCCGCGATCTCCTCGATCGACAGCCGCGTCTCCTCCAGCAGCTGCCGCGCGTGCAGCACCCGCTGCATCGACAGCCACCGGTGCGGCGTCGTCCCCGTCTCCGCGACGAACCGCCGCGCGAACGTGCGCTCGGACATCTGCGCGCGGCGGGCGAGGCCGGCGACCGTGTGTTCGGTCCGCAGGTTGTCGGCCAGCCACGTGAGCACCGGCGAGAGGCTGTCCGCCGAGCACTCCGGGATCGGCAGCTCGACGAACTGGCGCTGGCCGCCGTCGCGCTGGGGCGGCACGACCATGCGGCGCGCGATCGCGGTCGCGGCGGCCGAGCCCAGCTCGCGGCGGACCAGGTGCAGGCACGCGTCGATACCGGCGGCCGTGCCGGCGCTGGTGATGATGTCGCCGTCGTCGACGTACAGCACGTCCGGGTCGAGCAGCGCCTTGGGGAACCGCTCGGCGAGCTCGTCGACGTGGCGCCAGTGGGTCGTGCACCGCCGCCCGTCGAGCAGGCCCGCGGCGCCGAGCACGAACGCGCCGCTGCACACCGACATCAGCGTGGCGCCCCGCGCGGACGCGTCCCGCAGCGCCTCGAGCACCACGGTCGGGTACTCCTCGCGGATGGCCGCCGCGGGCACGGCCACGAGGTCGGCCCTCTCCACGGCGGACAGGTCGTGCTCGGGGATGACCATCGCGCGCACGCTCGTGCGCAACGGCTCGCCGGGGCGCTCGCCGCAGACCAGGAACTCGACGGGCGGCACGCCTTCGTCGGTCCGGTCGATGCCGAACACCTCGCAGAGGACCCCGAACTCGAACGGCGCGAAGTCGTCGATCAGCACCGCGGCGACGGTCTTGAGCATGCCGCCAGAGTAGTTGGCAGGATATTGATGCACAAGGTCTGCTCTGCCACTATTGGCAGGAATGCCGCCAACATAAACTTAGTGCCATGGAACTTCTCATCACCGCCGTCATCATCGGACTCGTCATCTGGGGCCTAGAGCGCAACCGCGCGCGGCAGGCCACGCAGGCTCCCACCCACCTGGCCGGCAGCTCGGACGTCGTGGACCGCGACGAGGAACGCCTCTCCGGCGAGCTCGTCCTCCGCGGCGGCGCCGTGCTGCACTCGTGAACCGCGAGTCCAACCGTCAGCCCCCGCGAGTCCAACCGTCAGCCCCCGCGAGTCCAACACTCAGCCCCCGCGAGTCCGACCGATCAGCCACCACCCTCCGGCCCGGCTACGCCGCGAATCTCCGGCCCGGCTACGCCGCGAATCTCCGACGTCCCAGTGCTCGGCGGATCTCGCGGTGCAGCCGGGCCGGATTTCGGATGTCCGCCGCGTCGGCCCTGATCACCAACCACCCGCGTCGCTCGAGGTCTGCTTGCCGGGCGACGTCGCGGTCTACGTTGCCGAGGTGCGCCACGTAGCCGTCGTACTCGACCGCCACGCGCGCCTCCTCCCACGCGAAATCCAGCCTGTACCTCTCCCGCCCATCCACGTCGACCACCGGATGTTGCTGTCGCGGAATGGGCAGGCCATCGTCGAAGAAGCCCAGCATCAGCCAGCTCTCCGCCGGCGACTCGGCCAGGCCGGTGGCCAGCAGAAGAAGAATCTCCCCACGGCGCCGCCCACGTGGGTCTCGGCGGGTCAGAATTCGACTCAGCACCTCGGCGCGGAACGCCTGCCGATCATCCGTCGACATCAGGCCAAGCGCTTGATCCGCGCAAGCGAGCGCGGTTCGACGCGCGGCTCGGCAGAGTAGCTCCGCGATCGCGCAGTCCAGTGTGTGGACCCGCAGCCCCCGCAACTCGACGACGTCCTGTTCGTCGAACAGACCGTGGTGGACGAAGACACCACGGCCACGCCGCACCGGACGGTCGTAGCCGACCAGCACATGGACCTCGCCCACTTCGGCGGCAGTGCATCCGAGTAGATGCGCGGCCGTGTGACTGGTGAGCAACGCCCGACCACCGACCTGCAGCAGAGCGGCAGCGGACCGGGTCCACAGGTCCAGCATGCGATGTCGCTCGACGAGCACGCCCCGTGCGACGGCGACCAGGCGTCCTTCGCTTATGACAGCACTCAGCCGCCGATTGCCGAGGCGAGCTCGCAGATCGTCGCGGAGATGCGCGCCGTGCAATCCAGGGGGCAGTTCGATCATGTGGTCACTGTGCAGGTCGGCAGACACCGACGGCCTGTGGCCGACGACAACTGGATAACCAAGCCATCTGTGGACAGCTGGAACGCACGACTCGCCTGCCGGGAGCGTTGGACTCGCCTGCCGGGAGCGTTGGACTCGCGGCGGCGGAGCGTTGGACTCGCGGCGGCGGAACGTTGGACTCGCGGGTTGCGTTGCGGCGTCGGGGACTGGAAACCTTCCTGCCGGAATGTATGTGTCGACGTCGGGAGATGTGATGGCTCGTCAGCCCCGCTCGCTGGCCGGGAAGATCGTCGCGATTACCGGAGGGGGGCGCGGGATCGGAGCCGCCACCGCGGCGGCGCTCGTGCGGGAGGGCGCGAAGGTCGCCATCGGGGACCTGGACCTGGACGTGGCGCAGAGGACCGCGACCGAGCTGGGCGCGGAGGCCTTCCTGCTCGACGTCACCGACCGGGCGGGGTTCACGAAGTTCCTGGAGGAGGTCGAGGGCCGGCTCGGGCCGATCGACGTCCTGGTCAACAACGCCGGCATCATGCCGCTCGGCCGGTTCGAGGACGAGTCCGACCGCTCGACGACCCACCAGCTCGAGATCAACCTGCACGGGGTCATCCACGGCACCCGCGAGGCCATCAAACGCATGCGGCCGCGCGGGGGCGGGCACATCGTCAACATCGCGTCCGCCGCCGGCAAGGCCGGCTTCCCCGGCGCCGTCACCTACTGCGCCACCAAGCACGGCGTCGTCGGCCTGTCCGAGGCCGTCCGCGCCGAGCTGCGCGGCTGCGGCGTCGACATCTCCGTCGTCATGCCGGCGATCGTGCGCACGGAGCTCGCCGCCGGGGTGAAGGAGGCCCGCTTCTTCAAGTCGGTCGCGCCGGCCGACGTCGCCGAGGCCATCGTGAAAGCCTTGCGGCACAACAAGTTCGAGGTCTACGTGCCCGCCTCGCTCGACGCGATGAACCGCATCACCCGCCTCCTGCCGCGCTCCGTCGCCGAGTGGATCGTCCGCGCGCTCAAGGGCGACCAGGTGCTGGTCGACCCGGAGTTCGCCGCCCGCGAGGAGTACGAGGCCCGCGCCGCGGCCAGCGCCCCGGCGACAGACGACACGACCGACCGGGAGATCGCCGGATGAGGCCCGCTTCGCTCACCGACGAGCTGCTCGAGCACCTTCGCGGCCGCGTCACCGCCGAGTCCGGCGCGACCTACACGTCCACCGCCGTGTTCTCCGGCGGAGAGCTCGCCACGCTCCCCGAGTCCAACACCGCCGACGTGCACACCGCGTTCGAGCGGGCCACCCGCGCGCAGCGGGAGTGGGCCGCGACGCCGGTGAAGGACCGGCTGACGGTCTTCGAACGCTTCCACGGCCTGCTGCTGCGCAACCGCGAGACCGTCCTCGACCTCATCCAGGCCGAGACCGGCAAGGCCCGCCGCGACGCGTTCGAGGAGCTCTGCGAGCCGCTGCTCGTCACCAGCTACTACCTGCGCAAGGCCCCGAAGCTGCTCAGGCCGCAACGCCGCGCGGGCCTCATGCCGGGCGCGATCACCGCCCTGGAGACGCACGTGCCCAAGGGCGTCGTCGGCATCATCTCGCCCTGGAACTACCCGTTCACGCTCGCACTCGGCGACCTCGTCCCGGCGCTCATGGCCGGCAACGCCGTGGTGCTCATGCCCGACCGGCAGACCGCACTCAGCCCGCTGCTCGGCGCCGACCTGCTGTACCAGGCCGGGCTCCCGGCGGGCCTGCTGCAGGTGGTGCTCGGGGACGGCCCGGTGGTCGGCGGTGCGGTCGTCGACACCTGCGACTACATCGGCTTCACCGGCTCCACCCGCACCGGCACGCTGATCGCCGAGCGGGCGGGCAGGCGGCTCGTCGGCTGCTCGCTCGAGCTCGGCGGCAAGAACCCGATGGTCGTGCTCGACGACGTCCGGATCGCCGAGACGGCCACGCAGGCCATCCGCGCGTGCTTCGCCAACGCCGGGCAGCTGTGCATCTCGATCGAGCGGATCTACGTCCACGACTCGATCTTCGACGCGTTCGCCGAGGCGTTCGTCGGGCAGGCGGGCGGGCTCGCGCTGCGGCCGGGCTTCGACTACGCCGCCGACATGGGCTCGCTGACCTCGCAGCGCGCGCTGAAGACCGTGTCCGAGCACGTCGACGACGCCCGCGCGAAGGGCGCCACCGTGCTCACGGGCGGGCGGCCGCGACCGGACCTCGGCCCGTACTTCTACGAGCCGACCGTGCTCACCGACGTCACGCCGGAGATGCTGCCGCACGCCGCGGAGACGTTCGGGCCGGTCGTGTCGCTCTACCCGTTCGGCTCCGACGACGAGGCGGTCGCGCTCGCCAACCAGACCGACTACGGGCTCAACGCCAGCGTGTTCGGCCGCGACCGGGCCCGTGCCACGAAGGTCGCCGCGCGGCTGCGCGCCGGCACGGTCAACGTCAACGACGGGTACGCGTCGGCGTACGGCAGCATCGACGCGCCCATGGGCGGCATGGGCGTCTCCGGGCTGGGCCGCCGGCACGGGGCGGAGGGCCTGCTCAAGTACACCGAGGCGCAAACGATTGGCACGCAACGGATCGCGATGCTCAACCCGCCGAAGTGGGTGCCCTACGGGCTCTACACGAAGGTCATGGCGGCCTCGCTGCGCCTCATGCGCCGGCTCGGCATCCGTTAACTGGTAACGGGACGTAACGCCCGTTTGACCTCTTGTGAAGAGGTCGGTCTCAGGTGAACATCAGCAACCAGGCGAAAGCCGGGCCGTGAGGGCACCCCACGCGGGTTCGGTCCGCTGCGCCGACAACTGAATACACACCTCCAGCACCGGCCGGGGCCGGTGCCCCCTGCGGGAGGCCCGCGTGAGACACGAACGCCCGTCCATAGTGGTCGGGGCGCTAGCCGCTTTGACCCTCGTCCTGTCCGTGACCGGCACCGCGGCCTCCGAGCCCGCGCCTGCCGCGCAACCCCGCGGCTCCGCCGAGTACTTCGTCTCCGGCACCATCGACTCGCACGTCCGCAACGCGGTGGCCAAGACGGGCGCCGCGATCAACTCCGTCGAGCACGGCGCGCTGAACGTCACCGCCACGCCGGCCGAGGTGGCGAAGATCCGGGCGCTGGGGCTGACGGTCAGCGCCGAGCCCGCACCCGCGAGGGCCGGGGACGTCGAGCCGCTCGACTTCCCGCCCGCCGACTCGGGCTACCACAACTACGCGGAGACCAACGCCGCGATCGCGAGCACGCTGGCCGCGTACCCGAACCTGGTCAGCCGCCAGCTCATCGGCCACTCGTACGAGAACCGCGACATCGTCGCGCTGAAGATCTCCGACAACGTCGGCACCGACGAGGACGAGCCCGAGGTGCTGTTCACCGCGCACCAGCACGCGCGCGAGCACCTCACCGTCGAGATGGCGCTGTACCTGCTGACCGAGCTGACGAGCAAGTACGGCACGGACAGCCGGATCACGAACCTGGTCGACAGCCGGGAGATCTGGCTCGTCCCGGACATGAACCCCGACGGCGGCGAGTACGACATCCGCAACGGCTCCTACGCGGGCTGGCGCAAGAACCGCCAGCCGAACTCCGGCAGCTCCGCGGTCGGCACCGACCTCAACCGCAACTGGCCCTACAACTGGGGCTGCTGTGGCGGGTCGTCCGGCAGCCCGTCGAGCGAGACCTACCGCGGCGCGTCCGCCGGTTCCTCGCCCGAGGTCGGCGTGGTCATGAACTTCGTGCGCAGCCGGGTCGTCGGCGGCGTGCAGCAGATCAAGACCAACATCGACTTCCACACGTTCTCCGAGCTGGTGCTCTGGCCGTACGGTTACACGTTCAGCAACACCGCGCCCGGCATGACCCAGCAGGACTACGACACGTTCTCGACGCTGGGCCGGCAGATGGCCGCGACCAACGGCTACACCCCGGAGCAGGCCTCGGACCTCTACATCACCGACGGCTCGATCGACGACTGGCTGTGGGCGACCCAGCGGGTCTACTCGTTCACGTTCGAGATGTACCCGTCCTCGGGTGGCATCAACGGGTTCTACCCGCCCGACGAGGTGATCGGCCGCGAGACCACGCGCAACCGCGAGGCCGTGCTCATGCTGCTCGACTACTCCGACTGCCCGCCGCGGGTCATCGGCGCGACGTGTGACGGCAGCGAGCCGCCGCCCGCCGGACCGAGCTTCGAGAACACCGACAACGTCGACATCCCCGACGCCGGCGCCGCGGTGAACAGCCCGATCACGGTGACCGGCGTGTCCGGCAACGCGCCCGCGGACCTGGCCGTGTCGGTCGACATCAAGCACACCTACCGCGGCGACCTGCAGATCGACCTGGTCGCGCCGGACGGGTCCACCTACCGGCTCAAGAACACGAGCAACGACTCCGCGGACGACGTGCTCACGACGTACACGGTGAACGCGGCCGGCGAGGTCGCGAACGGCACCTGGCAGCTGCGGGTGCGCGACCTCTACTCGATCGACACCGGCTACCTCGACTCCTGGCGGCTCACCTTCTGATTTCCCTTATTCGAAAGGACAACTGACAGATGACCCTGCACTGGAAGACGACCTTCGGACGAATGGCCGGCAAGGCCACGCTCGTCGCCGTGGGCGCCGCCGCGGTGCTCGGCGCCGCCACCGCGCAGGCGGTGGCCGCGCCCCCACCCGACGACGTGCAGCCGCAGGTCGTCGGCGGCACGCGGGCGGCGCAGGGCGAGTTCCCGTGGATGGTGCGGCTGTCCATGGGCTGCGGCGGCGCCATGTACACCAACCAGATCGTGCTGACCGCCGCCCACTGCGTGAGCGGCACCGGCAACAACACCGGCATCACCGCCACGATGGGCGCGGTGGACCTGCAGGACCCCGCCCGGATCACCCGCCAGTCCACCTACGTCTACCAGGCGCCGGGCTACAACAACCCGTCCGGCGACGACTGGGCGCTGATCAAGCTGGCCTCGCCGGTGAGCGGCATCCCGACGCTCGCGATCGCGAACACCACGGCCTACGACAGCGGCACGTTCACCGTCGCC
>NZ_DATBKY010000061.1:0-4488 GCF_036555685.1 Actinophytocola sp. | reverse complement strand
CGCGCACCTGGAGAAGCCGCGTGCGGGTGCCGTCGTACTTGGACAGCGCGCTGAAGACGACGGTGCGGATCGGCACGTTGATGCCGACGCCGAGGGTGTCGGTGCCGCAGATGACCTTGAGCAGCCCGGCCTGGGCGAGCTGCTCCACCAGCCGCCGGTACTTGGGCAGCATGCCCGCGTGGTGCACGCCGATGCCGTGGCGCACGAGCCGGGAGAGGGTCTTGCCGAACCCGGCGGTGAAGCGGAAGCTGCCGATCAGCCGGGCGATCTCGTCCTTCTCCGCGCGGGTGCAGACGTTGATGCTCATCAGCGCCTGCGCGCGTTCCAGCGCGGCCGCCTGGGTGAAGTGGACGACGTAGATCGGCGCCTGGTTGGTGGTGAGCAGCTCCTCGATCGTCTCGTGCAACGGGGTGAGCCGGAACGAGTAGAACAGCGGGACCGGGCGCTGCGCGGAGGTGACGACCGCGGTCGGGCGGCCGGTGCGCCGGGTGAGGTCCTTCTCGAAGAAGCTGACGTCGCCGAGCGTGGCGGACATGAGCAGGAACTGCGCCTTCGGCAGCTCGAGGATCGGCACCTGCCACGCCCAGCCGCGGTCGGGCTCGGCGTAGAAGTGGAACTCGTCCATGACGACCTGGCCGACGTCGGCGGCCGCGCCCTCGCGGAGCGCGATGTTGGCGAGGATCTCGGCGGTGCAGCAGATGATCGGCGCGGCCGGGTTGACGCTGGAGTCGCCGGTCAGCATGCCGACGTTGGCCGCGCCGAAGATGTCGCACAGTGCGAAGAACTTCTCGGAGACCAGCGCCTTGATCGGCGCAGTGTAGAAGGTGCGCTGCCCGCCGGCGAGCGCCGCGAAGTGCGCGCCGGTGGCGACCATGCTCTTGCCGGACCCGGTGGGCGTCGAGAGGATCACGTTCGACCCGGAGACGATCTCGATCATCGCCTCCTGCTGCGCGGGGTAGAGCGACAGGCCCTGCTCCTGCGCCCAGGCGCTGAACGCGTCGAACAAGGAGTCCGGGTCGGGGTCGGCCGGCAGTGCGCGGATGAGCGGGGCCTCGATGAGTGTCATGGTGCCTTCGATCGTGCCTGATCCGCGCTCGGGGCCGGCGGCGAGGTCAGGCGCGGCGCAGGGTGATCTTGGTCCACGCGCCCAGGTACACGCGGTCCCCGTCGGCGAGGGGGCGGGGCGTGTTGGGCGACAGCGGCGTGGACTCGTCGTTGACGGACAGGCCGTTCGCCGAGTCGAGATCCACCACCGACCAGCCGTCCGGGCCGCTGACCAGCAGCGCGTGCAGGTGCGAGACGCCCGGGTCCTCGGGCGGGCCGATCAGGTCGATGTCCGGCTGGATGCCGCGGCTGCGGCTCTGCCGGCCGATGCTGACCTGCTCGCCCTGCAGGGGAAAGTGCCGGTCCGGGCAGAACGGCGGGAACCGGATGCCGGCCGCGTCCGGGCCCTCGGCGGCCATCACCTGGTCGAAGTAGGCGCGGTCGGCGCTGACCGTCGCCGTCCACGGGGTGGCCGCCGGCATCCGGACGGCGGGCACCGGTTCGACGGACGGCACGGCCTCGGGATCGGGTGCCGCCTCGGGCGTCGCCTTCGGCGGGGGAGCGGTCAGCGAGTCGTGGCCGCACGCCTCGCAGAAGCGGCCCGCGAGCGGCGCCCCGCAGGCCTGGCAGGTCGCGCCCGCCGGCGGCAGGTCGGGCGCGGCGGGTGCCGCCGGAGCCGCGGCCGCGGGGTCCGCGGGCGGGGCGCCACCGATCTCGCGGCCGCAGACGTCGCAGAACTCGTCGTCGGCGGAGTCGTGGCCGGCCGGGCACGTCGGCATGGGACCTCGCTAGCTCTCGGTGGGCTCGGCGGGCTCGGCCTTGCGGCGCACCCGCATCGTCTTGCTGGACCGGGTGTCCAGGGTCATCTCGTCGACGGCCGCGACCTTGCGCTTGAGCCGCACCGTTCCGGTCTTGGCGTCCTCGACGTCGACGACCTTCGCGAGCAGCTTCGCGGTGTCGGAGTGGCCGGTCTCCGTGGCGAGCTGCACCGCGCGCCCGAGCTTCGCGGTCGCGGTCTCCACGTCGCCCGCCTTGCGTGCCTCGAGCCCCTCCTGGATCGCGTCGGCGAGCTCGGCCTGACCCGTGTAGTGCGCGACCTCCCGGTTGATCCGCGTGGACAGCGCCGTGTCCTCGGTCCACACGGCCACGATGTTGCCCTTGCCGACGACGGTCTCCGAGCCGTCCGGCCCGGGCAGCACCAGGCTCACCCGCCCGGCCAGCATCTTCTCGCCCGTCGCGGCGGCCGGCACCTGCACGCACACGTGGTAGTCGCGCGTCTCCGAGCCCCACGAGCCGGTCGGGTAGTCGCCGCTGCGGGGCGGCACGTCGGTGCGCCGGCCGGTGAGGTCGGCCAGCGTCGGCTCGACCTGCTTGACGAACTTGATCGTGGCGCCCTGCGGGGTCCACAGCCGCAGCGAGACGTCGGCCACCGCCTTGTTCATCGCCGAGGCCGCCATCGCGCGGAAGTCGGCCTCCAGCCCCTCCGGCTCGGCGACGATGTCGACGGTGCCGAGCAGCGCGTCCGCGACCTGGCGCAGCTCCTTGACCTCCCAGTCGGTGCCCACCCCGCGCGCGTCGCAGACGAAGTGGCCGGTCACCTCGTGGATGGTGCGGGCCAGCTGCCGTGGCGTCTCGTGCATGTTCTGCCCGTCGGTCAGCAGGATCGCGTGCCGCATCGAGCTTTCCTGGGTGGCGAACACGCTGTCGGCGAGGTGCAGCCACCTGCCGATCGCGGTGCCGCCGTTGGCCGACAGCTTCGTGACCGCCTGCTTGGCCTCCGCACGCGTCTGGTCGTTGGCCACTTCCAGGCCGTGCCGGTACGGGTAGACCAGCTGCGCCTGGTCGGTCCCGGCGATCACCGCGAACGCGACGCCGTCGCGCAGCGTGTCGATCGCCGCGGCCGTGGCCTGCTTCGCCGAGGACAGCTTGGTGCGCGGCACGTGCATCGAGCCGGAGGTGTCGATGATGATCACCTCGGCGGCCGAGCCCGCCGGGCCGGCCGCCGCGGCCGGCCCGCCGGCACCGGAGGCGGTCACCGTGACGATCGCGTTGACCTCGGTGGCGCCGACCGACAGGTACTCGTTCTGGTAGACCTCGACCGCGAAGTCGGGTGCTCCGGTCATGGTTGACTCCCTGCGGACTCGAGTTTCGGGGGGAACGGCACCAGCACCGTGGTGATGTTGTCGTGGCCGCCGAGCTCGAGCGCGACGTGCGTGAGCTCGCTCGCGGCCGCCTGTAGGTCCACCCCGTCCGGCGGGCCGGGCAGCGCCTCGACCAGTGCCTGCGGCTCCGGCAGGTAGTTCCACAGCCCGTCGCTGCACAGCAGCACCAGGCCGGGACCGGCGGGCGTGAAGGTCAGCATGCGCGGCTCGATGTCGCCGGCGTCCGCGCCGATCCACTTCGACAGCGCGTGCGCCTGATGCACGGCCATCGCGGCCTCCTCGCTCATGCCCTCGGCGACGAGCTCGGCGGCGACGGTGTCGTCGATGGTGAGCCGGCGCGCGCCGTCGGCGGCGAGCCAGTACGCCCGGCTGTCGCCGACCCAGCCGACGGTCACCTCTCCCGGCGTGACGACGGCCGACACGAACGTGCACGACGGGGCCGTGCGCTGCACGGACGGGTCGGCGAGCCCGGCGACCACGTCGACCGCCTTGGCCACGGCCGCCCGCGTCGCGTCCTCGGCGTCCTTGCCCTCGAGCACGGCGTCGAGCAGCACGTCGGACGCCGCGTCGACGGCCAGCTGGGAGGCGTTGTCCGCGCGGTCGGACGTGGCCACGCCGTCACACACCACCGCGACGACGGCCGGCGTGTCGCCGCCGGCCGTCCCGAACGCCATCGAGTCCTCGTTGCGTGCTCGGCGCCTGCCCTTGTCGCTGATGCCCGCGACCGGGCCGAGATCGCTCTCCATCCGGTCCCGGCCGGCCGGCTGCGCGCGCCCGCAGTCCTCGCAGAACCCGTCCGCGCCGACGTGCGTGCCACCGCACGCCACGCACGGCTCGCCCGGCTCGGCCGCGCCGAGCGGCCCGCCGACCGGGGTACGGACCACGCGCAGGTTCGCGCCGCAGCTCTCACAGAATCTGTCCTTCGCCCCGACGGGCTCGCCGCAGTTGGGACAGGTCATCACACCCACGTCCTGGGCCGGATCCGGTTGGCCGTGTCCACCAATGCGATGCGCTCCCTCGTGTTGTCCGCGTGCCTGGCCAGCGTCCGGTAGCAGTGCTCGAGACCGGACCGCAGGTCGTCCTCCGTCAGCGCGCTGCCCAGCACCGTGCCCGTGCCGCCCCGCCCGGCCAGCACCCATTGCAGCGCGGTGCCCAGCACCTCGCTGGACGCGTGCGCGCGCCGTTCGGCGTCCAGCTCCAGGTCGGTGAGCTGCTTGCCCGCCGAGACCAGGTCGTCCTCGGCGAGGTCCGCCGCCGACGGCACCCGGGTGCGGGCCCGGAC
>NZ_DATBKY010000060.1:0-13030 GCF_036555685.1 Actinophytocola sp. | reverse complement strand
CTCAGCAGACACAAGCAGATCTTCGACGGCTACTCAGAGCTGGAAAGGGTCGATCTCCGCGGCGCCGAACTCGACCACCTAGACCTCACTCGCTCCTGCTTTGCCTACGCAAACTTGGAGGGCGCAAGCCTCGCCAACACGGCCCTCACCGACTCCACTCTGACCGACGCCAACCTGCGTAGCACCAACCTCACACGCGCCGACCTCAGCGGAGCGGACCTTTCCCGAGCTGACCTGACCGATGCCGACCTCCACGGCGTCATCACCAGCGACACCACGACGTGGCCCGACGGATTCACCCCACCGCAACCAACACGGCTATGACGATCGTCCACTGACGGCCTGGTGACGGCCTGGGAAGCAGGTTGATCTACAAAAAGGCTGGTCAACGGCACTTCCATGCAGAGAACTACCAGTTCTGACGGCGTTGCCTCCGCCCGGCGCTGCCGCCGGCCACCTCCGGGCGGGACCCGCGTTCAGGGTGCCTTTCTCGGGGCGAAGCGGGATCGGCGTTCGCGCACGGCTGCCACGACCTTGGCGACCTGCGCGTCGAAAGCCTCGAGCTGCTCGGCTTCGGCAGGGCTCGCGACGAAGGCGCGTCGATCGCAGGCTGTGCCCCCGCGCCACATCCGCTCGATCGCGCGTGTCTCGGTGATGTCCGTCAACGGGTCACCGGACACGAGAACCAGGTCCGCGCGCTGCCCGGCCGCGACGCGTCCCCGGTCGGCGAGGCCGAACACTCGTGCCGGTTCGCTCGTGGCAGCGGCCAGGGCCTGCGCCGGGCTGATGCCGCACCGGACGAGGAGTTCCAGCTCCCGGTGCAGGCTTGCCCCGAACACGGTCCCCGGGTTCGGGGCGTCGGTGCCCGCCAGCAGCGTGACGCCCGCATCGGCCAGTCGCCGCACGTTGTCCTCGGCCCGCGAGTAGGGCGGCATTGTCCGGCCACGCAAGACCGGAGCACCCGCGGTCAACCGGCGCACCCAGCCGTCCCCGAGCGCCTCGGCGAGCCGCGGGTCCCCGGCCACTGCCGCGCCGCCCGGTTCACCGAGGGTGTTCTCGATGGTGGCCAGCGTCGGACCGACCGCGATTCCGGCCTCGGCCACGCGTTCGACCAGGGCCCCGTCCAGCTCGGCGTCCGCGGGGACGTGGGCCACCACGTCGACACCGGCGGACACGACCTCCTCGACACCGGCCGTCGAGCTCACGTGAGCGACGACGACCAGGCCGCGGGCGTGCGCGGCGGTGACCAGTGCCTTGATGGTTTCGGAGTCCAGCGACGGCCACAGACCCCCGACGCCGGAGATGATCTTCAGATAGTCCGAGCCCTCCGCGATCCGTGCCGCGACGAACCGCTCGGCCTGGTCAGCGGCGGTCAAGGTCGGGAACGGGGCGTACATCATCGACGGGTGCCCGCCGGGCGCGGTGGCACCGACACCCGACGAACGCACGTCGGCCACGTCCGGACCGGAGCCGGCCTGCTCCTTGGCCATGGCAACCACGTCGGGTTTGCTGAACATGTCGAGAACGGTGGTGACGCCGAAGGTCAACGACTGCGCGAGGGCGCCCGGAACGAGGTGCACGTGCGCGTCGATCAGACCGGGAAGCACGGTGCCGCCCGCCGCGTCGATCACTTCGTCGCCTTCTCGGGCGGCCGAGACCGCCGAGCACCCGGTTATCAGCCCGTCGGCGAACCGGACCGAAGTCCAGTCCTGCGACCTCGTCCCGTCGAACACCTTCGCGTTCACGATCGTTGTTGCCGCGGCCACGACGTCCTCCACAAGGGATCCGGAACAACCTGGACAGTAGAGGTTCGCCCGACGTGCGCGCGCCGCCCGATGATTCGAAACCAGCCTCAGTGCGTGGGCGCGGCGGCAAGCTCGGCCAGGTGGTGCAGCGAGTTGATGAGATGATCCGGGCCGAACGGCGGGAACTGGATGCCGCGCTCGCGGATGTACCGCGGTACCGCCGACCAGTCGTAGGTGAGCGTGACCGCGGTTTCCGACGGACCGAGCGGCACCAGGTCGTAGCGCCAGATCCAGCCGCCGAACTCCAGGTCGCCGTCGTCCTTCCGCCGCCCCGTCAGCCAGCCGATGGTGTGCGGCGCGTCGAGTACCTGGACCTTGTTGACCACCTGGTAGTCACCGTTCGCACGGCTGGCGTGATACATGTCCATCCGGAACAACTGCCCCACCTCGGTCAGCGGCTCCCGGTCGAGAGGCTCCCGAACCCAGCCGGTGCCGTCGATCGCGGCATGGGTCGTCGGGTCCGCGAGCACCGCGAACACCTTCGCGGCGGGCACGGCGAAGGTCAGGGTGGCGCGGACGGTCTCCTGGGCGACGGTGTGCACGCTGCTCGTCATCTCGGGTCATCTCCTGTGGTCGCCGGCACCCCTCCTGGGCAGCCGCTCACCCCTGCTACGAACTTCTCAGCCCCGATCCGACACAGCGTCCTGAACTACTTCGAGGAAGTTGGGCATGCCGGTGTTCAGCGACCCGATCAGGGGTCGTCGGGAAGGCCGGGGAAGATGAACCGGAACCCTCCGTTTCCAGGCCCCTCGAAGCCGGGGTTACGCCAGTTCAGGGTGGTCACGCAGGTAGCCGAGTCCCTGCGGTCGGCGGTCAGCCGCACGGCACGGCGTGCGTTGTTCGGCGCTACCGCCACCCCGGTGAGGTCGTGCGACTGGCCGTCGTGCAGGGTGCCCGAATCCACGCGGTCGCCGTCGACGTCGAGATGCCACCCGACCCTTGCCGCGTCGTCGCAGCCGAACTCCAGCGACAGCTCGCCGGCAAGATGTCCGGCGTCCGCGGGCGCTTCTCCGACGAGGACCGTGTCGACGTTCTCCCCGGCTTTCAGCTCCCACTTGTAGTACAAGCTGGTGAGCTCGGTCTTTTCGGCCGGAAAATCGCCCTTGCCGTACACAAGGGGATAGTCGGCCAACGTGGCCCAGCTGAATAAGGCCCCCAGCACGACCACGGCGACGACCGCCAAGCCTGCGCCGACGAACCAGCGCTTCTCCGAATACGCGACCATGGCGAACACGACGACCAGGACGAATACCGCCATCTCCGGACCGCTGACGAGTATGGGGTCCGCCGCGAGCGAATACTCCTTCATGCGCCCCCAGGAAAACTCAGCATCGCGCCGCTGCGGAATCGATCATAGCCAGGCCCGTGTGCGTGGCCCTGCCGAGTCCGCGATACTGGCCGCCTGACCAGCGGGTTGAGGGGCCATGGCGATCGTCGATGACTTCCTGGAGCATTGGCAGGTCTACCTGTCCATGCCGGTCATCGCCGCGGTCATCGGGTATCTCACCAAGCGGGCGGCCATCGAGATGATGTTCCGGCCGCTGCGGTTCGTCGGCATCGAGCCGTGGTTCGGATGGCAGGGGGTCGTGCCGCGGAACTCCGAGCGCATGATCCGGGTCTCCGCCGACCTGCTCACCCAGCGGCTGGTTGACACGAAGGAGATCTTTCAGCGGCTGGACGCCTCGCGAGTGGCCAAGGAGATCGAGGGACCGCTGCTCGTCGCGGTCGACGAGATCACCCGGGACGTCATGGAGCAGTACCAGCCCGGGCTCTGGAACTTCCTCCCGCCGCTCGCGCAGGAGATGCTCGTCAAGCAGGCGCAGGCCGGATCGCCGGAACTGGTGCGGAAGATCATGGCCGAGATCCAGGACAACGTCGGCGAGGTCCTCGACATCCGGCAGGTGGCGGTCGCCGCGCTCACCCGTGACCGGGCCCTCCTCATCAAGCTCATTCGCGACATCTCGCGCCCCGAGATGGCCTTCATCGCCCGCTGCGGGATCTACTTCGGACTCGCGCTCGGGCTGGTGCAGACCGTCGTGTGGGCGCTCACCAAACAGCCCTGGGTGCTACCGCTGTTCGGCGCGCTCATCGGGTGGTTCACCGACTGGCTCGCCATCAAGCTCGTCTTCTTTCCCCGGCGTCCCAAGCGAATCGGACCCCTCGTGTTCCACGGCGTCTTCCAGCAGCGCCGCGACGAGGTCGCCAAGCAGTACGCCGAGATCGTCGCCCGTGACGTCATGACCGTGCCCAACATCGTCGACGCCGTACTCCGCGGGCCCAAGTCCGACCGGCTCCTCATGATGATCCGCCGCACCGTCGAGGCCACCATCGACGAGCAGGCCGGCGCCGCACGGCCGATCATCGCCGTCACCGTCGGCTCCGACGCCTACCTCGAGATGAAGCACGCCGCCGCCGACCGCGCGCTTCGTTACCTGCCGGACACGATGCTGCACGCGAAGGACTACGCGACACAGGCGCTCGACATCCGCGACACGATTGCCACACGGATGCGCCGCCTCACCCGCGTCGAGTACGAGGGCCTGCTGCGCCCCGCCTTCCGTCAGGACGAGTGGAAGCTGATCGCCGTGGGCGCGGTGATCGGCGCCGTCATCGGAGAACTGCAGGTGTTGCTACTGCTGCACTAGCCACGCCGCGCCGCCGCCCGCCCCGCTCGCGCGCCAGCGACACGACCCAGCACACCAGGTAGATCAGGAACGAGATCGCCGTGACGAACGCGCTCACCGGCGCGCCCGGCGCGAGCGACAGCAGGATCCCGCCGACCGCCGACACCTCCGCGAACACGATCGCGAGAACCGTGGCACGCAAGGGGTTCGCCGTGAGCCGGCAGGCCGCGGCCGCCGGCGTGATCATCAGCGCGAGCACCAGCAGCGCCCCGACCGTCTGCACGCCCAGCGCCGTGGCGACGCCGACGAGGACCGCGAACACCGGCGACAGCAACCCGGTCGGCACGCCGCGCGCCCGCGCCACCTCCGGGTCAACCGACGCGAACAGCAACGGCCGGTAGATCGCCAGCAGCACCAGGAACACCGCAACCGCGCACCCGCCGAGCAACGCCAGCGACGCGAAGTCCACGCTCACGATCTGCCCGACCAGCAGGCCGAACTTGTTCGACGCGCGCCCCGGGTAGAACCACAGCAGCAGCACGCCGACACCCAGCCCGAAGGCGAGCACCGCGCCGATCACCGAGTCGTGGTCCGCACTGCGCCGCGACAGCAGCCCCAGCACGAGCGCCGCCACGATCGCCCCGGCGAGTGCCCCGTGCCCGACGTTGATGCCCAGCAACAGCGCCGCTGCCCCGCCGGTGAACGAGAGCTCGCTCGTCCCGTGCACCGCGAACGCCATGTTGCGGCTGACGATCAGCGGCCCGAGTACGCCGGCCAGCAAGCCGAGGATCGCGGCGGCCACCAACGCGCTCTGCACGAAGTCGAACCGCAGCAGCTGCGCGGTCAGCTCGAAGTCGAAGAGCCTGCCCATCAGTTCTCACCGGGCGCGTCGTCGTGCAGGTGGTGGTGCGGCTGGTCCTCGCACAGCGCGATCTGCGCGCCGACCACGTGGATCTGCCCCTGGACCCGCACCACGTCGATCGGCGCGCGGTACAGCTCGGACAGCGTCTCCGCGGTCATCACCTCGTCCGGCCGGCCGATCCGGAAGCGACCGTCCACCAGGTACAGAATCCGGTCCACCAGCGGCAGGACCGGGTTGATCTCGTGCGTCACGAACAGCACCGCCGTGTTCGCCGCGCGCCGGCGCTGGTCGATCAGCGAGCTCACGACCTGCTGGTTCGCGAGGTCGAGCGAGAGCAGCGGCTCGTCGCACAGCAGCACCTCGGGGTCGCTGATCAGCGCCTGCGCCACCCGCAGCCGCTGCTGCTCACCACCCGAGAGCCGGCCCACCGGGGCGTCGGCGAAACCCCGCGCGCCGACGGCTTCCAGCTCGTGGTCGACCCGCGTCCGCCGGCTCCGCATGCCGCGCAGGCCGATGCCCCACTTGTGCCCGTCGAGCCCGAGCCCGACCAGGTCGCGGCCGCGCAGCGTCAGGCTCTCCCCCATCGCGCGCTGCTGCGGGACGTAGCCGATCCGCCGGTTGCCGTGCCCGGGTGGCTCGCCGACCACGCGGACAGTGCCCCCGCTCAGCGGCTGCAGGCCGAGCAGCACGCGTAGCAGGCTCGTCTTGCCCGACCCGTTCGGCCCGAGGACCGCGACGAACTCGCCCGGCGCGACGTCGAGGTCGAGGGCCTGCCAGAGGACACGGTCGCCATAACGCAGCGTGGCCCCGCGCAGGGACACCACGCCGGTGCCCGGCTCGATCGGTACGGCCAGGTCGGGGGCCGCCTCGCGGTCGACGCTCATGTTCTCGCCAGCGCGCCCGCGATCGCGTCCACCTGCTGCGTCATCCACTCAACGTAGCCCGTGACGCCCCGTGGCAGCGTCTCCGTCACCGTGATGACCGGGATGCCCGCCTTCCGCGCCGACTCGACCAGCGAGTCGGTGACCGGCGTCTGGGTCTGCGCGTTCGCCACGAGCATCGCGACCCGCCTGCCGCTGACGAGGTCCAAGGTGGCGGCGAACGCGGAAACCGGTGGGTCGGTCTCCTCCTCGATGGCCTCGGAGAACTCCGGCGGGGTCACGTCGGTCAGGCCGGCGGCCTCGAGCAGGTAGTGCGCGACCGGCTCGGTCGCGACGACCTTCGCGCCCGGCCGGGCCTCGCCGGCCCGCTTCGCCCTCGCCGCGACGGCGTCGACCCGTGCGCCGAACGTCTTCGCGTTGGCGGTGAACATCGCCTTGTGGCCGGCGTCGAGCGCGCCGAGCTCGACGGCGATCCGGTCCGCCACCTTCCGGACCGTCGGCAGGTCGTACCAGACGTGCTCGTTGGCGCCCACCTCGTGACCGGAGATCGCGAACGCGTCGACCTGCCGGGCGTCGGTGCCGGTGCCGTCGATGAGCTCGGTGAAGAAGTCGTCGTAGCCACCACCGTTGAAGACGACGAGGGCGGCGTCGGCGACGGCGGCGGCATCCTCCGGGCTGTCCGGGTGGGCATGCGGGTCGCCCGAGGCGTCGTCGACGATCGAGTCGACTCCGACGCGGTTCCCGCCCACCGCCTGGACGACGCTGCCCCACACGTTGGTGGACGCGACGACGGCGATCTTCCCGTCCGCGGCGGCGTCACTCACGTGGTCCCCACAGCCGGCGAGCGCGAGGACCGCGACCCCGGCCAGGGCCGGGACGGACCGGGAGAGCCGACTCATGCGCGCCTCACTATAGATAATGAGAACCGTTTTCGACTACACTCCGCCAACTATACGGCGCCGTCAATGCCTTTGGTAACGCGACCGGGGGAACTGAGAGTCATCGATCTGGTGAAGCCGCGGTAGGCGGTTGGACTTCTGCTCATGGTTCTGAACCGTTACGGTCAGCACATGGCCCGGCCTATGCATGTTCGTCGACCGGCGACACTGGCGTCGCTGGCCGCGGAGCTCGGCGTGTCGCGGACCACGGTGTCCAACGCCTACAACCGGCCCGATCAGCTTTCCCCCGAACTGCGCAGGCGGGTGCTGGAGACCGCGCGCCGGCTGGGCTACCCCGGTCCGGACCCAGTCGCGCGCTCGTTGCGGACGCGCAAGGCGGGGGCCGTCGGGCTGCTCCTGACCGAGAACCTGTCGTACGCGTTCCGCGACCCCGCGGCGCTCGGCTTCCTGGAGGGGCTGGCGCTCGCGTGCGAAACGGCTGGTCAGGGGCTGCACCTCGTGCCGGTGAACCCGGAGCGCGAGGACGTGACGGCGGTGCACAGCGCCGGGGTGGACGGCTTCGTCGTGTACTCGGTGCCCGACGACGACCCGCACCTGGCCGCCGTGCTGTCCCGCCCGGTGCCGACGGTGGTGTGCGACCAGCCCCGGGTGGAGGGCGTCGACCTGGTCGGGATCGACGACCACGCGGCGATCGGGCAGCTCGCCGGCCGGCTGATCACGTTGGGGCACCGGAACGTCGGCGTGCTGTGCATGCGGCTGGCGCGCGACCGCAACGACGGGTTCGCGTCGGTGGCGCGGCAGCGGACGGCGCACTTCCACGTGCAGCGGGCGCGGCTGGGTGCGCTGGAGCAGGCGTTCGAGACGGCCGGCGTGGACTGGTCGCAGGTGCCGGTGGTCGAGCGTTTCGACCACAGCACGGCGAGCGGCGAGGCGGCCGCGGCGCAGTTGCTGGACGCGAACCCCGAGGTCACGGCGGTGATCTGTACGTCGGACATCCTGGCGCTGGGCGCGCTGGCGGAGGCGCGGCGGCGCGGTCTGCGGGTCCCGCAGGACCTGACGGTGACGGGCTTCGACGGCATCGCCGAGGCCGAACGGGTCAGCTTGACGACGATCCGGCAGCCGGTCCTGGAGAAGGGCCGCGCGGCGGGCAAACTCCTGCTGGGCTCGAACGACCACAACCGTCCACGACACATCACGCTGGACACGGAGCTCGTGCTGGGCCAGACCTCGGCCCCACCGCGGACCACCGAGGAACGGTGGTTCGGCCCGTAGTCGTCCACAGGCGGCGGACCACGTCCGCCGGTTATCGGTCAGGGTGAGGCGGTTGGCCGGCTGATCGTCCGCACCGTCCACCAGGTCGCCGATGATCCACGCCGGCAGCACCGCCACGGCAGCCGCACCCCCGCTCGTTCGAGAGATATCCGCAGGTCGACGACTTCGTCAGGTAACCAAGCCCATATTGCCCAGCGGGCTTAGCGGTTGCTCCAATGGGTAATCGAGCAGAGCTCGAGCGGGACGACGCAGTGTTGGTCGAACCCCAGGAAACGGCCGCCAGGAGTGGACCATGACCGCGATCGACGACCTTCTCGAACGGCACGCGTCCGGCGTCGACCACGGCGCGCCCGGGGTGCCGACCCCCGTGCCCAGCCTCCACCTCGCTGTGGTGACCTGCATGGACGCCCGCATCAAGGTGTTCGACGTCTTCGGCCTGCGCCACGGCGAGGTCCACATCCTGCGCAACGCCGGCGGCATCGTCACCGACGACATCGTCCGCTCGCTCGCGATCAGCCAGCGCAAGCTCGAGACCCGCGAGGTGATCGTCATGCAGCACACCTCGTGCGGCCTGTCCACGTTCACCGACGACGAGTTCAAGGATGAGCTCGAGGAGGACACCAAGCTGCGCCCGCCGTGGGCGATCGAGACCTTCCGCGAGGTCAAGGACAGCGTCCGCCAGTCGGTCGAGCGCGTGCGGCGCAGCCCGTTCCTCCCGCACACCGACGCCGTCCGCGGCTTTGTCTACGACGTGCGGACCGCCGAGCTGACCGAGGTCTACTGAAGAGGTCTACTGAACTAGCATCTGCGCGATGACCCTCGACGCGCGGGTGCTGTCCGGCTGGTTCGCCGAGAACGCACGGGATCTGCCCTGGCGCGCGCCCGGCTGCACCGCCTGGGCCGTGCTGGTCAGCGAGATCATGTTGCAGCAGACCCCGGTCGCGCGCGTCGAACCCGCCTGGCACGAGTGGATGGCGCGCTGGCCGAAGCCGTCCGACCTCGCCGCCGCCACGCCCGCGGACGTGCTGCGCGCGTGGGGAAAGCTCGGCTACCCGCGCCGCGCGCTGCGCCTGCGCGAGGCCGCCACGGCGATCGCCGAGCGGCACGACGACGTCGTTCCGTCCGATGTGGACACCCTGCTCGCGCTGCCGGGGATCGGCGCCTACACCGCGCGCGCCGTCGCCGCGTTCGCCTACCGCAAGCGCTGCCCGGTCGTGGACACCAACGTCCGCCGGGTGATCGCCCGGGCGGTCCACGGCGCCGGCGACGCCGGGCCCGCGTCCACCACCCGCGACCTCGCCGACGCCGACGCGCTGCTGCCGGCCGACGACGAGCTCGCCGCGCGGATGTCCGCCGCGCTGATGGAGCTCGGCCAGACCGTCTGCACCGCCCGCGCCCCGCGCTGCGCGGACTGCCCCGTGTACGACCAGTGCGCGTGGCAGAAGGCCGGCAAGCCCGCGTACGCCGGACCCGCCAAGCCGGTGCAGAAGTTCGCCGGCACCGACCGGCAGGTGCGCGGGCGGCTGCTGGACGTCCTGCGCGACACCTCGACCCCGGTGCCGAAGGCGAGCCTCGACCTCGTGTGGTCCGACGCCGCGCAGCGCGACCGCTGCCTGGACTCCCTGCTCGCGGACGGTCTCGTCGAGCAGACCGCCGACGGGCTCTTCGCCCTGCCTGGCGAGCACTAACACGATGCTCTGGTAATTGGGGAACTCTTGTCATCGCGTGACCGGGTGACTACCGTCGGGTAGGCCAGTCACCGATCTGGGCCGAAGTGCCCCTTGTCGAGGGAGATCGAGATGGCCGTATCTCGCCGTGCCCTGATTTGCGGCGGATTCACCGTCACCGCGGTCGGCGCCCTGGGCGCCACGATTCCGATCACCGCCGGCGCGGCCGGCGAGCAGGCGCCGAAGGCGGCCGCCCGGCCGACCATCCACGGCTGCGACGAATGGGGCGCGCGCCCGCCGAACGCCACCATCGACGTGCTCAACCACAAGCCGACCTACATCGTCGTGCACCACACGGCCGGGGCGAACTCGAGCGACCTGTCTCTCGCCCACGCCTTCCAGATCTCGCGTGACATCCAGGACTTCCACATGGACGGCCGCGGCTGGATCGACACCGGGCAGCAGCTGACGAACAGCCGCGGCGGGCACGTCACCGAGGGCCGCCACCGCAGCGTCGAGATACTCGACGGCGGCACCCGGCACGTCATGGGCGCGAACGTCGCCAACCACAACAGCGAGGTCATCGGCATCGAGAACGAGGGCCTCTACTCCACTGTGAACGTCACGCAGCAGCTGTGGGACTCGCTCGTGCGGCTGGTCGCCTACATCGCGTCCCAGTACGGCGTGCCGACCGCGAACATCAAGGGACACCGGGACTTCAACTCCACCGAGTGCCCCGGCGAGGTCCTCTATGGACGGTTGCCGGAGCTGCGCGCGGCGGTCGGCGGCGTGCTCGGCCAGCCGGTCACCCAGCCACTCACGTGGCCGCTGCTCAAGCCCGGCGCCACCGGCGCGAAAGTCCTTGCCGCACAACACCTTCTGCGCGCGCGTGGGGCGAACGTGCCGCTGGACGGCGTGTTCGGCGCGTCGACGTTCGCGGCCGTGCGGCAGCTCGCAACCGGCCACGGCGTCGCGTACGAACCGTGCTACGCCAGCCGGACCGCGGACGAGAGCGGCTACATCGGATCGACCACGTGGCCGCTGCTGGTCCGCAGCGTGCGCGCCGGCGACTCGAGCCACGACGCGCAGGCCGCCCGGGTGCTGCTGACCAGCCGGGGCGAGCGCACCACGCGCGACGTGCTCGTCGACACCGCGACCTGGCAGCGGCTGCTGAGCTGACCCTGTGAGAGCCTGCGCGCATGGCGCAGGCGCTGGAGTTCTGGTTCGACGACGCGGCCGATGCCGCCGTGCGCAAGCTGTGGCGAAGGCTGGACGAGGCGGGCGTGCCCAGCCTCGCCGGCCGCACGCACGGCCGGCACCGGCCGCACGTCACGTTCGCGCTGCAGGGCGCGATCCCGCCGCGGACGCGGGAGGCGCTGCGGGAGGACCTGCGGTTGCTGTCGATCCCGAGCCTGTGGCTGTCCACGCTCGCCGCCTTCTCCGCGAGCGAGCCCGTGCTGATGCTCGCCGCGGTCGTGGACACCGAACTGCTCGCCGTCCACTCCGCGGTGCACGACGTGCTGGCGAAGAAGGTCAAGCAGCCGCAGGCGTACTACCTGCCGGGCTCGTGGGTGCCGCACTGCACGCTGGCGCAAGGCCTGGCGCCGGCGCAGGTGGCCGCGGGGTTCGCCACGCTGTACCCGGTCGAGCCGATCAGGGCGCGGGTCAGCGGGATCGCGGTCGTCGACACGCACACCGGCGAGGCCGAGACCCTTATCGGCTGAGCACCTCGGAGAGGAACGCCTCGACCGCGCCCCGGTAGACCTCCGGCGCGTCGTGGTGCACGACGTGACCCGCACCCGCGACGACGAGGTGGTGCCCGCCGCCGGGGGCGCGGACCGGCAGCTGCGTCATCTGCCCGGGTGGCATCGCGCTGTGCTCGGCCTCGATCGCCAGCAGCGGGCAGCGGACCCGCTCGACCATCGGCCAGTAGTCGCGGCGGCCCCACTCGCCGGCGATCTCGTACAGGTCCTCGAGGTCGGCCATCAGGTGGTAGCCGTCGTCCCGCTCGACCATGCACTCGGCGAACCAGTCGCCGAGCTCGCCGAAGAACTCCCGTACCCGCTCGAGCGAGGCGAACGGGACGGGCCAGGACTCGAAGTAGTCGCGCCACGGGTCGACGGTGCGGCCGCGCTGGTCGGGCGCCATGTCCTCGATGACGATGCCGCGCACCAGCTCCGGATGCGTGGCCGCGAGGCACCAGGCGTGCAGCCCGCCCATGGAGTGGCCGAGCACGACGGCGGGCTCCGTCTCGTCGAGCAACCCGGCGGCGTCGGCGACGAAGTCCTCGGTGCGCCAGCCGCCGCCGCGGTGCGGGCTGTGGCCGTGCCCGCGCGCGTCGAGCCCGATGACCCGGCCGTACCTGGTGAGCCACCGCGCGACCGGCCGCCAGGTGGTGGCGCGGCCCATGAGCCCGTGCAGGAGCAGGATCGTCGGGCCGGTGCCGCCGAAGGAGATCAAGTCGGGTCGAGATGCCACGGGAAGTTCATATACCGTCCTGACCCGGGCAATACGGCCGGTCAGCCAAGATGGCCGGGTCGGGTACCGATGACGGGAGCTGTTCACGATGCACCACCGCACGGCCGTCCGCGCCGCCTGCCTCGCGCTGGCCGCGGTGAGCCTGGCCGCGTGCACGTCGCGGTCGGGCGAGCCGGTCAAGCCGCCGGAGCCGACGACGCCCGCGCAGGCGGCGCCGGGCGCGGACGGGGTCGGCGACCCGTACTACCCGAAGGACGGCAACGGCGGCTACGACGTGTCGGGCTACCACGTGTCGATCAGCTACGACCCGAAGAGCCGCAAGCTCACCGGCGACACGAAGATCACCGCGACGGCCACCGGCGACCTGGACCGGTTCAACCTGGACCTCAACGGCCTGACGGTGAGCGCGGTCGAGGTCGACGACAAGGCGGCGAAGTTCTCCCGCACGGGCGAGCACGAGCTGGTGATCACCCCGGCCGCCGCGGTGGCCGAGGGCGCGGAGTTCACCACCCGGGTGCGCTACGGCGGCGTGCCGAAGGCGG
>NZ_DATBKY010000059.1:0-6110 GCF_036555685.1 Actinophytocola sp. | reverse complement strand
GGGAAGCGGTCGGCGAGCTGGGACAGGCCGAGCCCGCCGGCGAGCGCGGAGAGGAACGTCAGGGCGTACGCCGTCGCGGCGAGCAGTGCGGAACCGGTGCGGTCGTAGACGAGGATCGTGAGCGCGACCTTGGCCAGCTGGTCACCGAAGACGGACTGCGCCTCGGCTAACCAGAGCGCGCGAAACTCCGGGACCGCCAGAACGGCGGAGAATCCCGGCGCCCGTTGGCTCAACGTCAACCCCCGTGTCGACTCGTCGGCATGTCCCGTCACGGTGTGGGACAACCGCCCCCCATACGTGGTCGACCGGCAGCGCTCGACACACGCGGTACGCGGTCAACTACTTGTTGCCCTCGCGATGATGTTCAGTTCGTCATCACCACGTAGCTCAGAGTACCGGCACCAGTGAGAACCGTGGGCATCGGCGGTTGGTCTTGCCGCGTTCCCAGATGCCAGATATACCCCTTTCGGCGTACCTTGGCGCCTGTTTAGGCAGCTCAGAAGTGGTGTGCGGCGGATTTGCGACCTGTGGACAACTCCGCTGCACAGTTCGACGTGACCTTACTTGCCAGCCAGGAGCTGCAACAGATCGTCGGCCATGTCGGCATCCTGGGCGTGGTAGTGGCGGGCCGTCCTGGCGACCGAGCCGGCGATCGTGTCCGCATTGCGTGCGGCGCCCCTGACCTGGCGTTGCAGTGACTGGCCGAAGCTGTTGAGCGCGTCCGCGAACCCGGTCTCCTTGCCGATCCGGCCGAAGCTGTCGTCGGCGATCGAGCGGACCTTGTGCAGCTCCTTGTCGCGCAGCGAGCCCAGCTCGTCGGCGATCGTGCGGGTGTTGCGCGCGTAGCCGCTCAGCGCGTCCGGGTCGACCTGGAAACCGTCGCCGCCGCCGTGGTGCTTGCCGCCGCCCTGGCCGCCGTGGTGCTTGCCGCCGTCGTTCTTCACGTTGTCCCGGTGGCCATGGTGCTCGAAGGCCTTGACGCCCTTGCGTGCCTCGTCGAGGTGGCTCTTGTACGCGCCGCTCGTGTAGGTGGTCCACGGCCGGAACGAGTCGCCCTTGCCCGAGATCGCGTACGCGGCCTTCGCGTTGGTTTCCGGGTCGAACAGCTCCTTGTTCGAGTCGAGGTGGAACTGGTGGCGCCGGTCGGGGCCGAGCGCGCCGATCATGTTGATCTGCCAGAGGCCGTACGAGTTGTCCGGCGGCACGCCGTTGTGCGCCTTGGGGTTGCCGCTGGACTCGGCGAGGGCGATGGCGACGGCGGTGGTGAGGTCGTGGCCGCGGAACCCGGCGTGGTGCGCGGCTTGGGCGATCTGCTCGGGCGAGAGCTTGGACACGGCGGGCCTCCACGGCCGTCGGAAAGTTGCTGACCGGCCGAGCGTGCCTGCCGGGGCTCGCGGTCACCAGCGGTCGTGCACGAGCGAGCAGGTCGGTTGCACAGGCGGGCACAACAGGAGAAGGATCCGCCTCGTCCGGTTCCGCCAACGCCTCACCCACCGAAGGTGATTCGCGTGGAGATCGTCTTTGCCGGGGAGCAGGACCGCGGCGCGCCGCTCACCTGGGGGCAGCGGCACGTACTGCGGAACACCGCCGCATCACCACATGTCCGGATCGTGCCCGTACCCGACGTCCCGGTCGCCCGCGCGGCGACCGCGGTGGGCGACCTCGTCGGTCGCCACGAGGCGTTGCGGACGGCGCTGACCGGCGCCGACAAGCAGTGCGCGCAGGCCACCGGGACGTTGCCGGTGGAGCTCATCCGCGCTGGACCCGCCGAGGCGAGGGTGGCGGCCGAGCAGGCGCACGAGCTGCTGGCCGGCCCGTTCGACCGCGCCGCCGGCCGGCCGCTGCGGGCGGCGCTGGTCGCGGACGGCGCCGTCGTCCACCACGCGGTGCTCGTGTGCGACCCGGCCGCCGTCGACCACGAGGGCATGGACCTCGTGGTCAACGACCTGGCCTTGCTGATGCGTGGCGCGCTGCCCGTGCGGACCGCGCGCCAGCCGGTGGACGACGCGCGCCAGCAGCGCTCCGAGCAGGGCCGCCGGCTGACCGAGCGGGCGATCCGCTTCTGGGCGGGCGAGCTGGACCGGCTCGCGCCCGCACCCGGCTATCCGCCGGGCGAGCGGTACGCGGCGACGATGCGCTCGCCGGCCATGCACACGGCCGCGCACGCGATCGCCGGCCGGCACGGGGTGAGCACGTCGACCGTGTACCTCGCGGCCACGGCGGGCCTGGTCGGCGGGCTGACCCGAAGGCCCGTCGCCGGCCTGCGGACCGCGGTGAGCAACCGCTTCTACCCCGACCGGCACGACGTCGTCGCGGCGATCGCCCAGGACGGCGTGCTGGTGCTCGATCTCGGCGCGCCGTCGTTCGACGACCTGGTGCAGCAGGCCTGGCGGGCGGCGACGCGCTCGCACCGGTTCGCCCGCTACGACCCCGACCGCCTCGCCGACGCCCTGCCCCCGCTGCCGTTCGCGTGCTTCGACTCGCGGCCGGGCCGCCGCGAGGTGCCCGCCCTGCCGGCGCAGGCCGAGCTGCGCGCCGCCGCGGAGCGCACGACGCTCACGTGGGACCGCGCGCCCGGCCGCGACACGTTCTCGGTGCTCGTGGACGGATCGGACGTGACCATCCGCGCGGACCATGGCCTGGTGCCGAAGGCGGACGTCGAGTGCTGGCTGCAGGCGCTGGAGGGCCTGCTGATCTGCGCCGCGTACCGGGACGTGGCCACCGGCGAGCTGCCCGCGCTGCTCGCCGCGAAGGGGAGCCGGCCCAGGTAGGCCGGTTTCCGGTGCGGTGCCGGCGGGTACGTCGTGTCGAGGACACGACAGGAAGGGGCGTGACACGATGTCGGACCGCAGCGGCCCCGCCGAGGGTGCGAAGGGTGTCGTCGAGGACGTCAAGGGCCGGTTGAAGCAGGCCGCCGGCGCGCTCACCGGGGACGAGTCGACGGTGCGCGAAGGCCGGGCCCAGCAGGACAAGGCCGAAGCCCAGCGCGAGGCGGCGGAGAAGGAGGCGGCGGCCGAGCGGGCTCGCGCCGCCGCGGACATGCACGAAGCACGCGAACGGTCCCACCAGGACCGATAACGCCTGCCGCGGGACGGCGCCGGTGGTTCGCCCACCGGCGCCGTTTCGTGTCCAGATGGGGCTGACGCCTTGCGGCGAGGCGAGATCTTTGTACGCTAGCCGCCGATCTCGAGAGAGTCCGGCAGGAGGCGATGTGGGTCCTTCAGATCTGCTGACGGTGGACGTCGACACGCGGGGCAGCGCCGTGGTGGTGTCGGTGCGCGGCGAGCTGGACCTGGCGACGGTGCCCGTCCTGCGCGAACGCCTGGACACGTTGGATCAGGTGGCCGCCGCGCCGTCGCCCCTGGTGGTCGACCTCTCGGCGGTGACCTTCATCGGCTCGGCCGGGCTGGCCCTGCTCGTCGACCTGCACAACAAGTGCACCGAGCGGAACATCCCGCTGGCCGTCGTGGCCACGGGCAGCGTGGTGCCTCGGGCGATCCAGGTGACCGCGCTGGACCAGGTCTTCGCCATGCACGGCACGGTGGACGAGGCGATCGCCGGCACCGGCTAGCGGGCGAGGTCGGCAACCGCGTTCAGCAGGCGGTCCACGTCGGACTCGTCGGTGTACGGGGCGATGCCCGCGCGGACGGCGCCCGCCGTGCCCAGCCCCAGGCGGTCGGCGCACTCCAGCGCGTAGAAGGTGCCCGCGGGCGCGTTCACCCCGCGGTCGGCCAGGCCCTGGTACATCTCCGCCGGAGAGCGGCCCGCGACGTTGAACAACGTCGTCGGCGTGCGGCGGCGGGACGGGTCGCCGTAGCGGGTCACTCCGGGGAGGGCCGCGAGGCCGTCGTCGATGCGGTCCAGCAGCACCGCCTCGTGCTTGGCCAGCTCGGTCATCGAAGCGACGACGCGCTCGCGCCGCGAGCCCGCGCCCGGCACCAGATCCGCCAGGAAGTCGATCGCCGCGGTCGTGCCCGCCAGCAGCTCGTACGGCAGCGTGCCCAGCTCGAACCGCTCCGGCACGGTGTCCGGCATCGGCGCGAGCTTGTCCGGCTCCAGCGTCTCGAGCAGCGCCGGGGCCGCGTACAGGAAGCCGTGGTGCGGGCCGAGGAACTTGTACGGCGAGCACACGTAGAAGTCCCCGGCGAGCTCCGCCACGTCCACCACGTCGTGCGGCGTCAGGTGCACACCGTCCACATAGGTCAGCGCGCCGACCCCGCGGGCGGCGGCCGCGATGGCCGGCACGTCCGGGCGCGTGCCGAGCAGGTTCGACGCCGCGGTCACGGCGACCAGCCGGGTGCGCGGGGAGAGCACCGCCTCGACGTCGGCGACCGCTAGCTTCGCGGTCACCGGGTCGAAGTCCGCGAAGCGCGGTGTGGCGCCGGCCGCCGCGGCGGCGTGCACCCACGGGCGGACGTTCGCGTCGTGGTCGAGGCGGGTCACCACGACCTCGTCGCCCGGGCCCCACCGCTTCGCCAGCGTGCGCGCGACGTCGTAGGTCAGCTGGGTCATGCTCCGGCCGAACACGATGCCGCCCGGCTGCCCGCCCACGAGGTCCGCCGCCGCCGACCGCGCCGCGGCGACGATCTCCTCCGCACGCAGCTCGGCCCTGGTCACGGTGCCGCGGTTGGCGACCGCGGACCGCAGCGTCGCCGCGATCGCGTCGGCGACCACGGCCGGGGTCTGCGACCCGCCGGGCCCGTCGAAGTGGGCGGCGCCCTCCGCGAGCGCGGGGAACTCGGCACGCACGGCTGCCACGTCGTAGGTCATGGCCTGACGCTAGTAGGGCCGGCGGCCGAGGAACGCGAGAAGCCGGTCACCCGCCGGCGCCTGCGCGGGGACCGCCACCGGGACCGCGAAGCGGGCCGGCCGGTCTGCCTCGCTCACCAGCAACGGCGACACCGCCAGCATCTCCTCCGCCAGCCCGGGCGGAATGGGCCGGCGGCGGCCGAGCGCGCGGGCGACGTCCCAGCCGTGCACCGCCACCTCGACCGCGCCGGCCGTCGCGACGATCCCGGTCGTCAGGCCGGCGTCGCCGACCGTCACGTCCACCCGCGTCGCGTTCGTCCACGCGCTGAGCAGGCAGCACGCGCGGTCGCGCAATGCGGACACCGGGTCCGCGACCGGGCGGTCCGTGGGCGAGAGCGACACGTGCCCGGTCGTGGCCTCCTGTAATGCGACCAGCGACTCGTCGAGGTGGCCGAGCAGCTCGCGCAGGTTCCAGTCGGTGCACGGCGTGCGCGCGGACATCTCCCCGTCTCTCACCTCGTGCAGCACACCCAGCAGGTAGTTGATCGCGCGCTCGAGCAGCCCGACCCCCGCGGGCAGGGCCGCCTGCGCGGTCACCGGGTGTCCGGTAGGCCGAAGGTGCCGAACAGGCGGTCGTCGAAGAAGGAGACCACGTGCGAGAACGCCGTCCCCGACACGGTGAGGACCTGCAGGCAGAACGGCCGGAAGGCGCCGTCGCCGGCACGCAGGTACAGCCCGACCGCCGGCTCGCCGTTCGCGGTCGTGGCCACGAGCCGGAAGTCGCCCGGCCCGCCGGGGCACTGGCCCGCCAGGTGCCGCGCGACCTGCTCCGGACCCTGAAACCAGGTGGCGAACGGCGGCATCTCCCACACCGCGTCCGCCGCCAGCAGCGCCACGATCGCGTCGACGTCCTTGCGCTCGAACGCCGAGACGTAGCGCTCCAGCAGCTCCCGGGTCCGCTCCTCGGCCGGCTCGGTCTCGTCCTCGGGGCTCGGCGCCACGTCGTGCAGCTGCGCCCGCGCCCGCTGCAGCGCGCTGTTCACCGCGGCAGTCGACGTGTCCAGCAGCTCCGCCACCTCGGCCGCCCGCCACATGAGCACGTCGCGCAGGATCAGCACGGCCCGCTGCCGGGGCGGCAGGTACTGCAGCGCCGCGATGAACGCGAGCCGCGTGCTCTCCTTGCCAGCGACCACGGCGGCGGGGTCGGCGGCGGGGTCGGCGCCGGTCGGCAGCGGCTCCAGCCACGGCACCTCCGGCCGCTCGTCGAGCGGCTTGCCACCCGCCTCGCTGGGGCCGCCGAGGCCGGCCGGTAGCGGCCGCCGCTTGCGGCTCTCCAGCGCGGTGAGGCACGCGCTCGTGGC
>NZ_DATBKY010000058.1:0-20763 GCF_036555685.1 Actinophytocola sp. | reverse complement strand
GTAGGTTACTTCCGGTAGAGTAGCGCCGTGGCCCCCACCGAGTCCAAGCGCCGCCGCATGCCGCGGGCGGAGCGCGAGCGGCAGATGATCGCCGTCGCGGAGGAGATCTTCGCCGAGCGCGGCTACCAGGCGTCGTCGATGGACGAGATCGCCGAGCAGGTCGGCGTCTCCAAGCCGATGCTCTACGAGTACTTCGGCTCCAAGGAGGGCCTGCTCGTCGCCTGCATCCGGGCCGCGAGGGCGGAACTGCTCGCCGCGACCACGGCGTCCGTCGACGGCATCGGCTCCGCGGAGGAGGCGCTGCGTAGCGGGCTGGTCACGTTCTTCCGCTTCATCGACTCGCACCGGCGCTCGTGGGAGCTGCTGCGCCAGGAGGCCGCGGTGGTCGGCCAGGCGGCGATGGACGAGATCGAGGGCATCCGCCGGCAGCAGACGCAGGTGAACACGACCCTGTTCGCGGCCTACCTGCCCGACCACCCGGCCCGCGACCTGGAGGCATATGCCGAGGTCGTCGTCGGCGCGTGCGAACGGCTCGCGACCTGGTACGTCGCGCGGGAGGACGTTACGGCGCAGGACGCGGCGGCGATCATCATGCGGATGGTCTGGCACGGGCTGGCCACCGGCACGCACGGTGATCGTTAACGGAATATCGTCGGCAGAGCGTGTCTTTCCGTTAGGAAAGGTGTAGCAATGGGCGCAGGATGCTGCCGAGAGGGGCGGAGCTATGCCTGATCCGATCGAAGTGAACTACGTTCCGGAAGGCGACGACTGGCAGGTGACGGTTTCCGGGCGGGGCCAGCGGCTCACCGGCAAGGCGCCGGGCCTGATCGCCGCTCGCGACCGGGCCGACCAGCTGGTCGAAAAGGTCGCCCCCGCGGAGAAGTTCCGGACGGTCGTACACCTGCTCAACGGGGATGCGCTCGAGTTCACCACCGCGTACCTGACGGCTCGCCTGGGGAAGCCGTCGGACGCCGAGCCCGCGAAGCCGGTCGCCGAGGCGACGGCGGCCAAGCCGTCGCCGACACCGAAGCCCAAGCCGAAGCCCGTCGAACCGCCCGCGCCGCGCAAGGAAGGCGACGACGCCCCGCGGAAGACCAGGGCCAGGCACGGCGCCAAGCACGGTGTCAAGCCCGGTGCCGGCGGCGACTAGCTGAAGATCTTCCGGAGGAGGAGCAGCAGGATCACCGCGGCGACCCCGATCAGCGGGTACTTCACCTTGGGCGAAGCGAATGTGGAGCGCGCGCTGGTCTTGGCGCCGTCGACGAGCCGCTTCGGGCTCGCCTTGGTGCCCAGCTCGTCGAGCGTCGACGCGAGCGCGTCACGCGCCTGCTCGATCTCGCGCTGAATGGTGTCGGGGTCGCGAGCCACGGTTCCTCCCTCGCACGACTGGTCCAGCCGCAACCGTAGCGGGCACCACGCCCGGACACACGCAGGCCCGCCGTCAGTACCGCGCCAGCTTCGCGATCATGCCCTCGCAGCTGCGCACCACGACCCGGGCCGCGCGGCGCTGCCCCTTGCTCAGGGCGTGGTTCTCCGCCTGCTCCTGCCAGCGGCGCAACGCGTCGGAGACCGCGCCGTGCAGCTCGGCACCGGACGGCTCGCGGTCGAAGCCCAGGCGCGCGGGCAGGCCCGTGCCGACGCCACCCACGAGCCGCCGGGCCTCGGCCGCCAGCGGGTCGGGCAGCTCCGTCCGCCCGCCGTGCAGCGCGGCCAGCAGGCGCAGCTCCCGGAAGTCGTGCGCGCCGACCACGAGCTGCTCCAGCGAGGTCACCAGCTGCCGGGCCGCCGGCCGCGGCTCCATCCGCAGCACGACCTCCAGCGCCAGCACCGCCGACCGGGCCTTGAGCACCTCGTGCCGGTCGGTGAAGCACTGCTGGATCGCCTCGCGCAGCTCCTGCAGCCCGCTGCGCGCCACCAGCTCCTCCGCCAGCCCGTCCCGCGAGTCGTAGCCCTGCCGGATGAGCGTCGTCACCAGCCGCACGCCGAACATGCCGAACCGGTCCAGCAACGCCGTCCGGGCCCGCGCGTCCAGCCGCACGGGCAGCCCGTCGCCGGTGAACCGGTCCGTCGAGACCAGGCAGCTCTCCAGCTCGCGGCGGGGCACCGCGGCGAGCGTCGCGAGCGAGGTCAGCTCGCCGTCGGTCAGCGTGCGGCCGGCGTGCGCGAGCAGGCCCGACACGGCGATCACGTTCTGGCACAGGCCACGCAGGCCCACGTCGGTCCGGTGCTGCCGCGCGATCCGCTTCGCCGACGTGAGCGCGTCGATCCGCCCGCCGCCGACCTCGTCGGCCCGCGCCAGCACGACGATCGCGTTGACCGGTGTCTCGCGCGCGATCGGATGGTCCTGAATGGACTGGAGGAACCCGATGTCGGCGCGGGTCGGGTTGCGCATGAGGTACAGGACCGCGTCGGCGTCGAGCGAGATCCGGGACGCGACGTCGGTCGCCGCGTCCGATGTGGACGTCGCGGGTTCGGTGGCACCGGTGCCGATCGCGGGCGTGTCGATCAGCGTGAGCCCGCGCAGCGCCCGGCTCGGCCAGTCGACGACGATCCGGTCCAGCGCGTCGGCCCGCCAGCCCTCCAGGTCGATGTGCAGCCGGCCGTCGACCCGGGCGACCGGCGCGTCGCGCGGTGGCGCCTGCGTCGGGTACATCTGCGCGCGCGGCGCCGTGCCACCTCGGTACCACGTCAGCACGCTGCCCTCCTCCACGAGCAGCGGCGCGATCTCCTCCCCCACCAGGGAGTTGACCAGCGTCGAGCGGCCGGTCTGCGGCAGCCCGGCGACGGCCAGGCGCAGCGGCTCGGCCAGGCGCTCCACGTGCCGGCGCAGCCAGTTCGTCGCACGTGGACTGTCGCGGTACAGCTCGAGCGCCTCCAGCAGCATGGCGTGCGCCCGCTCGGCGAGAGAAGTCACGCGGTGAGCCCGCGCCTTCGTGGGTTCGGGATCACCAGCGCCTGGCTTCGCTTGTGCAGGCTGACGAGCCGGTCCACCTCGGCCGCGATCTCCTGGCTGCGCCGCCGCCGGTCGGCGAGGTCGGCCTCCGCGGCCCGCTTGGCCTCGGTCGCCTTCTCCGTGATCCCCGTCTGCAGCCGGTCCACCACCGACGCGAAGTGGTCGCGCAGCTTGCGCTGGATCTGCCGGGCGGTGTCGCGGCTCTCCTTGTTGTAGGACAGGAAGAAGTCGTCGACGTGGCGCTGTGCGGCGGTCTTCGCCGTGGCCTGCCGCCGCTTGAGCCGACTACCCCGCTCGTCCCAGATGGTCTTCGCGCCGAACGCGGCGCCCGCGCCGAGCGAGATCGGGTTGATCAGCGGCAGGCCGGCGATCGTCGTCGCGAGGCCGAACATCAGCAGGCCGCCGTAGGACCCGCGCAGGCCGACGAACAGCTGCTGGCCGACGGAGAACTTCTCGATCCGCGGCGGCGTCAGGTCGCCGATGTGGTCGAGGAGATCGCCCGCGTCCGCGGCGTCGGGCAGCGCCTCGTCCAGCGCCACCTGCTTCGCGATCTTCGTGGAGAGCCACTGGAAGCGCTCGATCAGCCAGCTGAAGTTCGTCTCCGCGGTCTCCGCGAGGCTGTCGCAGAGCCAGTACTCGAACTCGTCCCACGATCGGGCCGGGTCCGCCACGTCGAAGTACTCCTCGGCGATGCGCACGATCTTGCGGGTCCGCTCGCGCAGGTCGTACTCCACATCGGACAGCAGGTCCGCGACCTCGTCGCCGAGCATGGTCTGCCAGCGGCTGGACCGGCGGCGCAGCTCGTCGAGCGTGCGCTGCGCGGCCCGGTACTGGACGTGCGCCTGGCCGAGCTTGCCGCCGCGGGCCTCGGCGAGCTCCTGGTTCAGCGGCGTGAGCAGCTGCTCGGTCGCCAACGCGCTCGCGGCGGCGGCGCTGCGGCCGGCCAGCACCTCGCTCTTGCCGAGCACGTCCTGGCGCAGGTGCCGGACCAGCTCGACGAAGCCGGACTCCTCGTTCAGCTCCTGGTCGCCGTTGCGGGCCGCGGCGAGCCGGACCGTCGCGGACACCGGGATCACGTCGACCTGCAGCCCGGCCGCGGCGAGCCGGGCGCGGTTGCGCTCGGCCACCCGCCGCCAGCGCGGCACGATGTCGATCTTCGTGAGCACGACCGTGACGGCCGGGCAGACCTTCGCGACCTTCTTCAGCAGCTCCAGTTCGGACGCACACAGCTCGCACGTCGCGTCGGAGATCACCAGTACCGCGTCGGCGTTGGCCAGCACGGCGAACGTGACCTGCGTACGCAGCGAGCCGACGCCGCCGAGCCCGGGGGTGTCGATCAGCACGAGGCCGCCACCCAGCAGGTCGCGCGGCAGGCCGACCTCGGCGTGCACGTCCTTGCGGCGGGTCTCGAGCGTCTGGGTCGCGACGTTCTCGACCGGCACCGGCACGCGGGCGGGCTCGGCGTCGGCCGGGCCGATCGCGCGTCTACCGGAGGTGGGCATGTCGGTCACGAGTGCGGCCGTGGGCACCTCGGCGTGCTCGACCGCGGTCGGGGTCAACGTCGTCACGTCGTCGCCCACGGCGCAGACCGGGGCGTTCACGAGCGCGTTGACCAGTTGGCTCTTGCCTTGGTTGAGCTCGCCGATGACGGGGACCCGGATTCTGGAGTCGAGCAGCATCGCGCGCTTGCGCTCGAGTCTCCCGGCCAGGTCGCTGCGGTGGTGAGTGATGCAGGCCGCGATGGTGTCGTCGAGAACGGTGAGCCAGGGCGGAGTCCTCACCCGGGAGAGTGTGCCGTGCTACCCCATTTGGTTCAAAGGGGGGCCGGGACCCGAGATCGAAATCCCAGGTCCCGGCCCGTCGGGGTTGGGGCAAACCCCTTCTGGGGCCTCAGAGGCCGAGGTTCAGATCGTCCGCGACGTCGCCGACCGGCAGGTGGTCGGTCACGTGGTGGACCTGGTCGGTGAGCCCGCCGACCGGGCTGGAGCCGACCGCGTCGGTGACCGGGTTGTGCTGCAGCACGTTGGTGACCGCGCTGGTGTCCGGCACGTCGACCGGCAGGCTCGGCGCGTCGACGGGCAGGTTGGCCGGCAGGTCGCCCAGGTCCGGCAGGTCGTTCAGCGCGGGCAGGCTACCCAGGCCCGGCACCTCCGGGCCCTGCGGAACGGCCGGCAGCGACGGCAGCGCGTCGGTGGACGGCAGGTTGCCGGCCTGCTCGGCCATGAGGCCCGCGCCGTCGATGACGTCCTCGGACACCATGTCGGTGACCGACTCCACGCCGTGGGCCAGCGGGCCGGCCGGCGTGGCGCCGAGCAGACCCTCGAAGTGGTCGCCGCCCGTGTCGAGGCCGTCGGCCAGGGTCAGCGCGCCCATGTTCGCCATGTGCGTGACGGTCCCGGCGACGGCGTCGCCGGTGTCGCTCAGCTGGTCGGCGACGTCCGCCGGGTCGGCCGGGGAGAGGTGGTACTCGCCGGTGGAGTCGACGTCGCCGTAGCCCAGCGGGGACACGGCCGCGACCGACACGCCGTTGTCGCCCATCGTGACGCTGCCGGCCAGGCGGCCGAGCGCGTCGGTGGCGGTGCCGCCCCAGACGCCGAGCTCGCCCTCGCCGGCCCAGGCCTTCATGGCGCCGAGATCGTTGACGACGCCCAGCGAGCCGCCGAGCGAGTCGGTGCCGTCCATGACGCCGGTGGCGTCCACGGCGAAGTCACCCAGCGGCGTCTCGCTCGGGAGCGCGTCGGTGACCAGCGGGATGACCTCCTGCACGTCCTGCGGCGTCAGGTCCCCCAGGCCCGCGTCCGCGAGCGCGCCCGTGGGGTCCGCCGCGTAGGCGGAGCGCGCTGCGTCGTCGTTGAGCAGGTTGAGGACGAAGTCCTGCAGGTTCTGGAACGAGTAGGTCAACGGAAGTTCTCCTTGCGGATTCTGTGCGGTGTGCGCTGGCCGGCGGGTTCGGGCCCGCGGCGTCGCAGTGCGGGGATGAAGCTAGGGAGCACGGGGCCGCGCGGACATCGGGGATCACTCCTGGTTGTGGCGTGACCCCATAGGGCCAAGATTCGTTAAGTCATTAGGGGGTTAGGGGATCGCCCACTAACCCCACTCCGGGTTGTCCGTCGGGGGACCGCCTTTGGTAATAACTACCCATCGCGGTCACGGAGAGGAAGCGCCCGTATGCCCTACGCCCTCGGGATCGATCTAGGCAGTGGCCACCTCACGGCCGCCATCTGCCGGAACGACCACGAGCGCTGGTCGGAACCGCAGGTCATGGACATCGACGGGGTGCCGATCACGGAGGCGGTACTGCACCTCACCGACGAGGGCACCGTCGAGATCGGCGCCCGGGCCCTGCGATACGTGACCGCCCGGC
This sequence comes from Actinophytocola sp., assembly GCF_036555685.1. Lineage (GTDB taxonomy): Bacteria > Actinomycetota > Actinomycetes > Mycobacteriales > Pseudonocardiaceae > Actinophytocola. Next base: position 14,446 of record NZ_DATBKY010000058.1, on the reverse strand, counting down.
CGGACTACGTGACCCGCGGGTTCGTGGACCGGGTCGGCGACGAGGTCCCGGTCATCCTGGGCGGCCGGCCCTACCCGGCGGAGGTGCTGATCGCCGCGGCCGTCGGCTGGATCGCCGACTACGCGGAGGCGATCGAGGGCATGCCGGCGAGCCAGCTCGTCGTCACCCACCCGGCCGGCTGGGGCGGCTACCGGCGGGCCGTGCTGCTGGGCGCGCTGCGCGAGACCGGCCTGCCCGAGCTGACCCTGCTGCCGCGCCCGGTCGCGGCCGCGGAGAGCTACGCGGCGACCGAACCCGTCGAGGTCGGCCAGGAGATCGCCGTCCACTCGCTGGGCGCCGGCCGGTTCGAGTCGGCGGTGCTGCGCCGCGGGTCGTTCGGCTTCGACCTGCGGGCGCACGCGCACAGCATGGAGACCACCGGCGGCGACCTGTTCGACGACCTGCTCGCCGCGAAGGTGCTCGACGAGCTCGGTGACGAGGTCGAGCCGGTGGCGCTCGCGAAGCTGCGGGCCACCTGCCGGAAGGCGAAGGAGCGGCTGTCCACCGAGCTGGCGGTGACCGTGCCGGCGCCGCCGCGGTCGCCGCGCGGCACGGTGATGGTCAACCGCACGGACCTCGAGGAGCTGATCCGCCCGGCCGTCGAGGCCACGGTCAGCTCGCTGCAGCGCACGATCCAGGCGGCGGGCACGTCCACCGGCACGCTCCGCGCGGTGGTCCTCGTCGGCGGCTGCGGCCGGATCCCGCTGGTCAGCGAGCTCGTGTCGGTCGGCGTACGGGTCCGGGTGGCCGCTGCCGCGGACCCCGAGCTGTCCATCGCGCGCGGCGCCGCGCTCGCCGCCGCCCGCGTCGCGAAGCCGACCGTCCAGGCGCGCGCGCTCGCCCACCAGCCGCTGGCGGCCCACACGCCGGAGCCGGTCCGGCCGGCCGGGAGCGACCTCGTGAGCCTGGCCGAGCTGCCGCCCGAGGACCTCGCCGACATCGGCCCGCCCCCGCCGCGGCCGCCCGTGGAGATCACCCCGCTCGAGCCGCCGAAGCGCCGGATGCTGCCGTTCGGCCGCCGGGACGACGAGGACGTCGACGACGACCGGGAGCGGTACCGCGAGGACGAGCCGGACGAGGAGCGCGAGCCCGCCCGCACCGGCGGCCGCCGCCGCGAGAGCCTGTTCGAACCCCGCCGCCGCGACTGGGACAGCGCCGAGCTCGACGTGCCGCGCCGCCGCCGCGCCGAGGAGCGCCACTGGCCGGACGACGACGAGCCCGCCGCACGCTCGTGGCCGGCCGAGCCGAGGCGCCGCCACCGCACCGACGACCGGGCGTTCAACGAGAGCCTCCCCCGCAACCGGCACGGGCGGCGCGAGAACCACGCGGACTACGTGGACGGCGAGTACGAGGTGGCCGACGAGCCCCGCCGAGGCAGGGAAGCCCGTTGACCCCGATCCTCGACGACGCCACCGCCACCCACCTCACCGCGCTGGCCGCCGACACCAGGCCCGGCGCGCACGTCGCCGTCCTCGCGCCCGGCGGGCACGGGAAGACCATGCTGCTGGCGCACCTCGCCCGCGCGGTCGAGGCCGCCGGCACCCCGGTCCACACCCTCGCCGAGCCCGGGTCCGAGGGCGTGCTCCTCGTCGACGACGCACACCAGCTCGACGACGCCGACCTGCGCCGGGTCACCGGCCTCGCCGGCACCGTCCGCATCGTGCTCGCCGCCCGGCCCTGGCCGAGGCCGGCCGCGCTCGCCGAGCTGCTCGAGCTGGTCGGTGAGCAGGTCCTCCCCGAACCGTTCGACCTGACCCAGGTCCGGCAAGCCCTCCCCGCGCGGCTGCGCACCGACCGCTTCGCCGAGTTCGTCCACGGCCAGACCGGCGGCGTGCCCGGCTTCGTCGACCGCCTCGCCCGCACCGCGACCGGCGAGCCCGAGGTGCCCGCGGCCGCGCTCGCCGAGTTCCGCCCGGAGCTCGCCCGCCTCGACGAGACCGTGCTCCGCTTCCTCCTCGCCGCGGACGCCGGCGTCGGCCTGCGCCTCGACCTGGTCGTCGAGCTCCTCGAGACCCCGGACGTTCACGACGTCGTCGAGGCCGCCCGCGCCACCGGCCTCGTCGGCCCCGCCGGCACGCTGCTGCCGATCGCGCAGCGCGCGGTCCGCGCGCTCGTCCCCGTGGAGCGCCGCGCGTGGATCCGCCAGCGCCTCGCCGAGCTGCAGCTCGCCCGCGGCGGCCAGGTCCTCCCGCTCATGCGCCCGCTCGCGACCACCGGCATCGGCGGCGCCGGCGCGGCCACCGCGTTCGAGGCCGCCGCGGCCGAGGCGCTGGCGACCGAACCCGCGCTCGCCGCCCGCCTGTACGCGGCCGCGGTCACCGCCGGGAAGGCCGGCATCGAGCTCGGCGCCCGCCGGGCCGAGGCGCTCGCGCTGGCCGGCGACCTCGACGGTGCGCTGCGCCTGGCCGACGAGGTGCTCACCACCGAGGACGCCCCGCGCCGCAAGGCCGCCGCCGCGGTCGCCGCCGCCGCGCTCGCCCACCGCGGCCAGCTCGCCCGCAGCGCGCAGCTGTACCGCTGGGCCGGCGTGCACCCGCTCGCCACGGTCGCCGCGCTGGGCATCGGCGAGCCCGCGGACGCGAAGGATGCCGACGGCCCGCCGACCTCGCTGTGGAGCGCGCTCGACCTGATGGCGCGCGGCGTGCGGGAGTCCGTCACCGGAGCGCCGACCACCGCGCTGTCCATGCTGGTCCGCGCGGCCGGCACGCTCGAGCCCGTCGGCCGCGGCGTGCTGCTGCCGGACAGCCCGGCCGCGCTCGGCGCGATCCTCGCCCTCCACCATGGCGAGCTGGCCACCGCGACCTCGCTGCTCGAGCGCGCCATCGCCGCGTCGACCGGGGGCGCCCCCCTCGCCACCCGGCACAAGCTGCTGCTCGCCTGGATCGCCATGGTCCGCGGCGACCTCCCCGAGGCCGGGAAGATCCTCGCCGGGCTGCCCCGCTCGCTCGAACCGCGCGACTCGCTCTTCGCCGTCGCCGCCGAGGTCGGCGTCGCGCGCCGGGCCGGCGACGCCGCGACGCTCGGCCGCGCCTGGCTGCGGGCGGGCGAGGCCGTGCTGCGCCATCCCGTCGATCTGTTCACGTTCCTGCCGCTCGGCGAGCTGACCATGGCCGCGGCCCGGCTGCGGGACGAAAGCCGCCTCGCCACGCACCTCGACCAGGCCCGCCTGCTGCTCGCCGGGCTGGGTGACCCGCCGCTGTGGGCGACCCCGCTGCGCTGGGGCGGCCTGCACGCGGCGATCACCGCCGGCCGGCGCGACGACGCCGAGGAGCACGCGGCCGCGCTGCGGACGGCCGCGGAGCGCGACGAGCAGTTCGGCACGATCGCCGCGGCCGCCGGCTGCTGGCTCGACGTCGTCGACGGCACGATCGACCCGGACGCCGTCGAGGACGCGGCCCATGGCCTGCACGGCGCGGGCTTCACCTGGGACGCCGCCCGGCTGGCCGGCCGGGCGGCGACGAAGACGTCCGACCGCGCGGCCATGGTCCGGCTGCTCGACTGCGCGCGGATGGTGCAGGGCAAACCGGTCACCGCGCGCCGGGTGTCCACATCGGACGTCCCGGACATCGGCGGCCTCCCGCGCGAGGTCAGCCTGAGCGACCGGGAGCTGCAGGTGGCCGAGCTGGTCGTGTCGGGCATGACCTACAAGGACGTCGGCGACCGCCTGTTCATCTCCGCGAAGACCGTCGAGCACCACGTCGCGCGCATGCGCCAGCGGCTCGGCGCCACCAGCCGAAGCGAGCTACTGTCGCAGCTTCGGACGCTGGTGGGGAGCTCGGTTGCACGAGAGTGAGCGCGCACGGATCGTCAGCGAGATCGTCACCGCGGGGCGGCGGCTCGCGGGCGGCGGGCTGGTCGCCGGCACCGCCGGCAACCTGTCCGTGCGGGTGGGCGACCACATCGTCGTCACCGGCTCCGGCACCGACCTCGCCGACCTGACGCCCGCGCGGCTGACCGTCGTGGACACCGGCGGCGCGGTCCTCGACGGCGACCTCGCGCCGACGTCGGAGCTGCCGCTGCACCTCGCGATCTACCGCGCGACGGGCGCGGCCGCGATCGCGCACGCCCACTCGCCGTCGTCGATCGCGGTCGGCGCCACGCACGACGTGCTGCCGCCGGTGCACTACGCGACGGTGCCGCTCGGCGGCGTCGTGCGGGTCGCCGGCTACGCGACGTTCGGCACGCCGGAGCTCGCCGCGAACGTGCTCGCCGCGCTCGACGGCCGGGTCGCCGCGCTGATGCGCAACCACGGTTCGGTGGCCTACGGCGCGAGCGTCGGGGAGGCGTGCGAGCGGCTGGAGACAGTGGAGTGGCTGGCCGATGTGTACCTGCGGGCGGTCGCGCTCGGCACACCAAGGCTGCTCACCGGCAAAGAGCTCGACGCGGTCGCGGCGCAGCTCGAGCGGCTCGACTACGGTCGCCCGCCGGGCTGAAGCTCATATACTGCGCTCTGTTGACCGCACGCCAACGGAAACGGGGCCCGCGATGCCGTCCGTGCTGATCATCGGTGCCGGGTTCGCCGGCATCGGGATGGCCGTCGAGCTGCGCCGCGCGGGCTTCTCGGACGTGACGGTCGTCGAGAAGGCCGCCGACCTCGGCGGCGTGTGGCGGGACAACACCTACCCGGGCGCGGGCTGCGACGTCCCGTCGCCGTACTACTCGTTCTCCTACGCGCCCAGCTCGTCGTGGCCGGTGCGCTTCTCGCCGCGTACGGACATCAAGGAGTACCTGACGCGGGTGGCCGACCGGTTCGGCATCCGGCCGCGGTTCGGCGTCGAGGTGACGGCCGCGTCGTGGGACGGCGCCCGCTGGCAGGTCGAGACGGGGACCGGCGAGGTGCTCGAGGCGGACGTGCTCGTGCCGGCGGTCGGCCAGCTGTCCCGACCGTCCATGCCGGACATCGTGGGCCAGGCTTCCTTTGCCGGGCCGAGCTTTCACTCCGCGCGCTGGGACCATTCGGTGGACCTCGCCGGCAAGCGGGTCGCGGTCATCGGTACCGGTGCGAGCGCGATCCAGTTCGTGCCACGGATCCAGCCGGCGGTCGCGGAGCTGACGGTGTTCCAGCGGACCGCGCCGTACGTGGTGCCGAAGCCGGACGTGGCGTATGCCGAGTGGCGCAAGCGTTTCCGGTTGGCGCAGCAGGCGGAGCGGGCGTTCTTCTGGGCGCTGTGCGAGGTCGGCACGCTCGGCATCATGGGCAACACGGCGGTCACGAAGTCCGTCGAGTGGATCGCGCTGCGGCACCTGCGCAACCAGGTGCCCGACCCGGCGCTGCGGGCGAAGCTGACGCCGGACTACCGGATCGGCTGCAAGCGGGTGCTCTTCTCCGACGACTACCTGCCCGCCCTCATGGCACCCAACGTGCACGTCGAGACCGCGGCGATCACGCAGATCGTGCCGTCGGGCGTGCGGACGGCCGCCGGCGTCGTGGACGCCGACGTGATCGTGTACGGCACGGGTTTCACCGCCACGGACTTCCTCGCACCGATCAAGATCCGCGGCGTCGACACCGACCTCGGCTCCGCGTGGGCGGATGGCGCGCGGGCGTACCTGGGCATGGCCGTGCCGGGCTTTCCCAACATGTTCCTGATGTACGGACCGAACACCAACCTCGGCTCGGGCTCGATCCTTTACATGCTGGAGCGGCAGGCCCGCTACATCCGCCAGGCGGTCGAGCACGTCGCCACCTACGGGTCCGGTCTGGACGTTCGACACGACGTGGCGGACCGGTTCGACTCGGAGATGCGCCGGCGGCTGGCCGGCACGGCGTGGACCCGCTGCCGCAGCTGGTACCGGGTCGGCACGGGTCCGGTGACGACGAACTGGCCGGGCACGGTGAGCGAGTACCACCGCCGGACGAAGCGGCTTGCGGTGTCGGACTTCCGGATGGTGGTGCCGGCTTGAGTGCTGCGGAACCCCGGTGGCGGCGGCTGGAGCCGGACGAGCGGCGCGAGCAGATCCTGGCTTGCGCGGTGGCGCTGTTCGGCGAGCGGCCGTACGCGGCTGTGTCGACGACGGAGCTGGCGCACCGGGCGGGGGTCGCGCGCGGGCTGATCAACCACTACTTCGGCACGAAGCGCGACCTGTATCTGGAGGTCGTGCGCCGGATGGTGACGATCCCGCAGGTCGCGGTGGACTCGTTGCCGGACGGTCCGCTGGAGGAGCGGGTCGAACAGTCGGTGGTCTGGTTCCTGGACGGCGTGTCGAGGCACAGCCGAACCTGGCTGGCGGCGATCGGGGCGGAGGGCGTGGACACGGAGGTGGCCCGAATCCTCGCGGAGGCCGACGAGCTGGCCGCGGATCGCGTCCTGGAGGCGACCGGCCTCGCGGATGTGGTGGCACACCGGGAGGAGCTGCGCGCGCTGATCCGCTCGTACGGCGGCCTGGTGAAGGCGACGGCGCGGGAGTGGCTGGTGCGCGAGTCGCTGAGCCGCAAGCAGGTGCAGCAACTCCTGTCGACGGCCCTGCTGTCGATAGTCCGCGACGTGGTCCCGAAGATCCAGTCCTCTTAGGACGTCCCACCGCGCCACTCGCCCGGCCAGGAGTTGTCCACGGCCCGGCGCAAAAACGGATGCCCGCGACGAGCCCGCCGTGCGACAGTGACCGCCGTGTTGATCAGGCGCGAGCAAACCACCGACGTCGACGCGATCCACGCCGTCCACGCCGACGCGTTCGAGACCGAGCTCGAAGCCCGCCTCGTCCGCGCCCTGCGCGCCGATCCCGGCTGGCTCCCCGAGCTCTCACTCGTCGCCGACCGGGACGGTGACATCGTCGGCCATGTCGTCTGCACCCGCGCCCACATCGGCGGCGCACCGGCCCTCGGGCTCGGTCCCCTCGGCGTACGCACGCCCTACCAGCGAAAAGGCGTCGGCAGCGCCCTCATGCACGCCGTCCTCGGCGCCGCGGACGCGCTGCACGAATCCGTCGTCGTGCTGCTGGGCCACCGCGGCTACTACCCACGCTTCGGCTTCGTACCGGCGGCGAGCGTGGGCATCGAACCGCCGGGCGACTGGGACGACCACTTCCAGGCCCGCCCACTCACCGCGTACGCGAACACGCTGCGCGGCGCTTTCGCCTACGCCAAGCCGTTCACCGACCTCACGCCTGCGGAAGGCGATGCTTCCCCGGCTTGACCGACGGCGCCGACGGCGGCGGCACGACCGGCCCGATGTCTCCATCGGGCGCCTCGTCGAGGTCGATGATCACCGGCGCGTGGTCGCTCGGCCCGGTCCCCTTGCGCGCGAACCGGTCGACCCAGGCCGCCCGCACCCGCCCGGCCACGGACGCGGTGGCGAGCACGAGGTCGATCCGCATGCCGAGGTCCTTGGGGAACATGCCCGCGCGGTAGTCCCAGTAGGTGAACACGCGCTCGTCCGGCCACCGGTCCCGCACCACGTCCCGCAGCCCGAGCGACTGCAGCGCGGCGAGCGCCTCCCGCTCCGGCGCCGTGACGTGGGTCTGCCCCTGGTAGGCGACCGGGTCGAACACGTCGGCGTCGGTCGGCGCGATGTTCATGTCCCCGCAGACGATCGCGTCCGCCGGCCCCGCGGCGACGACCTCCTTGAGCGCGGCGAGCCACTCCAGCTTGTACCGGTAGTGGTCGGAGCCGGGCACCCGCCCGTTCGGCACGTACAGCGAGTGGATCCGCACACCCCCACACGTGGCGGCGATGGCCCGCGCCTCGGGATGCGGGAACCCGGGCGCGCCGGCGACGCCCTGGACCACGTCGTCGAGCCCCACCCGCGACAGGATGGCGACCCCGTTCCAGCGTGCCTCCCCGTAGACGGCGGCCTGGTACCCCCGCTCGGCGAGCACGTCGCCGAGCAACTCGCCGAACATGTCGTCCGGCACCTTGGTCTCCTGCAGGCAGACGACGTCGGGCTGCCGCTGGTCGAGCCAGGGCACGAACCGGGGCATCCGCTGCTTGACGGAGTTGACGTTCCAGGTAACCACGCGCACGGCGACCACACTAATCGCGGCCACCGACGCTACGCGTCCTCGACGGCCACCCCCGCGTCGGCGAGCAGTTCGCGGGCGTCGTCGAGGCGATCGTCCGCCACGAGGATTCGGTTGGTGATCGCGTTGATCGAGCCGTCGATCGTGCTCATGTGCGCGTCGGCCACGGAGTGCGGGATCTTCGCGTCCGCCAGCAACGAGGTCGCGAACGAGACCAGCACCGGATCGTTGGAACGCAGTAGCTCCGCCATGCCGCGATCGTACGCGCGCCGAACCGCCCCGGACCCGATCCGAAGCGGCTCTTAGCAAGGTCATGCGGTCAGCTGTGCGTCCCGCGCGTGGTCGGGGCTGCCGCTGCGCCACAACCTTGCCGAAGCGGACCAGCTCTCCGTAGGTCGAGGGGTCGAGGTCGGACGTGATGAGGTCCAGGACCGGCCCGGCGGCCTGCGACGCGTCCGCGTCTGGCTGAAGTCGACGAACCACGGCCGCGATGCCGGCCCGGTCGCTGCGGGCGGGCACGCTGGACCTCGCCGTGCTGGCGTCGGCGCCGCCGTTTCGCCCACTGGACGCCGAGTCGCCGCCGCTGGCCGTCGGCACGCTGAGCGAGCGAACCCTGCACCTCGCCGTGCCCGCCAACCACCCGCTCGCCGCCGGCGACCCAGCGTCGGCGTCGCCGACCTGGCCGGCGAACGCTGGATCGCGAGCCCGTCGGGCTCACGACTGTCCCGCCCTCGCTCGAACCGGCCGTCCCGGTGGGCGTCCGCGTGTTCACGGTGCGCGGTGACCCGGCGGAAACGGGTCACGTGGTCCTCGGCCTCCTCCCGGACGCGCTGCCGGAACCGGCCGGTCACGTGGCCGGCCCTCGCGGACGCGGCAGCCGGCCTGGGCCCTGACGTGAGGCCCAGGCCGTCGCGGAGATGCTCCTATGGATGTCAAGCGGCGAGTTCAAGATCGTTTGATGTGGTGATGAGTTGGTAGAGCTCGCGGGCGATGTAGCGTTTGAGGCATCGGATGATCTCTTTCTTGGATAGGCCGTCCTTGGTGCGTCGCTCCATGTAGGCGCGGGTGCGGGGATCCCAGCGCAGGCGGCACAACACGACGTGGTGGAGCGCCTTGTTGGCTTGCCGGTCGCCGCCGCGGTTGAGGCGGTGCCGGTTGGTTTTGCCGGACGATGCGGGGATGGGAGCGGCACCGCAGAGCATGGCGAACGCCGCTTCGGAGGTGAGTCGGTCGTGGTTTTCCCCGGCGGTGGTCAACAGTTGGCCGGCGACGTCGGTACCGACGCCGTTGGCAGCGACCAGGCTGGGGTTGATGGAGAGCACCAAGGGCTTGAGCAGTTCGTCCAGGTTGGTGATCTCAGCGGTCAGGTGCTGGTGGCGGCGGGCCAGTGACCGTAAGGCGATCTTGACGGCGGTGGCCGGGGATGCCGTGTTGGTCCGGTCGGGGCGCATGTGGGCACAGGTGGTGATCAGGTCCTTGACGCCGAGGCTGCGTAGCCGCTCCCGCAGGTCGTCGGGGGCGGTGACGATCAGGGTCTTGATCTGGCGTTGAACGTCAGCGCGTTGATCGACCGCGCTGCGGCGGGCGACCCGCAGGTTCCGCACCGCCTCGACCCGTCCGTCGCGTTGCTTGGGTATGCCGGTCCGCTCGGCGGCTAGCGCGGTTCTGGCGGCCTGGACGGCGTCGATCGGGTCGGACTTGCCCTGGAACCGGCGGGTCTTACGGTCCGGCCGGTCCACCTCGACCACCTGAACCCGCTCGGCGCGCAGCAGCCGGGCAAGTCCGGCGCCGTAGGCACCCGTCCCCTCGACACCGACATTCACCAGCCGCCCGAACGAGCGCATCCAGGCCAGCAGCGCGACGTATCCGGCCGCGTCGGCGGGAAACTGCTCGCTGCCCAGCACCCGCCCCACCTGATCGATCACCGCCGCGGTGTGGCTGTCGGAATGGGTGTCGATCCCACCGGCGATCTCGGTGATCGCCTGGCCGTGGGGTGTAATGGAGGGCATCGTCGTCCTGTCGTTCGTGACTGGGGCAGGGCGGCACGCACCAGCCGGGCGAACGGACAAGACAGAGATGGGGCCTCTGGCCAGGCTCCTATTAAGTCACAACGCCACGCACGGTGAGTGCACACGAGCACCTCCCGACCAGGGACGACAGATCCCGTTAAAGACCCGAAGTCAGTCAGAACTTGGGTCAGACCCCGTCGGGAGGTGCTCACCTACATCATCTCTGTCAGAACTGCAGGCTCCACCCGTTGATCGTGCCGGTGTCGGCGCGCGCGGCGTCGCGGACGCGCAGCCGCCAGGTGCCGTTCGCGACCTCGGCCGAGGCGTTGACGGTGTAGGTGGCGACGAGGTTGTCGGCGCTGCCGCCGCTGCGGTTGTGCAGGTTGTAGACGCTGCCGTCCGGGGCGATGACGTCGACGACCAGGTCGCCGCGGTAGGTGTGGCTGATGTCCACGCCGACGGCGAGATCGCCCGGCGCGTTGCCCGGCACGCCGGTCACGGTGATCGGGCTTTCCACAGTGGACAGATCCGGGATGGCCACGTCGGTGGGGTTCTCGAAGCGCGGCCCAGCCGGCGGGGTGGCGGCGGTGGACAGCGTCCAGATGGCGTACGCGATCGCGTCGCTGTTGCGGTCCAGCGCGGTGACGTTGATGTTGCTGCTGGTGTCGCAGGACGCGTGGTAGCAGCGGTCGAACGCCTGGCCGGCCGTGCCGCCCCACTTCTGGGCCTGCGCGCTGGACTTGATGCCCTCGGCGCCGGTGAACAGCCCGCCGGTCGGGATGCCCGCGTTGGCGAAGGCCGCGTGGTCGGAGCGACCGCCGACGGACGTCAGCTCGGTCGGCACGCCCATCGCGGCGAACGGCGCTTCGAGGACGTGCTGCAGGTCGGTCGAGCCGGGCGGCTGGCCGCTGCTGGAGTAGACGAAGTAGGCGGGGTTCGGCGAGCCGACCATGTCGAAGTTGACGTACCCCTTGATCTTCGCGCGCTCGGTGGCGGGCAGGCTGTTGACGTAGAAGGTCGAGCCGACGAGCCCGCGCTCCTCGGCGCCCCACCAGCCGAACCGGATCCGCTTGGCGGGGTCGAGGTTCTGGCTCGCGACGGTGAGGGCGACCTCGAGCAGCGCGGCGGACCCGGACCCGTTGTCGTTGATCCCCGGCCCGGCGGTGACGCTGTCCAGGTGCCCGCCCGCCATGATCACGTCGTTGGCGTCGCCACGCGGCCACTCGGCGATGAGGTTCCACCCGGTCGCGCCGCCGGACGTGAACGGCTGCAGGCTGGTCGTGTAGCCGGCGGCGTCGAGCCGGGCTTGGACGTAGTCGATCGAGGCGCGGTACCCGGATCTGCCGTGGGCCCGGTTTCCGCCGTTGGCGTTCGCGATGGACTGCAGCTGCGCGAGGTGCGCCTGCACGTTGGCCACGGGGATGTCGGGCGCCGCGAGCGTGCCGGGCGCCGCCGCGGCGGGCGCAGACGCGACCCCGACGGCGACGAGCGCCGCGGCCAGGGTCGGGAGAAGGGTTCGCATGTGGTGCCTCCAGCAGGGTAGGAAGGACAAACCACCACAGAGCGTCCCGGAACGGGCAGGACCGGCGTACAGCCGTTCGAGCGCCGTTCTTCCCAGTTAAGCCGGGAACACCGGCGCGAGCGTGAGCCCCGGCCCCACCCGGTGCGAATCGGAACAGCCGCGACGCGCATAGGTCGGCCCCGCCGTAGCCGGCGAACCGGATCCTGAAGCCGACATCAGATTCCACGATGACGGCATCGTGAGTAAGACACGCCAGGTCTCGATCACACTGCCCAAGGAACTGATCGACACGATCAAAGCGGCTGTCGAGCGGGGAGAGGCGCGTTCGGTGTCCGCCTACATCTCGAACAAGCTGGCCCCAGCGGTGATCATGGACGCGCTGTTCGCCGAGTGGGACGCCGAGCGTGGCGCGCCCTCCGCAAAGGTCGGGAAGTGAGCCGTCAGGAGCTTGACCGGGCGCCTCGAACCCCGGGACCGCATCATGGAACTCGGCGACGCGTCGGTTCCTTTTCCCTTCGACATCCACTTGTTGCGCTTCTCGGAAGACGCTGTCGCGCTCGAGAACGAGCTACACAAGTTGTTTGCTGACCGTCGCATGAACCACGTTAACCTCCGCCGAGAATTCTTCTTCGCGACGCCACAGGAAATTCGCATCGCCTTGAAGAAGAAACTCAGCAATATCCTCGAGTTCAACGAGGCCCCAGAGGCCACCCAATACTTCCAAAGCCGAGCCGACTGGCCTGAATACATCAGACGCCGGACCTCTCAATACAATTGACCCCGCCGCCAGTTCAGCGGTGTCGTTGCGGTCGCCTCTCCAAACGACGCTGACACCACCCGCTACGGGCGCACGCAGGCTACGGCCAAAGCAGTCCGATCCCATCACTCAATCTGGCGCAGCAGAGCTTGCTCCGCGGCCGCCAGGTCGCCATCAATCACGTGAGCTACGCCAAAGTCGAGCTATTCAATGACAGCCATGCAAAACTCGCACCCTAAGATCAAATTAGGCGATCTGGAGAAGCCAGTTTACGCAGGTCAGACTAGGTGGGGCCGAAGGGAGTCGAACCCTCACTGGCTGGATCCTAAGTCCAGTGCCTCTGCCGTTGGGCTACGGCCCCGACGCCCGTGGGCGCTGTTGCATAGGGTAGCCACCTCGGAGTTCTCGGAAGTCACGACATCCCGACGCCAACTGGTTGGCATCCAACGGGCAGGCATGCAGTCACGAGTGGCCGCAACTTCGGCCCCTCGCTGATCGCCGACGCGGACACCGTCCTCGCGGTCGCCCCCGACATGGTCGACGGCAGCACCGCGTCCTCTACGCCACCGGACCGCTCCCACCCGCCGTCTGACCTCGTGTCACCATGAACGCATGCGCGCCCTCCTCGACAAGCTCGTCGACCGGTTCGAGGCTCGCGGCGTCTACGTTCCCGGCGAGGACAACAAGGCCATCTCGCCATGGAAGGACTACGGCTGGCTCATCGCGCTGTGGCTGATCACGGTCGCGGTGTTCGTCCTCTTCTTCGCCATGGCGGCTTAGCCGGACACGACACGAACAGCGTGGCAACGATCACGTTCGGTGTCCCGGTGGTCACAGGTCGGCCACGGCACGACACCAGGTGCGCTTCAACGGTCCTCCGCCGGGGACGCCACCGGAATAGTGCATTCAGACGTACACACCTCCCAGGGGAAGGGGCCTCCCGGTGCCGATCGCCAGACTCGCGGTCGCGGCCTGCGCGCTGCTGGTTCTGGCCGGAAGCGCCGGTTGCGGGGCCGGACAGATGTCCGAAGCCACGCCACCGACGCACACCGCGAGCCCGTCCGTGGCCGCCGAACGGTCCGAATACCGCACCTCAGGCGGCATCCGCACCTCGATCGGCAAGGGCGTGGCGCTCACCGCCGCCGCGCCGACGAGCTTCACCCCGACCGACACCGCCTACCCGCGCGCCGCCCGTGCCGTGGCAATCGACATGGTGATCGACAACGGCGGGACCATCGCCTTCCGGCCCGCGCAGCTGTACTTCACGGCGACCGTCGATGGCGCGCCGGCCAAGCAGGTGATCGACTCCACGCAGGGTTACACGGGGGTCTCGGGCGCCACCGACGAGGTCGCGCCGAGCCAGAGCCTCCGCTTCACCGTGGCGTTCGCGGTGCCCGAGCGTACGTGCAAGATCGAGGTCTCCGTGCGCCCCGACACGGCCGCCGCCACGACCATCGAACTCTACGACGGCACGGTCTGACGGCAGGCTAACGTCGGCATCATGAGTGAGCAGAAACGGCTTTCCGTCGGCGATGCCGCGCCCGACTTCCGCCTCCCGGACAGCACCGGCAAGGAGGTCGCGCTGTCCGACTTCCGCGGCCGGCGCGTCGTCGTCTACTTCTACCCGGCCGCCGGCACACCCGGTTGCACCAAGCAGGCCTGCGACTTCCGCGACAACCTCGCCGAGCTCAACGACGCCGGCTTCACCGTCCTCGGCATCTCCCCCGACAAGCCGGCCAAGCTCGCGAAGTTCGTCGCCGACGAGGGGCTGACGTTCCCGCTGCTTTCCGACGAGAGCCGCGACGTGCTCACCGAATGGGGCGCCTTCGGCGAGAAGCAGAACTACGGCCGCACGATCATGGGCGTGATCCGGTCGACGTTCGTGGTCGACCCGGAGGGCAACATCGAGCGGGCGATGTACAACGTGCGCGCGACCGGACACGTCGCGAAACTGCGCAAGGACCTCGCGGTCTGAAGGTAACGAAAAAGCTCCGAAAACCACCGGGAGACAACGTAAGAACGGGCTGACGCGTACGCCGAACGCCGCTGGGAAGTTGCCGTTTTCGCAGGTCAACTTCCCGAATTGCGGTCGCGTATTGACGGCATGCGCACCAACCTGCTTCGTGCTGTTCGTTCGCTCGTCATCGTCGTGCCGCTCGGGCT
>NZ_DATBKY010000057.1:0-44931 GCF_036555685.1 Actinophytocola sp. | reverse complement strand
GTCGTCGAGCACGTCGCGGCCGCCGAGCCCCGCATCGGCGAGCTCGTGGCGCAGCAAGGCGGCCGCCTCGTCGGCGAACCGCGGCGAGACGTACCGCTCCCCGCCGGCGAAGATCGCGTGCGGGTCACCGAGATTCTCCCGGCGCAGCAGGCTGACCAGCGCTAGCACCGGCAGCTCGACCCCGCGTCTGTCGCGCAACGTCCCCCCGGACATGGGCTTAGTCCTCGTACTCGTCGTCCCCGATGACCTGCGGCGCGGTGAGGACGTCACTCCCGAACACGTCCTCCCCACCCGACTCGATCATGGTCTTCCGGTCGTGTTCCTCGTCGTCGTCGCCCTTGCCGTGGCCCGCGCCCATGGCCCCCATGGGCATCCCGGCCGCACCCCGCGCACCAGGCCCGGCCGCCGCCCCACGCCGGATGGCGGCCTCCTCGGCAGCGAGCGCTCCGGCACCCGCGCCACCGCCCGGCCCGGACACACCACCACGACCACCGACACCGCCGCCCGAACCGGATCCGGCACCAAGGCCTCCTCTGGGCCCACGCCCACCGAATCCGCCGGACGAGCCTCCCGGTCTGCCGCCAGGCCCGCCCGGTCGGCCGCCGGATCCGCCTGGAAACGCCCCGCCGGGGAAGAACCCGCCAGGTGGCGCAGTCCCACTACCCGGCATTGCGGAAGCCGCAGGGCTTTGCGCAAACACAGCAGGTCCGACCTGGCTGGGCGCCGTCTGGCCAGCGGTCCCGGTAGACGACCCACCACCCGGCGGCCCACCGACCGACGCTCCGCCTGGAGCTCCGCCGCCGGGCTGGCCCGACCCACCGGGACCGGGCCCACCACCAGGCCCGCCATCTCGCCCACCGTCGCCGGAGAAGTCCCCTGAATCCACGGTGGACACCTCGCCCGGCGACTTCACGGTGATCGTCCCACCCGAGTGCGTGATCGAGGAGTACTCGTGCGGCATGTGGGTCTCGTTGTAGTGACTCTCGTTGTCGTACCCGTGGTAGACGTCGATGTTGTGCTGGGCGTCTGCCTGGTAGGCCTTGATCTCCTTGTCGAGGTCGGTCTCGAAGGGGATCAGCTCGTTGGCGACGTCGTTCTCCGGCGGTCGCGCCGCCACCGGCCGCACACTGTTGGCCGCATCGTGGAACGACCCGGTCTGCCGGCCGAGCAAATCCTGCGCGGAGTCCAACTTGTCGGTCCCCCGCATGGCAGCCTGCGCCAAGGGCAGCGAGGCACCGAACGCCGCATCGCTGGCCGCGCCCTGCCATCCCATCCGGATCTTCTCGCCGAGCTTGCGAATCATGGTCGCCCGCTCGTCCTCACGCCGCCACTCGCCCTTGGTGGCGCCCTGCGCCGCCTCGAGGTAGCCGGACCCGGGGCCACCCGTCAACTGCTGGTAAATCTCATGCGGGGTGAGCCCCCCGCCGGTCAGCTTCCCCGTCACGTCCATTCCCCCTGTCGCGCGATCTGCAGCGCCACGGTCAGGCCCCGCGCTTCATCGTCTGCAGTGCCATGCCGGCGACCTGCGTGGCAACCTCGCACGGGTCCTTCTTGCCGACGTTCTGCTGTGAGAGGTGCAGAAAGGTCTCGAACGCGACCTCGTCGGTCACGCCGATGACGATCGAGCAGTAGCCCTCGTTCCGGTCGTCCTGCAGGTCGCGCGCGACCGCCGGATAGCCCTCGATGGGCGTGAGCTCCTCGAAGTAAGCCCACTTGCCGTCCTTGTTCGCGCGGTACAGCGCGCTGAGACCACGTGGATCGTCGTCGAGGAACTCGATGACCGCTTGGCCACGCGTTTCGGCGTTCGCCCACTCACAGCCGTTCCCGAGCGGCCCGTCGTTCCGCTTCCCGGCCGGGCCCACATCGAGCGCATCCGACTGGTCGCGCGTGAGGGCTTGGCACGGGTCCTGCTGGAAGCCGGTGGTGTCGAGCGGATCGGGCACGGCCGGGGCACCGTCGCTCGGTAGATCCGCGCTCGGCTCGCTGCCGTCGGTGGCGGACGAACCCGGGGTCTCTACCCCTGTCGTGGCCGGGGCCGGCTCGCCTTCGCTGCGCGTCGTGCAGCCCGCTGCGAGTGCCAGGCATAGCGGCAAGGCGACCAGCGACATCAGTCGGCGCACCGTCAGATCCCCGCCTTCGGACCGGACTTGTTGATCTCGGACACGTTGGTGTGCTCGACGCCCAGGTAGCTGTCGAGGGTGTCCTGGCACAGCTGAGCCTGCTGGGTGCAGTAGTCGCGGTTCTGCTGCAGGTAGGAGAGGTACGACTTGCCGGAGTGGCTCGCCGCGTTCGCGTGCGCCGCGCTCGCGAAGTCGGTCCCCGCTCCGACCACCTGCGCCATCTTCGACGCGTCGCGCATCGACTCGCGGTAGTGGTCGGCTATCGCGAGCCAGTCCTTGACCAGGCCGCGCAGGGTGTCCTCGTCGTAGGCGAAGGTGCCGGTGGTGACCGTGCCCTCCGCGTGGCCCTGGCCGAAGAAGCCGCCCAGTTCGGAGCGGATGTGGTCGCGGTGAAGTGCGCCGTCCAAAGTCGATCCCCCAGTCGCGGTCGGTGACCTGCGGTAGCTGAGCGTACGCCATCGGGCGTTTCGACGCAGACGGTTACGGAGCGGTACAGGTGAAGCGGACATGGTGACCCGTCCGTAACATGCTGATGCTGTCCGCCAGGCATACCAAATGGCAGGATTCGCTGAACTCAGACCGTAAGGCTCGAGGGAGTGAAGAAGTGTCCCGACGTACCCGACTGTCCGTTCTCACCGCGCTGTGTGCCGCGACCTTGCTCGCGGCCGGCTGTGGTGCGACCACTGAGAAGCCCCAGAGTCAGGACAACGGGGGTGGTGGCGGCGGTGGCTCGGAGTGCACCCCGGGCGAGGTGTCCGACGTCCCGGCGCCCAAGCCGATCGCGGTCGACGTGCCCGCTGACGACGCGCTCGCGGGCAAGGTTCCCGCGAACATCAAGGCCGACGGCACGCTGACCATCGCGACCGACGCGAGCTACCCGCCCAACGAGTTCACCCTCGAGGGCTCCGACGAGATCATCGGCATGGACGTCGACCTCGGCAACGCCATCGGCAAGGTGCTCGGCCTGAAGACGAAGTTCGTCAACGCCTCCTTCGACGGCATCCTCGCCGGTCTGAACGCGGGCCGCTACGAGCTCGGCATGTCCTCCTTCACCGACACCAAGGAGCGCGAGCAGACCGTCGACTTCGCCACCTACTTCGAGGCAGGCACGTCGACCATGGTCCGCAAGTGCAACCCCAAGGGCATCAACTCCACAGAGGACCTCTGCGGCAAGACGGTCGGCGCCGAGAACGGCACGACCCAGCTCGACCAACTGACCAAGCCCGACGTCGAGGGCTCCGTGGTCAAGGCCTGCTCCGACGCGGGCAAGGAGCCGCCGAAGGGCCAGGGCTTCCCGAAGCAGACCGACGTCAACGCGGCCTTGCAGGCCAACCGGATCGACGCCTACCTCGCCGACACCCCCGTCGTGAACTACGCGGTGAAGACGACCGGCAACGCGTTCGAGAAGGTCGGCGAGGACACCGACGCCGCCCCGTACGGCATCGCGATCCCGAAGAAGGCCGCCGGCATGAAGGAGGCCGTCCAGGGCGCGGTGCAGCAGCTCATCAGCGACGGCAACTACCAGAAGATCCTGGACAACTGGGGCCTCACCGGAGGCGTCAAGGAATCCAAGATCAACGGCGCGATCTACTGAGTCATGGCCGACGGTCCGGATAGGACGGTAAAGACGGAGGTCGAACCCCCGGCGGCGGAACGCACGCCGCCGGAGAAGATCGTCGCGGTGCCGGTCCGCCACCCAGGGCGGTGGGTGGCGGCCGCCGTGCTGCTCGTGCTCGCCGCCATGCTGGTCAACAGCCTGCTGACCAACCCGGCCTGGCGCTGGGACGTGGTGTGGCACTTCATGTTCTCGTCCCGCATATTGTCGGGTCTTCTTCTGACCATCGAGCTGACCGCGCTCGCCATGGTCATCGGCATCGTGCTGGGCATCATCATCGCGGTGATGCGGCTGTCCCCGAACCCGATCGTCTCGACGATCGCGTGGCTCTACGCCTGGTTCTTCCGCGGCACGCCGGTGCTGGTGCAGGTGATCTTCTGGTCGTTCATCGCGATCCTGTACCCGGTGATCTCGATAGGGATCCCGTTCGGGCCGGAGTTCCTCTACTTCGACGCGAACCTGCTCATCCCGATCTTCGTCGGCGTCGTGCTCGGCTTCGGGTTGAACGAGGCCGCGTACATGTCCGAGATCGTCCGGGCGGGCATCCTGTCGGTGGACGCCGGCCAGACAGAGGCGGCCGAGGCGCTCGGCATGACCCGGCTGAAGATCCTGCGCCGGATCGTGCTGCCGCAGGCGATGCGGGTGATCATCCCGCCGACCGGCAACGAGACGATCTCGATGCTCAAGACCACCTCGATCGCCAGCGTGGTCGCGGTCGGCGACCTGTTCACGCAGGCCCAGCTGATCTACGGCGGCAACCTGCAGCAGATCCCGCTGCTGGTGGTGGCGAGCATCTGGTACCTCGTGCTGACGTCGGTGCTGTCGATCGCCCAGTACTTCATCGAGCGCCGGTACTCCCGCGGCACGGTGCCCTCCCGCCAGGGCGGCGTGTTCGGGTTCGGCCGGGCGAAATCGGGGATGGCATGACCGACACGGAAGCGACGGAGGCCGCCGAGACCGTCACGCCGATGGTCAAGTCGGAGGGCGTGCACAAGTACTTCGGCCGCCTGGAGGTCCTCAAGGGCATCGATCTGCAGGTCATGCCCGGCGAGGTGATGTGCGTGATCGGCCCGTCCGGGTCGGGCAAATCGACGTTCCTGCGCTGCATCAACCACCTCGAGAAGCTCACCGCCGGCAAGCTGTGGGTCGACGGCGAGCTCGTCGGCTACCGGCAGAAGGGCGAGAAGCTCTACGAGCTGCGCGACCGCGAGGTGGCGGCCAAGCGCCGCGAGATCGGCATGGTCTTCCAGCGCTTCAACCTGTTCCCGCACATGACCGCGTGCGAGAACGTCATGGAGGCGCCGGTTCAGGTCCGCGGTCAGGGGAAGGCCGCCGCGCGGCAGCGGGCGCTCGAGCTGCTCGAGCGGGTGGGTCTCGCGGAGAAGGCCAAGGCCTACCCGCGCGAGCTCTCCGGCGGCCAGCAGCAGCGCGTCGCGATCGCGCGGGCGCTCGCGATGGACCCGAAGCTCATGCTCTTCGACGAGCCCACCTCGGCGCTCGACCCGGAGCTCGTCGGCGAGGTGCTCGCGGTCATGCGCCAGCTCGCCGAGGACGGCATGACCATGGTCGTCGTCACCCACGAGATGGGCTTCGCCCGCGAGGTCGGTGACTCGCTGGTGTTCATGGACGGCGGCGTGGTCGTCGAGAAGGGCAAGCCCCGGGACGTGATCACCAACCCGCAGCACGAGCGCACGAAGTCCTTCCTGGGCAAGGTCCTGATCTAGGGACCCGTCCCGGACGGTCGCGCGAGGATGGACTGCGCGCGGCCGGCCGGGAACCGTGCGTCACCATGATCCGTCGCACCCGACGGACCTTTCTCGTGCATGGGGGCATGTGATGACCGACGATGACCGGTCCGGCCGCTGGCTGGATCCCTTCGACCCGCAGCCACCCGCCTGGGCGACCGTACGGGCGGAGGAAGTCGTCCGGCAGATCTTCGAGTTCGAGCCGGGCACCGGCGGGCGGATGCGGCGCAGATCGACGACCCCGCCGGTGCTGCGGTTCTCGGACATGTACGTGGTGGGCGTCGTAGACCTGCGCGCGGTCGAGTTCCCGCACCTGCTGGAGTTCGTCCGCTGCCGTTTCGACTCGCCGCCGGACGTGCGGCAGACCAAGCTCAACGGCTGCGAGTTCTACGAGTGCTGGCTGCCGGGCCTGGAGGGGCACAACCTCTACAGCGACAACGACGTCCGGTTCATCGGCGGCACCCGGGTACGCGGCCGGCTCGACCTGACCGACGCGGAGATCTCCGGCTCGCTGGAGCTGACCGACTCGCGGCTGGACAACGTCGGCGGGTACGCGCTGCACGCCGACCGCCTGCAGCTCGACGGCGCGATGCTGGCGGCGAACATCGAGGTCAACGGCCAGCTGCGGCTGCCGGGCGTGCGCACCGGCGGCAACGTGAACCTCGCCGGCGCGGTGCTGCACAACCCGGACGACTTCGCGCTCGACGGCAACGGCCTGCAGGTCGGCGGGAACCTGCAGTGCGTGCGGAGCAAGAAGCGCCGCTTCATCGCGAGTGGCTGGCTCTACCTGCCGAGCGCGCGCATCGAGAGCGACTTCTCCATGCGCGGCGCGAAGCTCGTGCCGGCCACGGAGGCCAGCGAGCGCGAACAGGGCAACGAGCGGTTCTTCGACCCGCGGGTCTCGCTGATCGCGGACCGCTTCCAGGTGTCCGGCAACGTCGACCTCGACCAGGGCTTCGAGTCCACGGGCACGATCCGCATGGTGAACGCGCGGATCGGCGGCTCGATGCGGCTCACCGGCGCGACGATCGACCTGTCCGACGGCGCGGAGCCGTTCGCGGAGCGGCCGGGTCCGGACCAGCCCGGCCCGTACCCGTACCGGGCGCTGCATCTCGACGGTTCGCAGGTCGACGGCGGCATCGACGCGCGTGGGGCGCGGATCGCCGGTCAGCTGCGGGTCGTGGACGTGACGTCGCGCGGCAGCGTGATCCTCGACGGCGCGGTGCTGGCGAACCGCAACGGGGACGTCGTCGAGGGGCGGCGGTTCGCGACCGGGGGCAACCTCGACGCACGCGGCACGACCGTGTTCGGCTCGGTGCTGCTGCCCGAGGCGACGATCGGCGCGAACCTGGACCTGCGGGCCAGCAGGTTCGTCTCGCCCGGCCGGTACCGGCGCGACCGTTCCCGCAAGCCGTCGGTGGACCTGCGCTCGGCGCAGATCGGCCGCGACCTCGTGTGCGCGATCGGGGAGCGGGAGAACCAGGCGTTCTCGGCGCACGGTGAGATCCGGATCCGGCGCGCGGAGATCGGGCGGCAGACGAACTTCCAGGGCGCGGAGGTCGGCTCGCTGCTCAACGGCACGGCGATCAACGCGTTCGGCCTGGTCACCCAGGAGCTCCGGCTCGATGTCGCGATCCCGCCACGCGGCAAGGTGAACCTGCGACACGCGCGGTGCGCGTCGTTGCGGGACAACGACAAGTTCTGGGACGCGACCGGGCACATCGAGCTCGACGACTTCCGCTACGACGCGCTCGCGGTGCCCATCGAGCTGGACGACGACGCGCAGATCACCCGCCGCCTTCGCCTGCTGCGCAAGGCGATGGGCGGCAGCTACCGGCCGGGCCCGTACGACCAGTTCGCCGCGATGCTGCGCGCGAGCGGCAACGAGGAGCACGCGTCGACCGTGCTGATGGCCAAGCAGCGGTGGCGGTACAACGCGCTGGCCGAGGGCTATCGGGTGCTCGGGCCGACGGTCCGGTTCTGGAGCCTGCTGCAGCGGTACGTCGTGGGCTACGGGTACCGGCCGATGCGGGCGCTGCTGTCGCTGACGCTGCTGCTGGTGCTCGGCTCGGTCTGGTTCGCGACCCAGCCGCCGCCACCGGTGGCGAACGCGGACGATCATCTCGTGTGGAACCCGTTCCTGTTCACGATCGACCAGCTGGTGCCGATCGTGGACTTCGGGTTCAAGAACCGCTGGCAGCTGCACGGCGCGTCCCAGTGGGTCACCGCGGGCCTGATCGCGGCGGGCTGGATCCTCGCGACGACCGTGGCCGCCGGCGTGACCCGGATGTTGCGCCGCTCGAGCTAGCCTCCACCGGTGGGGTTTCACCTGGCCCAGGCGAACCTGTCGCTGCTGCGGCTCCCGCCGTCGGCGCCGCAGGTGGCCGAGTACGTCTCGGCGCTGGCGCGGATCAACGCGCTGGCCGACCGGGCCCCCGGCTTCGTGTGGCGGCTGCGCGAGCCGGTGTCGGCGGACGAGCGGCTGGTGCTGAACCTGTCGCTGTGGACGTCGTACCGGCCGCTGCACGAGTACACGTATCGCAGCGCGCACGGGCATTTCGTGCGGCGCCGGCACGAGTGGTTCGAGCCGGTGACCCAGCCGAGCACGGTGCTGTGGTGGGTCCCGGCTGGCTCGCGGCCGACGGTCGAGGAGGGCCTGGCCCGGTTGCGCCGGCTGCGGCGGTACGGCCCGGCACCGGAGGCGTTCTCGGTACGCGTCCGCTTCGACCCGGCCGGCCACCGCGAAAGACGGTAGTTGTCCACAGCCCACGAACCGGTCCACAGGTTCCCTTACACAGCCCCGTTTCCGTCGGTCGTCGCCGATAGGCTGGAAATCGGGGGGACCCCCGCCGATTGAATGGACCGTTCAATCGGCCGAGTTGTCCACAGGCACCTCGCATTGGCCCGAAAGCGTCGGTCCCGCCGGGTAGCGTGGAAATCGGGGGGCCCCCGCGCGGGCGGATTGTCCACAGTGGTGGGTAGGCTCACGCGAATGATCGCGCCGACCGCGTCCGCGGAGACCGACATCGCCGCTTCCCCGCAAGCCGTCTACGCGCTCGTCAGCGATCTTCCCGGCCTGGCGAAGGTCGCCGCCGAGTTCGCGCGCGGCCGGTGGCTCGGCGGCGTGACCGAGGCGCAGGCCGGTGCCCGCTTCCGCGGCACCAACAAGCGGGCGTGGCGGCGCTGGACGACCACCGTCACCGTGACCGACGCCGAGCCCGGCAAGCGGTTCGCGTTCGATGTCACCTACTACGGCCTGCCGATCTCCCGCTGGCAGTACGACCTCGAGCCCAGCGGCGACGGCTGCGTGGTCCGCGAGAGCACCTGGGACCGCACGCCCGCGTGGTTCCGGCCGATCGGACGCCTCGGTACCGGCGTTCGCGACCGGGCGGAGACCAACCGGCGCAACATCGAACGCACGCTGCGCCGGCTCAAGGACGCGGCGGAGGGTAGGGCCTGACACGTCGCAGGGCCGGCGAGAGCGACGGTTAACATGCGTCGGTGCCGGAACTCAAACTCGAGATTCAGATGCTGCACGACCGGGTCCTCGTGCGGCTGACTCCCGAGGAGGGGGAGCGGCGTAGCAGCGGCGGCATCGTCATCCCGGCGACGGCACAGATGGCGAGGCGGCTGGCGTGGGGCGACGTGCTCGGCGCCGGCATCAACGTTCGACACGTCAAGGTGGGCGACCGGGTGCTGTTCAACCCGGACGACCAGCTCGAGGTCGAGGTCAAGGGGCAGAACTACCTGGTGATCCGTGAACGGGATCTGCACGCGATCGCCAGTGAGCGGACTGAGCACGGCACAGGCTTGTATCTCTAAAGGGGAAGGCGACCCGTGGACTACCAGTGGCCGCAGTCGCACGCGGAGCAGACGGACGTGCTCAGGCCCGTGGCGCCACCGGCCGCGGTTCCGGTGCTCACCGGCGACGAGCCTACGGTCAAGATCGAGCGACCGAAGGGCCCGCGGGCGGGCAGGCCCGGGCTGCGCAGGGCCGGCATCGTGGCCGGCGCGGTGCTCGGCACGCTCGCCGTGCTCTACACGCTCGACCTGATCATCTCCAGCGGTGACGTGCCCCGCGGGGTCACGGTCGCCGGCGTGGCCGTCGGCGGCGACTCGCGCGCGGACGCCGAGCAGAAGCTGCGCGACGCGATCGGCCCGCGCACGACCGCGCCGGTCGACGTCAAGATCGGCGACGTGGACACGAAGGTCGACCCGGTGAAGGCCGGCCTGACCGTCGACTGGCAGGGCACGCTCGACCGTGCGGGCGACCAGCCGCTCAACCCGTTCACCCGGCTCGCCTCGTTCTTCACCACCCACGAGGTCGGCGTCGCCACGACCACCGACAACACCGCGCTCACCGCCGCCGTCGAGGTCCTGCGGAACAACAGCGACCGCGAGCCGGCCGAGGGTGGCGTGAAGTTCGACGGCATCAAGCCGGTCGCCGTGGAGCCCAAGGACGGCCAGCAGCTCGACGCCACCGGCGCGCGCCAGGCCCTCATCGACGACTGGGCCACCGGCGACGCCGTCGTGCTCCCCGTCGACACGACGCCGGTGAAGACCACGTCCGAGGCCGTGCACAAGGCCATCGACGAGATCGCGAAGCCCGCCGTCTCCGGCCCGGTCGTCGTGCACGGCAACGGCAAGGACGGCCGCCTCGAGCCGCCCGCGATCGCGAAGGCGCTCACGTTCGCGCCCGACGGCAAGGGCGGGCTGACGCCGAAGATCGACCAG
Source organism: Actinophytocola sp. (assembly GCF_036555685.1). Taxonomy (GTDB): domain Bacteria; phylum Actinomycetota; class Actinomycetes; order Mycobacteriales; family Pseudonocardiaceae; genus Actinophytocola. The sequence continues at coordinate 34,717 of NZ_DATBKY010000057.1, read as the reverse complement.
AAGAAGGTCGTCGGTGCGGTCGGCCCGCAGCTCGCGTCGACCGAGATCGCGGGCAAGGACGCGCAGATCGTCTTCACCGGCGGCTCGCCGACCGTCAAGCCGTCGGTGGACGGCAAGGGCATCGACTGGAAGAAGAGCCTGCAGCCGCTGCCCGACGTGCTGAAGAAGACCGACGGCCGCGAGCTCACCGCCAGCTACAAGCACAAGCCGGCGAAGGTGACCACCGCCGCGGCGAACAAGCTCGGCATCAAGGAGGTCATCGGCGAGTTCACCACCAGTGGCTTCGCCAGTGACTCCGGCGTCAACATCCGCACGGTCGCCGCGGAGGTCGACGGCGCGATCGTGAAGCCGGGCGACACGTTCAGCCTCAACGGCTACACGGGTCCGCGCACCGCCGCCCAGGGCTACGTCGAGGCCGGCGTGATCGAGAACGGCGTGCCCAACCGGGAGGTCGGCGGCGGCATCTCGCAGTTCGCCACGACGCTGTACAACGCCGCGTACTTCGCCGCGATGACCGACGCGGGGCACAAGGAGCACAGCTACTACATCAGCCGCTACCCCGCCGCGCGCGAGGCGACGGTGTTCCAGAACCCCGACGGCAGCAGCGTGATCGACCTGAAGTTCACCAACGAGTCGCCGACCGGCGTGGCCATCCAGACGATCTGGACGTCCTCGTCGATCACCGTGAAGATCTGGGGTACCAAGCACTACGAGGTCGAGTCGATCACCGGCGGCCGCGGCGACTACACCGAGCCGGAGACCAAGACGAGCACGGACCCGAACTGCCGGCCGAGCGAGGGTGGGCAGGGCTTCACCACCAGCGACACACGGATCATCAAGGACGCCAACAGCGGCGCGGAGGTGTCGCGCAAGACCCGCACCGTCCGCTACAACTCGCACCCCAAGATCGTCTGCAAGCCGAAACCGGCCCGCTGACGCGAAAGCGAAGGGCCCCCGGCGGCTGCCGGGGGCCCTTGCGCAGTTCGTTGGTCAGACGCGGCTACGGGATCGGCCGCCGTACAGCGCCGCCGCGAGGATGACGGCCACGGCCGCCGCGGCGATCTGGAAGATGTGCCGGATCCAGTCGATTCCCTCGGTATGGCGAACTCCGACGACCGACGCCAGCCAGTTGCCGATGAGTGCGCCGACGATGCCGGCGAGGATCGTCAACCACCACGGGATCTTCTGGCGACCCGGGGCGAACAACCGCCCGAGGATCCCCAGCACGATGCCCGCGATGAGGAGGCCGATGATCGAGTAACCGTCCCACATAGCTGCTCCTCAGCATTCGATGGTGTCCAACAGATACCACCGATTCGCCTCGATCACACCTTGTGGTCAGAACGCGGCTTCGTCTAGCTCCATCAACGAGTTGTCCGCGGCCTCGACGATTTTCCGACCGGCCGAGAGCTCCGGCAGCACGTTGCGCGCGAAGAACGAGGCGACGGCGAGCTTGCCCTCGTAGAACGCCTTGTCCTTACCGGACACACCCGCGTCGAGCGCGGCGATCGCGATCTCCGCCTGCCGCTGCAGCAGCCAGCCGATCATCAGGTCGCCGGTCGCCATCAGCAGTCGCACGGTGTGCTGGCCGACCTTGTAGACGCTCTCCGGCTCGTTCTGTGAGTTCGTCAGGAAGCCGATCATCGCGCCGAGCATGCCCTGCACGTCCTCGAGCGCCTGCTTGAGCAGCCCGCGCTCCTCCTTGAGCCGGCCGTTGCCGCTCTCCGCCTCGATGAACGCGGAGATCTCGCCGGCGAGGTAGGTCAGCGCCTGCCCCTTGTCCCGCACGATCTTGCGGAAGAAGAAGTCCATCGACTGGATCGCCGTGGTGCCCTCGTAGAGGGAGTCGATCTTCGCGTCGCGGATGTACTGCTCGATCGGGTAGTCCTGCAGGAAGCCCGAGCCGCCGAGCGTCTGCAGCGACTGCGCGAGCTGCTCGTAGGCCCGCTCGGAGCCGACGCCCTTGACGATCGGCAGCAGCAGGTCGTTCACCCGCGCGGCCAGCTCGCGTGCCTCGTCGTCGCCCTCGCCGGTCCACACCTGGTCCGACAGCGAGGCCGTATATAGGTACACCGCACGCAGGCCCTCGGCGTACGCCTTCTGCATCATCAGGCTGCGGCGCACGTCCGGGTGGTGGGTGATCGTGACCCGCGGCGCGGTCTTGTCCAGCATCTGCGTGAGGTCCGCGCCCTGCACGCGCTCCTTGGCGTAGCTCAGCGCGTTCAGGTAGCCGGTGGACAGCGTCGCGATCGCCTTGGTGCCGACCATCATCCGGGCGTACTCGATGATCTGGAACATCTGCGCGATGCCGTTGTGTACCTCGCCGACGAGCCAGCCCTTGGCGGGGACGCCGTGCTGACCGAACGAGAGCTCGCACGTCGTGGACACCTTGATGCCCATCTTGTGCTCGACGCCGGTGACGAAGACGCCGTTGCGCTCGCCGAGCTCACCGGTCTGCGAGTCGAAGTGGAACTTCGGCACGATGAACATCGACAGGCCCTTGGTGCCCGGGCCCGCGCCCTCCGGCCGGGCCAGCACGATGTGCACGATGTTCTCGGCGAGGTCGTGCTCGGCCGACGTGATGAAGCGCTTCACGCCCTCGATGTGCCAGGAGCCGTCGTCCTGCTTGATCGCCTTGGTCCGGCCGGCGCCCACGTCCGAGCCCGCGTCGGGCTCGGTCAGCACCATCGTGGACCCCCAGCCGTTCTCGATCATGAGCTCGCCCCAGTGCCGCTGCTCCTCGGTACCGTTGCGGTACAGCACCTGGGCCATGTTGGGCCCGGACAGGTACATGAACAGCGGCGCGTTGGCGCCGAGGATCAGCTCCGCGGCGGCCCACTGCACCGACGGCGGCAGGCCGAAGCCGCCGAGCTCGTTGGTGAGGCCCAGCCGCCACCACTCGCCGTCCCACAGCTGGTGGTAGGCCTTCTTGAACGACTCGGGCAGCGTCACGGAGTGCGTCTTCGGGTCGAAGACCGGCGGGTTGCGGTCGCCGTCGACGAACGACTCCGCGAGCGGGCCGGTCGCGAGGTTGTTCAGCTCGCCCAGCACGCCGCGCACGGTGTCCTCGTCGGCCTCGGCCAGCACGCCCTTGCCCAGGCGGTCCTGGACCTTGAGTACCTCGAACAGGTTGAACTCGAGGTCACGGACGTTGCTCTGGTAGTGGCCCATGGTCGTCGCTCCCCGTCTTCTGTGGTCCCCTACTCGGCAGTAACATCAGAATATTACTTGCCGGTAGCGTCGGGCAAGGAAACTTCTGGAACCTGCCGTTCATTGGACCTCGCCCGGCGGGCGACGCAGATCAGTCCCGAGCGGGCCTCGACCCGGGGCTCTGCTCGTCCACGACCAGCACCCCGGACCGGAACGCGACCGCCACCGCGTGCGTGCGATCCCGCGAGGAGAGCTTGCGCAGGATGCTCTTCACGTGGGTGCGCACGGTCTCGACGGACACGTACAGGATGTCGGCGATCGCCTGGTTCTCCAGCCCGTCGGCGATGAGCTGGAGGACCTGGTGCTCGCGGCGGGACAGCGGCTGGCGGGGTGTCTGCTGGGCGCGGGGCGCGGGCGCGGCCAGGGCGGGGGCGAGCGCGGGGTCGAGGTAGCGGCCCTCGGTGTGCACGGCCTGGATGGCGCGGAGGAGCTCGTTCGGCTGGGCCGACCGGCGGATCACGCCGGCCACCCCGGCGGCGAGCGCGCCGGCGATGTACTGGTTGGTGCGGCGGGCGTCGTCGATCAACAGCAGGACGCGCATGCTCCCGCCGGCCGCGGACAGGACGTGGGAGAGCTGGCCGCGCGGGTCGAGGGCGGCGTCGACGAGGACGACGTCGGGCCGCAGCCGCTGACACAACCGCAGGCCCACCTGAGCCGACTCGGCGGAGCCGAGGAACCGGAGTCCCGCGGTGCGGTTGAGCAGCGAGGACAACCCTTCCCGGACGAGCGGGGTCCCGTCGATGAGCGCTACGCCGATGGTGCTGGTCGCGCGTCCGGGTTGCTGCTGCGTGCTCACTGGCATCCCGTCCTCCTGAGGACTTGTCTGACTCAGGAACGACAGAAGCGCCCAGGTGTGACGCCATTCAGGTAGGAGTTTTTCCGCCCGATCGGGATAGCGAACACTTACCACTTTGCGGCGTCGGGCAGCTACTGTTGGTGGCACCATGGAGTCCGAGCTCGAGCGCAACGCCCAGGAGTGGTTCAGGTTCATGGTCGACACGAACCTGGCCCCGGGTCTGCGTGCCCTCGGCTTCTTCGGCGTGGGTCGCCGGTTCCGCATCGAGAGCAACCGGCACTGGGGCGAGATCGTCGTCGAGCAGACCCGTTCGTTCACCGAACGGGCCGTCCGCTTCACCGTCCGTGTAGGGGTGATCTCCCGCGACGAGTGGGCGCATCAGCTGCGGGTCCGGCCGTACTACCCGGTGAGCAGGCACGCGCCGCCGCCGACGAAGACCGCGGGAGCCGGCTGGGAGGCCCCGATCGGCGAGCTGGTGACCGTGGCCGGCTTCCCCATCGGGGAGCTGTGGTGGGAGCTCGAGGCCGGCAAGCCGTTCGACTCGCTGTCCCGCGAGGTGCTGTCGGCGGTGCGGGAGTTCGCACTGCCGGCGATGCGCGAGCGCATGGCCTGACGCGAGGCGACGTCGGACCCTGCTGCCCGCGCGGCCTCGAGTCGCCGGCGAACGTGCCGCGCTTCGAGCCGCACCGGCGGTGTGCCAGCTCCAGCCTCGCCGGCCGCGCCATCGGGTCCATCGCGCCGCCAACATTTCGCCGCTCGACGTAACGTCATCGCTCGGACCCGGCTGCCGCGTCGATGGGGTACTGCCCGCCGTCCCGGCCATCGATCATCCAAAGTGGATGGTCGAGTCGATGTCATCCGCCGCCCGCATCGGGCGGCCGGAACTGCCGGCCCCATCTCCGGTCGGCGAATACCGCAGAACAGACGGAATCTCCGGATTCGGACGCTCTGCTGCTCGATTCGCCCGGGCTTTTGCCGACCGTTCCGCCAGCCGGGGGATCTGGATAAGCTGATTGTTCCGGCGGACAAAGGCCAATCGGGCTAGACAAAGGACAGGAACACCTCTTCGGTCGGTCGATTCCCTTTCCGTCCGCGCCCGGTCAGCCCCGCGCAGACGCCCAGGCAGCGGCGCGCGAGCACATGATCGATTCGGCGACCATCGCGCTCACCTCCTTGCACCCGAAGGGCATGGCACCGATCCAACAACAACGCGCTGCCCGCATTCATTGATGGCCGCGCAGATTGCCGCGCCGCACCCGGACTCCACGGCTCATGCCGGGGCTCAAAGGTTGACCGGTATGGATTGACCCGGTTCGACTTCAAGTGGGAGGGTCTCCGCACACAATGGTCCGGCTTGGAGGGTCTTATGCGTGTGCTCCGTCTTCTTCCCGCCGTTTTACTTCTGCCGCTCGGCGTGCTGGTGTCCCCCGCCGCGGCGGCAGAGATCAGTGTCGATGTCGTGGCTTCCGGGCTCGACAGCCCGCGGCACCTGGCGTTTGGGTCGCGCGGCGACCTGTTCGTGGCGGAGGCCGGCCGGGGTGGCAGCGGGCCGTGCTTCGTCGGTGCTGAGGGTCCGGCGTGCATGGGCACCACGGGCGCGGTGACGAAGGTCGACCGGTCAGGCCACCAGTCGCGCATCGTCCAGGGCCTGCCCTCGTACGCGAACACGCCGGGCGACGTGCACGCCATCGGCCCGCACGGCATCACGGTGCTCGACGCGGATCGCGTCTTCATAACCAGTGGCGGGCCCACCGAGCCAAAGGACGAGTCCGGCGCGACGATCTCCCGGGACGCCCTGGCCGCGCAGAATCCGGCCGCGAACCTCTTCGGCCGGCTACTGAAGATCGAGCGGCCCAACCAGCCCCGGAACGTCGCCGACCTCTGGGCGTTCGAACGCGACGTGAACCCGGATGCGGAGGTCGGCAACCCGGCGGTCGACTCCAACGCCGTCGACGTGCTCTTCGACAACAACCGCGACCGCTTCGTGGTCGCCGACGCAGGCGGCAACGCGATCAACGTCGTCGACACGAGGGGCCGCGTCACGAACCTGGCGGTGTTCCCCAACCGGCTGGTTCCCAACCCGTTCGGCGGGCCGGACGTCCCGATGCAGGCCGTCCCGACGTCGGTCGTCATGGGGCCGGATGGCCAGTACTACGTCAGCGAGCTCACCGGCTTCCCGTTCCCGCCTGGCGGCGCCAACGTCTACCGCGTGAACCCGCGCACCGGAGCGGTGTCCGTCTTCGCGAGCGGATTCACGAACATCATGGACCTCGCGTTCGGGAACGACGGCACGCTGTACGTGCTCGAGTTCGACCACGACGGGCTGCTGGGAGGGTCCACCGACGGTGGCCTCTTCACCGTGTCCCGGGACGGGACCAAGCGGCAGGTCGCCTTGCCCCCGGGGACGCTGACCGGGCCGGGCGGCATCACCGTCCGCAAGGATGGGCTGTACATCACCAACAACTCGGGCTCGCCGGGCATCGGGCAGGTGCTGCGCATCAAGTCGAGCTGACGTTCCCGATCTCGAACCAGGCATGCAGAAGGGGTGCCTCCGAAGGTCCGGAGGCACCCCTTCTGAGCTGTGAGAATCGGCCCCAGAGCGGATGACGGGAATCGAACCCGCGTTCTCAGCTTGGGAAGCTGATGTTCTACCATTGAACTACATCCGCAGCGCCCGTCTGGCGGGCCTCGCTGAGCTTACACGGCCTCGCGGTTAGGGTGAGCGGGTGTTGTTGAGCGATCGGGATCTGCGCAAGGAGCTGGAGTCCGGGCGGTTCGGGCTCGACCCGTTCGATCTCGCCATGTTGCAGCCATCCAGCATCGACGTGCGGCTCGATCGGTTCTTCCGCGTCTTCAACAACACCAAGTACACCCACATCGACCCGAGCCGGCAGCAGGACGATCTCACCGCGCTCGTCGAGGCGGCCGGGGACGAGCCGTTCGTGCTGCATCCGGGCGAGTTCGTGCTCGGGTCGACCTTCGAGTCGGTGTCGCTGCCGGACGATCTCGCCGGGCGGCTCGAGGGGAAGTCCAGCCTCGGCCGCCTCGGGTTGCTGACGCACTCGACCGCCGGCTTCATCGACCCCGGCTTCGAGGGGCACATCACGCTCGAACTGTCCAACGTCGCCAACCTGCCGATCACCCTGTGGCCCGGCATGAAGATCGGCCAGCTCTGCCTGTTCCGCCTCTCCAGCGCCGCCGAGAACCCCTACGGCTCGCAGGCCGCCGGCTCCCGCTACCAGGGCCAGCGCGGTCCGACCCCCTCGCGCGCCTACCTCAACTTCCACCGCGTGGATACGCGGCGCTGAGCCGCCGTTCCCCCGCGACCGGCGTCAAAGCGGCCCCGCACAACGGGAACACCGCGGCGAGCAGGAGCGCGCCCGGATAGCCCAGCGCCGTGATCAACGCGCCGAACAGCGGCGCGGTCGCCATCGCCACGACGTTCTGCGCCGTGTTCTGCACGCCCAGCGCCCGGCCCGCCCAGAACGGGCCCGCCAGCTCGGCCGTCGCCGTGAAGCCCAGCCCGTTGTCGGTCACCGTGACGACAAGCGCCGCCACCAGCGCCGCCACCGACAGCCACGACGACCCGCCCACGCCCCACAACAACATCGTCACGGCCGCCAGCACGGCCACCACCCGCATCGGGCCCATCCGGTTGCCCACCCGGTCCGACCACACGCCCGCCGCGATCCGCCCGGCCGCGCCGACCACCTGCACGACCGCGACCAGCCGGCCCGCGTCGACCGGGGTCCAGCCGTGCTCGGACACCAGGAACGTCACCGCGAACGTCGCCGCCACGAACTGCGGGGCCACCAGCAGCGAGCTCGCCGTGTGCAGCCGCAGCAACGTGGTCGCCGGCTCCGTCCGGTAGGGCGACGCGGACGCGGCCGCCGTGCGCTCGGGCCGCGGCGGGTCGATCACCACCAGCAGCACGAGCACCGCCGCGACCAGGCAGAGCACGGCCGGCAGCGCGACCGCGGGCGCGAAGCCCCACCGGAGCCCGAGCCACGGCAGCGTCGCGGCCGCGATACCCACGCCGATCGGCTGCGCCGTCTGCCGGATGCCCATCGCCAGCCCGCGCTCGGCCGCCGAGAACCAACCCAGCACCACCCGCCCGCTCGCCGCGTTCACCGAGGCCGCGCACGCTCCGGCCACGAACAAACCCGCGCCGAACAGCGTCAGGCCGGGCAGCGTGAGCGAGATCAGCAGCAGGACGCCGGTCGCCCCGAGGCCGACCGCCATCACCGTCCGCTCGCCGTACCGGTCCGCGGCCGCGCCCCACGCGATCAGCGCCAGCAGCAGCCCGAGCAGCGGCGCCGACACCAGCGTGCCCGCCTCCGTCAGCGAGACGCCGTGCGACCTCTGCAGCTCCGGGATCAGGAACGGCAGCCCGTACAGGAAGCTCGACGTGGTGGCCTGCGCGGCCATCCCCACGGCGAGGATGAACCACCGTCTGGGCATACCCGCACGTTAGTCAACGCCTCCTGCTATCTGGGAACAGCTTCCCACATGCCGGGCACCCTGGGGCTGGCCCCAGGGTCGATTCGGGGGCGTCCCTGATGTCGGCGGGTCCGTGCCGGTCCTAGCGTCGAACCGACGCAGGATTACTGAGCAGAGGGGCACCGACATGGGGATCGGACGGGCCGTCGCGGCGGCCGGCATAGTCGTCACCGGCATCGGGCTGCTGAGCGCGTGCGACTTCGACATGACGACGGAGCGGGACTCCGACTCGAAGGACGTCACACAGTCCTTCACGAGCGTGCGGTTCGCCAACGACTCGGGCGACGTCCGGATCCACACCGGCGGCCCGCCGTCGGTGAAGCGCGAGATCCACTACGCCGACGAGAAGCCGGGCGAGACGTTCCGGGTGAAGAACGGCGTGCTCGAGCTGGACTCGTGCGACAAGCCGAACTGCTGGATCGCCTACGACGTCACCGTGCCCGAGGGCACCAGCGTGACCGGCCAGCTCGACTCCGGCACCGCGGACATCACCGGCGCCTCGGCGGTGACCGTGCGGGCGAGCTCGGGGCGGGTCGCCGTGCGGGACGTCTCCGGCGAGGTCAACGTCGAGGCGCACTCGGGCAAGGTCGAGCTGTCGGACATCGACGGCGACGTCGTGGCCAAGGCCGAGTCGGGCAGCATCGAGGCCGACGGCGTGCGGGGCGACCTCACCCTGGAGGCGGAGTCGGGCAGCGTCGAGGCACATGATCTCGGCGGCGCGGCGCGGGTGAAGTCGTCCTCCGGGCACGTCGAGCTCCAGCTCGCGACCGCGCAGGACGTGACGGTCGACGCGGACTCGGGCAACGTCGAGGTGACCGTCCCGGATGGCGACTACCAGGTTTCGACGAACGCGGACAGCGGCAACGTCGACAGTGAGATCGGCAACGATCCGGCCGGCGAGCACCGCCTCGACCTGCGCACCGACAGCGGCAACATCACCGTTTCCGCAGCCTGACGGCCCGCCGGGAACGATCTGCCGGGGTCGTGCGTTGGGACTGGCAGGAAGGTTGAGCGAGGAGGGCTCAAGTCTGGTTTGACGGGTGATCGGATCCGACGGCAGACTTGAGTGGGAAGCACTCAACCCACACAGGAAGAGCAAGCAGGAGGAATCCAAATGGCGCGAGCGGTCGGAATCGACCTGGGGACGACCAACTCCGTCGTCGCTGTCCTCGAGGGCGGTGAGCCGACGGTTATCGCCAACTCCGAGGGTTCGCGGACCACCCCGTCGATCGTTGCCTTCGCCAAGAACGGCGAGGTGCTGGTGGGTCAGCCGGCGAAGAACCAGGCGGTCACGAACGTGGACCGCACGGTCCGGTCGGTCAAGCGGCACATGGGCACGGACTGGCAGACCGAGGTCGACGGCAAGAGCTACTCCGCGCAGGAGATCAGCGCCCGCGTCCTGATGAAGTTGAAGCGTGACGCCGAGTCCTACCTCGGTGAGCCGATCACCGACGCGGTCATCACCGTCCCCGCCTACTTCGAGGACGCCCAGCGGCAGGCCACCAAGGAGGCCGGGCAGATCGCCGGCCTGAACGTGCTGCGGATCGTGAACGAGCCGACCGCGGCCGCCCTGGCGTACGGCCTGGACAAGGGCGAGAAGGAGCAGACGATCCTGGTCTTCGACCTCGGTGGCGGCACCTTCGACGTGTCGCTGCTGGAGATCGGCGAGGGCGTCGTCGAGGTCCGCGCGACCTCCGGTGACAACCACCTCGGTGGGGACGACTGGGACCAGCGCATCGTCGACTGGCTGGTGGACAAGTTCAAGCAGTCCGCGGGCATCGACCTCACCAAGGACAAGATGGCGCTGCAGCGCATCCGTGAGGCGGCGGAGAAGGCGAAGATCGAGCTGTCCAGCTCGAACAGCGCCAACATCAACCTGCCGTACATCACCGTGGACGCGGACAAGAACCCGCTGTTCCTCGACGAGACGCTGTCGCGTGCGGAGTTCCAGCGGATCACGAGCGACCTGCTCGACCGCACCCGCGCGCCGTTCAACAACGTGATCAAGGACGCCGGCATCAAGGTCGGCGACATCGACCACGTCGTGCTCGTCGGTGGTTCGACCCGCATGCCCGCGGTCACCGACCTGGTCAAGGAGCTGACCGGCGGCAAGGAGCCGAACAAGGGCGTCAACCCCGACGAGGTCGTCGCGGTCGGCGCGACCCTGCAGGCCGGCGTGCTGCGTGGCGACGTCAAGGACGTCCTGCTGCTGGACGTCACCCCGCTGTCGCTCGGCATCGAGACCAAGGGCGGCGTGTTCACCAAGCTCATCGAGCGGAACACGACCATCCCGACCAAGCGCTCGGAGATCTTCTCCACGGCGGACGACGGCCAGACCACGGTCGGCATCCAGGTGTTCCAGGGCGAGCGTGAGATCGCGGTGCACAACAAGAAGCTGGGCACCTTCGACCTCACCGGCATCCCGCCGGCACCCCGGGGCGTCCCGCAGATCGAGGTCACCTTCGACATCGACGCGAACGGCATCGTGCACGTCAACGCGAAGGACCTCGGCACCGGCAAGGAGCAGTCGATGACCATCACCGGCGGCTCGGCGCTGCCGAAGGAGGACATCGACCGGATGGTCAAGGACGCCGAGGCGCACGCCGAGGAGGACAAGAAGCGCCGCGAGGAGGCCGAGGTCCGCAACCAGGCGGAGACGCTGGTCTACCAGACGGAGAAGTTCGTCAAGGACAACGACGACAAGATCCCCGGCGAGGTCAAGGAGAAGGTCAACGTCGCGATCAAGGACGCGCAGGAAGCCCTGAAGGGCACCGACACCGCGGCCATCAAGACCGCGATGGAGAAGCTCGCGACCGAGTCGCAGGCCATGGGCTCGGCCATGTACGCCCAGTCCGGCGCGCAGGCGCAGGGTGGCGGCGGGGACGCCGGTGCCCAGGGTGACCAGGGCGGTGAGCAGGCCGCACCGAGTGGCGAGGACGTGGTCGACGCCGAGATCGTCGACGAGGACAAGAAGTGAGTTCGGGCGACCGACCCGACGAAGACGCCGGAGAGGAGCCGCGAGTCGTGGTTCGCGACCGCCGCCGTATCGACCCCGACACGGGGCAGGTCCGCCAGGCACCGGAACCGGATGAGGCCGCACAGCCGGAGCAGGCCGTCCCCGCGGAGGGGGCGGCCGCTCCGGAAGAGCCCAACCGGGAGGCCGAGCTGAAGGAGCAGCTGGACGAGCGGACCGCAGACCTGCAGCGCCTGCAGGCCGAGTACGCCAACTACCGCAAGCGGATCGACCGCGACCGTGAGGTCGTGACCAACACCGCGAAGGCGTCGGTGGCCCAGGAGCTGCTGTCCGTGCTCGACGACATCGAGCGCGCGCACCAGCACGGCGACCTGACCGGCGCGTTCAAGGCGGTGGCCGACAAGCTCGTGGCCACCCTGGAGCGCGTCGGCCTGGAGTCGTTCGGGCACGAGGGCGAGGCGTTCGACCCGTCGGTGCACGAGGCCGTTCAGCACGACACGTCGCCGGAGGTCAGCGGCCCGACCGTGACCGCGGTGCTGCGCCGGGGCTACCGGTTCGGCGACCGCATCGTGCGGGCGGCGCTGGTCGGGGTGACCGACCACGAGCCCGGGCCGGCCGATGCGGCACCGGCCGAGGCGCCCGCGCCGCCGGCGGCTCCCGATGCGAAGCCGGGCGGCCCGGAGGCGAACGACTGGTTCGCGTCGGCGGACGTCGACACGCCGGCGGACCGAGCCGACGATCAGATCTGACAAGAGAGGAGGGGGCGTCCGGTGAGTGCGAGGGACTGGATCGACAAGGACTTCTACCACGAGTTGGGCGTCTCGTCCGACGCCAGCGACGCCGACATCAAGAAGGCGTACCGCAAGCTCGCGCGTGAGCTGCACCCGGACGCGAACCCGGGCAACTCCCAGGCCGAGGCCCGCTTCAAGGCGGTGTCCGAGGCGTACGGCGTGCTCGGCGATCCGGAGAAGCGCAAGCAGTACGACGAGGCGCGCAGGCTCTTCGGTTCGGGCGGGTTCCGGCCGGGGGGCTTCGGCGGGTTCGGCACGGGCGGCTCCACGTTCGACTTCGGCGACATCTTCGGCAGCGGTGGCCAGCAGGCCGGCGCCAGCGGGGGCATCAGCGACCTGCTGGGCAACCTGTTCGGCCGCCGCGGCGGCACCGCGAGCGCGACCAACCGGCCGCGCCGCGGGGCCGACGTGGAGACCGAGGTGCGCATCGACTTCGTCGAGGCGGTCAAGGGCGCGACGGTCCCGCTGCGGCTGTCGTCGCCGTCGACCTGCGGCACCTGTCACGGCTCGGGTGCGAAGCCCGGCACGACCCCGCGCACCTGTCCGACGTGTAGCGGGGCCGGGCTGGTCAGCCGCAGCCAGGGCGCGTTCGCGTTCAGCGAGCCGTGCCGGGACTGCCGTGGCACCGGACGGATCGTCGACGACCCGTGCGCGGAGTGCGGCGGCGATGGTGTCAGCACGCGGACCCGGACGCTGACCGTGCGGATCCCCGCGGGCGTCAACGACGACCAGCGGATCCGGCTGGCAGAGCAGGGCGAGCCGGGCCAGAACGGCGGGCACGCGGGTGACCTGTACGTGCGCGTGCACGTGACCCCGCACGCGATCTTCGGCCGGTCGGGCAATGACCTGACGATCAAGGTGCCGGTGACGTTCCCGGAGCTGGCGCTGGGCACGACGCTGACCGTGCCGACCCTCGATGACAAGGTGTCGCTGCGGGTCGCGCCGGGCACGTCGAGCGGCCGGGTGCTGCGGGTGCGCGGCAAGGGCATCTCGCGGCGGGACGGCCAGACCGGTGACCTGCTGGTGACCCTGCAGGTCGCGGTTCCGTCCAACATGGACGACAAGGCGAAGAAGGCGCTCGAGGACTACCTGGCCGCCACGGCCGGGCACGACCCGCGGCCGGACCTGACGGCCATGCTGCAGCAACGGAGCGAGTGATGACCGGAATCCCGTTCCCTCCAGGTGCCGACGAGGACACGCCCGTCTTCGTGATCTCCGTGGCCGCCCAGCTGTCGGGGCTGCACGCCCAGACGCTGCGCGGCTACGACCGGCTGGGCCTGGTCTCCCCGGGCCGCACGACCGGCGGCGGCCGCCGCTACTCGATGCGGGACATCGCCCTGCTGCGCGAGGTGCAGCGGCTGTCGCAGGAGCAGGGCGTGAACCTGGCGGGCGTCAAGCGGATCATCGAGCTGGAACGCCAGGTCGACGACCTGCGCGACCGGGTCGCCGAGCTCACCGCCGAGCTGGCGGCCGTACACGCGGCGGCCGAACAAGCGGCCGCGGCCATCCACCGCTCGTACCGCAACGAGCTGGTCCCGGTCCGCCAGGAGACCGCCCTCGTGGTCTGGAAACCTCGCAGGTAAGCCGTTTCACGAAGGCCCGGCCCCGCATGGGGCCGGGCCTTTCGCACACTCACGGCCGGAACCTGTCCACAGCCGACGTCTCACCACCGCAAACCGTCAGACCCCCCGAATAGGCTGGAAAACGGGGGGCCCCCGCGTGGCCGGGAGTTGTCCACAGGTTCTCCTCCGCCCGGCGGGCGGTTGTCCACAAGCGTGGGTCGTTCACGGTTCCACGTGCAGAGCTGCTGACAGCCGGAACGCCTCGTGCGGCGGAAGTTGTCCGCAGGCCGGAGTTTTCTGCGGCGGAGCTGTCCACAAGCAAGCGGCTGCCCGGCCGGAAGTGTCGGTGAGTCCTTGTACGCTGGATTCCGGGGCCGGAGGCCGCCCGGTGCTCTCGAATCGAGTCAGTCTACAGTGGATCAGTCGACCGTGAACGGGTCGTACGTGATGCGGTCCAGGGAAGTCCCCGCCACGAGCATCCGCGACACGGTCGAGCGGACCATCGGCGGCGAGCCCGACACCAGCACGTCGTGATCACTCCATGCGCCGTACCGGGTCACCACGTCCGCCAGCGTGCCGCGCTCCACGGCCGCGATCCGCGTCTCCGCTTCCAGCACCGGGACGACCGTCAGCCACGGGTTCGTCGACGTGATCTGCTGCAGGTGCTCAAGGTCGTATAGGTCCGCCCGCGTCCGGCCGCCGTAGAACAGCTGCACGCGCGGGTTCTCGCCCCACTTCGCCAGGTGCTCGATGATCGCCCGCATCGGCGCGACGCCAGTGCCGCCCGCGATCATCAGCACGTCCCGGCCAGCATTGCGGTCCACCCGCAGCCGGCCCATCGGCGGGCCCATCCGCCACTGCTCGCCCGGCTGCGCCGTCGCCACGATCGAGCGGCTCACCCACCCGCCGTCGACGGCGCGCACGTGGAACTCCAGCAGCCCGTCGTCGCGTGGCGCGGTCGCCGGCGTCAGGTACCGCCACATCCGCGGCCGCTGGGGCACCTCCACGCTCACGTACTGCCCCGGGTGGTAGGGCAGCGGGTGGTCCGGCTGGACGCGCACGATCGACAGCGATCGATCGAGCCGCTGGCGGTCGACGACAGTGCCGTTCCACCAGGCCGGACCCTCGTCCGCGCTCGCGGACTCCAGCATGGCGCGCGCCATGATCGTGTACGCCTCGGCCCACGCGCGCTCGACTTCATCCGTCCACGCGCGACCCGCGTACTGCTTGACCCCGGCCAGCAGCGCCATACCGACCGCCTCGTAGTGGCCGGCCACCACGCCGAACTTCCGGTGGTCGCGGCCGAGCTGGCGCAGGAACGGGATCAGGTCGTCCGGCCGGTCGACCATCTGCACCACGTGCACGAGCGCACGCAACAGCCGCGACCGCTGGATCTGCATGTTGATCGGGAACAGTTCCCGGGTCGCGGGAGCGATGCTGAACAGCGTCGCGTAGAAGAACTCAGCCACCCGGCCCGCGTTGGGCTCGACGAGCGCCCACGTTTCGCGGACCAACCGCACCATGGTCGCGACCGGGTCCGAACTGGACTCGACGCGGTCCTGGCGCGGTACGGGGCTCACAACGGCGTTGGCTGTCATGGTCGGGGCACAGACTCCACCTCTTGGCGTCCGGGGGCGACGCCGGATTGTTCACTTCGCGGTCATCCGTCCCCGACATGTGGACAGTAGACGGAAACTGCCCGGATGTCGCGACTCCCGGCGCTTTCGTGTGGGAAACCACTACACACGGTGGCTGGTTTCGGACGTTCGAGCCACACCGAGCGAAGGTTCTCGCGCCTGAGTACGGAGCGTAAGAACGCGTTCGCCACGCGACCAAGCCCGGACCCTCCCGCCCGTGTTGCCGAACCAGCACCGCTGGGTCTCGAAATCGGTGCTGACCAGCAATTTCGCGCTGTCACGAGCCGACCTAAGTCCCGCGCTGTCGACCGCTCCTGCCGGCTCGCCGGCCGGACCTGGGGGCTCAGATCCGCGACCCCGGACGGCGACTACGTAGACATCCGCGCCGACCGCCGAATACCACACTCTGATCACCCGGCTGGCGGTGCCCTCCCCAGCCACCGATTCCCGATACACCAGTCCCTGTGGATAAAGACCTGGGGATTGTGGACAGGTGGACATGTCCTGTGGACAGCGCTATTGGTACGTGTGGGTGAGACGCGCCACTATGGCGACTACGCTATGAAAAACCTGGGTTGAGTGGAACTGACTCAACTTTGCTGACGTTGACGTAGTGAAGGACTGCTGCGCACACGAGGTGAGGGGAATTGGACTCTTTCAACCCGACGACTAAAACCCAGCAGGCGATCTCGTCGGCGGCACAGGCCGCGACCATGGCCGGCAATCCGGATGTCACTCCGGTGCATCTGCTGGGCGCTTTGCTGGCGCAGGGTGACGGGCTGACCGCGCCGCTGCTGCAGGCCGTGGGCGCCGATCCGAGCGTGATCCGCAAGGAGCTCGACCAGCTGTCCAACGGGCTGCCCTCGGCGACCGGCGCCACCGTGTCCGCGCCGCAGCTCGACGGACGTGCGCTGCGCGCGGTCACGCAGGCCCAGAAGCTGGCGACGGAGATGGGCGACGAGTTCGTCTCGACCGAGCACCTGCTGGTCGGCCTCGCGAGCGAGGGCGGCCCGGTGGCCGACCTGCTCAACCGGCACGGCGCCACGCCGGACGCGCTGCGCGAGGCGTTCGTCAAGGTCCGCGGTTCCGCGCGCGTCACCAGCCCCGACCCGGAGGGCACCTACCAGGCGCTGGACAAGTACGGCGTCGACCTCACCGAGCGTGCGCGCAAGGGCGAGCTCGACCCGGTGATCGGCCGCGACGCGGAGATCCGCCGGGTCGTGCAGGTGCTGTCCCGGCGCACGAAGAACAACCCGGTGCTGATCGGCGAGCCGGGCGTCGGCAAGACCGCGATCGTCGAGGGGCTTGCCCAGCGGATCGTGGCCGGCGACGTGCCGCAGTCGCTGCTCGGCAAGCGTGTGGTCGCGCTCGACCTGGGGGCGATGGTCGCCGGCGCGAAGTTCCGCGGTGAGTTCGAGGAGCGGCTCAAGGCGGTACTCAAGGAGATCACCGAGTCGGCCGGCCAGGTCATCACGTTCATCGACGAGCTGCACACGATCGTCGGCGCGGGCGCGACCGGCGAGGGCGCGATGGACGCCGGCAACATGATCAAGCCGATGCTCGCCCGCGGTGAGCTGCGGATGGTCGGTGCCACGACGCTCGACGAGTACCGCCAGCACATCGAGAAGGACGCCGCGCTGGAGCGACGCTTCCAGCAGGTCCTGGTCGGCGAGCCGAGCGTGGAGGACACGGTCGGTATCCTGCGCGGGCTCAAGGAGCGCTACGAGGTCCACCACGGCGTGCGGATCACCGACGGCGCGCTGGTCGCGGCGGCGACCCTCTCCGACCGCTACATCACCGCACGGTTCCTGCCGGACAAGGCGATCGACCTGGTCGACGAGGCCGCGTCGCGGCTGCGCATGGAGATCGACTCCCGGCCCGTCGAGATCGACGAGGTCGAGCGCGCGGTGCGCCGCCTCGAGATCGAGGAGATGGCGCTCGAGAAGGAGGAGGACGAGGCGTCCCGGCAGCGGCTGGCGGCGCTGCGGGCCGAGCTCGCCGAGAAGCGCGAGCACCTCTCCGCGCTGACCGCCCGCTGGCAGAACGAGAAGGGCTCGATCGAGCGGGTCCGCGAGCTCAAGGAGCAGCTCGAGCAGCTGCGGGGCGAGTCGGAGCGGGCCGAGCGCGACGGCGACCTGGGGCGGGCCGCCGAGCTGCGGTACGGCCGGATCCCGGGGCTGGAGAAGGAGCTCGAGGAGGCGACGCGGACCGCGGAGCACGCGGAGGAGCAGGTCATGCTCAAGGAGGAGGTCGGCCCGGACGACGTGGCCGACGTCGTGTCCGCGTGGACCGGCATCCCGGCCGGCCGGCTGCTCGAGGGCGAGACCGCGAAGCTGCTGCGCATGGAGGAGGCGATCTCCACGCGGGTCATCGGCCAGGCCGAGGCCGTGCGCGCGGTGTCCGACGCCGTCCGCCGGGCGCGTGCCGGCGTGGCCGACCCCGATCGGCCGACTGGTTCGTTCCTGTTCCTCGGCCCGACCGGTGTCGGCAAGACGGAGCTGGCCAAGGCGCTGGCGGAGTTCCTGTTCGACGACGAGCGCGCGATGGTGCGCATCGACATGAGCGAGTACTCCGAGAAGCACTCGGTGGCCCGGCTCGTCGGCGCGCCGCCCGGCTACGTCGGCTACGACCAGGGCGGTCAGTTGACCGAGGCGGTACGGCGGCGGCCGTACAGCGTGGTGCTGCTGGACGAGGTGGAGAAGGCGCACCCGGACGTGTTCGACGTGCTGCTACAGGTCCTCGACGACGGCCGGCTGACCGCCGGTCAGGGCCGGACGGTGGACTTCCGGAACACGATCCTGGTGCTGACCTCGAACCTCGGCTCGCAGGCGATCGCGGACGCGACGCTGGACGAGCGGCAGCGCAAGGACGCGGTGCTCTCGGTGGTGCAGCGCCACTTCAAGCCGGAGTTCCTGAACCGGCTCGACGACGTGGTGGTGTTCCACTCGCTGGCGACCGAGGAGCTCACGTCCATTGTGGACATCCAGGTGACGCAGCTGGGCAAGCGCCTGGCCGGTCGCCGGCTGACCCTGGACGTCTCCGCGGCGGCGCGCGACTGGCTGGCCCTGAACGGCTTCGACCCGGTGTACGGCGCCCGCCCGCTGCGTAGGCTGGTGTCGTCGGCGATCGGCGACCAGCTGGCGAAGTCCCTGCTGGCCGGCGAGATCCGCGACGGCGACACGGTCCGCGTGGACGTGGCGGATGACAACTCCGGCCTGATCGTCGGCCGCGCCCTGTAAGCGACGTAGGTCCGCGAGTCCACAACGGACTCGCGGGCCGCGCGCTGTCCACAACCCGCGAGCTTGTCCACAGAACGCGACTGACCACCCTTTTTGTCAGCCCTCCCCGGTAAACTGACGGTCACGAGGGGTGCCCCCGGAGAGGGCGGGGGCTACGTTTCTTGCGTTCTGCACGCGCGTGCGCGCGTGGGTAGTCGCGTTCTTGGGGGCGGTCGTGGGTGGGAGCTATCTCGAGCTTGCCGAGGCTGGGTGGCGGTGGGTGCTCGACCAGGTGCGCTGGGACGAGGACGGGCCCTGGATTCCCGAGTCCGTGCCGGGGGCCTTCAACCCCGAGTACCGCGACGGCATGCACAGCGGCATCGGCAGCCTCGCGCTCGTGCTCGCCGACGTGCGGCTCAGCCGCGACTGGACCGGCGAGGAGCAGCGGCTCGCCGACACGATCGTCGAGCGCCTCCATGCCGTTACTCCACATGAGACGGAGTACGGCTACTTCGACGGCCTGGTCAGCACCATCGGCGTGCTCACCGCGCTCGGCGAGCAGCCGGACGCCGCAGTCCAGCGACTCCGGACGCTCGCCACGCCCGACGGCTGGCCGCAGACCTTCCTGCAGCCACCCCGTTTCCTGCCGAACGCCCGCGTCAACGACCTCGTGCTCGGCACGGCCGGCGTCCTGCTCGGCGCGCTGTGGGCGAGGCGCGCGGGCGCCAAGGACGCCGGCGAGCTTGCCGCGCACGCCGCCGCCGTGCTCCTCGCCGAAGGCGAAACCACGCCGGCCGGGCTGAACTGGTCCTTCGTGCCCGTCAGGTTCCGCACCGACGGCGACGTCCAGATGCCCAACTTCTCCCACGGCGTCGCCGGCATCGCGGCCGCCCTCGCGCTCGCGGGTGCGGAGCTCGGCCGGCCTGACCTCACCGACGCTGCCCGCCGGGGCGCAGAGCATCTGGTGACCCTCGGGGACGCGTCGGCGGGCGGCTTCGTCGTCCCGCGCCGGATCCCGCCGGCCGTGGACCTGGACCAGGTCACGTTCACCTGGTGCCACGGCCCGGCCGGCACGTCGCTGCTCTTCCCCGCCCTGGAACGAGCCGGCGTCGGCACGATCGCCGGAGAGCCGACGGCGCAGTGGCATCGGCGGTGCCTCCACAGCGTCCGCACCTCGGGCGTCCCGAAGCGCCTGCACCCCGGCTTCTGGGACAACGACGGCCGCTGCTGCGGCACGGCCGGCGTCGGCGAGGTCTTCCTCGACTCCTGGCAGCGCAACGGAAACGGCGACGACCTCGAGTTCGCCTGCCACCTCGCCGACACGCTCGTCGACCGCGCGATGGGCGACGGTGAGCACGCGTACTGGCGGTTCGTCGAACACCGGGCGAAGGAGCCGCTGCTGCCACCCGGCGTCGGCTGGATGCAGGGCACCGCCGGCATCGCGGCGTTCCTCTTCCGCACCGCGCGGGTCGTGACCGGCGACCGGGCCGTGGTCGCGCGCATGGACAACTGGTGGGCGCTCGAGCGGCCGGCGTGAACCGGCCGTCCGGCACCGCGGTCAGCCGGCGGCGAGCAGCTCGTCCAGCTTCTTGTAGCCGGCGATCACGCCCTCGTCCATGCCACTCGAAAGGATCATGTCCCGGCCCTCGAAGCTGTCCACCAGGGTCATGTCCGTCAGCCGTGTGCGGCCGTCGGGCAGCGCCTCGAACGTCAGGGTGTTCAGGATCGCGCCGTCACCCATGCCGTCCATCGACTGCGTCTGCACGAGCCGATCCGGCGAGCGCACCTCGTGGAACGAGCCCCAGAACGTCACCAGCTCCTCCGTGCCGCGCAGCATCGTGTACCGGTAGCTGCCGCCGCTCACCGCGTCCCACTTGTCCAGCCGGACCGACGTGGTGTCCGGCCCGAGCCAGCGCACGAACACCTCCGGGTCGGTGAACGCGCGGAACACTCTCTCCGGCGGCGCGTCGAACTCGCGCACGATGCGGATCACCGGCACCGCGGCGTCGGCCTCGATGCGGGTCTCGGGGGTTGCCGTCGTGGTCATGATGCTTCTCCTCGTCGCTTGTGCGGTTGCCCGTGCGGCCGCGTGCGTGGCTGCGTATGTGGCACCGCGTCGTCGGACATCTCCGCCAGCACCGCGTCGAGGCGGCGGAACCGGTCCTCGGCCGCGCGGCGGTAACGCTCGATCCACCTGGTCATGAGGTCGAACACCTCCGCCTCGAGGTGGCACGGGCGGCGCTGGGCGTCCCGGGACCGCGTCACCAGGCCGGCGTCCTCGAGCACCTTCAGGTGTTTGGAGACCGCCTGCACCGACACGTCGTACGGCTCGGCGAGCTGGCCGACAGTCGCGTCCCCGACCGCGAGCCTCGCCACGATGTCCCGCCGGATCGGATCCGCGAGCGCCCCGAACACCCGTGAGAGCCGGTCGTCGACCACCGCGACCTCCTTCTTCAACCAATTGGTTGTAGAAGACGGTACGGCCGGCGCGACATCTTTGTCAACCAATTGGTTGTCGAAGGCGCGCCGGATCTTGGTTGGTCCACCCGGGCTACTACGCTCTCCGCCGTGGGAATACCGGCATGGGTCTGGTTCGCCTTCGCGGCCGTCCTCGCGATCGCCGGTGCCCTGGTCCTGATGCGCGACCGGGCCCGGCTCACCTCCCGCAACCGGGAGCGCCGCCGCTGGGCCGCCTTGCGCGGCTGGCAATTCGCCGAGACCGACCACGTCCTGCCGGACCAGTGGACCGGCGGCGCGATCGCCTTCCACGGCGGCGGCATCGCCCGTGACGTCGTCGCCGGCTCGACGTTCACCGCCGACGGCCGCCGCCGGGTGTACGTCTTCGACCTCGAGACGAACGGCCGGATCACCGCGGTGATCGCCGCCGTCCAGTGCCGGCGCACGCTGCCCGCGATCGTCGAGCTGTGGCTGCCGAGCGCGCCGTTCCAGCGCGAGCACATGCCCGAGCTGCTCGGCCCGGTCGGCCAGCGGTACGCGTTCGTCTCCGACCTGTCCGCCGCACGCGGGCTGATCACCCCGGACCTCGTCGACGCCACCGAGGAGATCGGCGCGGACATCGCGGTCACCTGGATCGAGGGCGGCTGGGTGCTCGCCGGCGCCTCCCCGCACGCGAGCCCGTCGCGGCTCGAGCGGCTGCTGCGCGGCATCGGCGAGGTGGCCGACGTGATCGATCCTTTTGACGCCGAGATCGACCCGGTCGGCGAGCACGAACACCCGACCGGACGGCACGGCGAGCGCCGCGAGTAGATCGGCGGTTCTTCGGGTCACCCGTTCGGTGAGCCATTAGGTTGTCCACATGCCAACAGCGCTCGTCACCGGGGCGACGGCCGGCATTGGCGCCGCGTTCGCCCGCAAGCTCGCCGCCGAGGGGTATGACCTGGTGATCGTGGCCCGCACGAGAGACCGCCTCCGGGAGGTGGCCGCCGAGCTGGCCGAAGGGCACGGCGTCGACGTCCAGCCGATGACCGCGGACCTGTGCACGACGCGTGCCCGCAAGCGGGTCGAGGAGCGGCTGGCCGACACGGAGAAGCCGATCGACCTGCTGATCAACAACGCCGGCTTCGGCACCCGCGGCGCGTTCGCGGAGACCGACCCGGAGCTGCTGCAGGCGCAGCTCGACCTCAACGTGACCACCGTGCTGCGGCTGACGCGCGCGGCGCTGCCGGGCATGATCGCCCGCGGGCACGGCGGCATCGTGAACGTGTCCAGCGTGGCCGGCTTCTTCCCCGGCACGGGCCCGACCTACTCCGCCAGCAAGGCCTGGGTGACCACGTTCTCCGAGGGCATGGCGGCGACCGTCGCCGGCACCGGCGTGCGGGTCGTCGCGCTCGTCCCCGGCTTCACGCGCACGGAGTTCCACGACCGCGCCGGCGACGACATGACCGACCTGCCGGCCCGGCTGTGGCTCGACGCGGACAAGGTCGTCGCCGACTGCATGCGTGACCTGCGGCGCGGCCGGACGCGCTCGGTGCCGGGCCTGCCGTACAAGGCACTGCTGGCCGTGCCACGGCTGCTGCCGCGCGGGCTGCTGCGGAGGTTCGAGACGAAGGCGACCGCGGGGCGCGACCGCACCTGACGCGGGGCGAGGGGGAAGCACGAGTGGACATCGGGATGGTCCTGCTGATCATCGCCGTCGTGGTCGCGGTCGGCGCGATCATGTACTTCCAGCACAAGGCACGCCAGAAGAAGATCGCGGAGTTCGCCGCGTTCGCGGCGCAGCGGGGCTGGCGCTACACCGAGCGGGACCGCTCGCTCGCCGACCGGTTCCTCGGCGAGCCGTTCGGCCGCGGGCACGGCCGCAACGCCGAGCACGTGCTGCGCGGCGAGCACCGCGGCCGGCAGGTCATGGCGTTCGAGTACAGCTACAAGGAGACCCACGGCAGCGGCCAGGACCGGCGCACCGACACGTACACGCACACGGTCGTCGCGCTGTCGCTGCCGTCGGACAAGCCGATGCTGCAGATCGGCCGCGAGGGCTTCGGGCGCAAGCTGCTCGGCTTCGTCGGCGTGCGGGACCTGCAGCTGGAGAGCGAGCAGTTCAACGAGACGTTCCACATCAAGACCGACAACGACCGGTTCGCCTACGACATCCTGCATCCGCGGATGATGGAGTGGATGCTCGCCGACGAGCGGGCGCTGAGCACGCCCTTCCGGTTCGAGCGCGGCGACCTGATGACGTGGGACCGGGACAAGATCGACCTGCGGAAAGTCCAGTGGATGCTCGAATATCTCTGCGACGTGGTCGACCAGGTGCCAAGCTTCGTCTGGAAATCCTGAGAGGACGAGGCGAGATGACCCAGCCACCCGGGTGGTACCCGGAGCAGCCCGGCTCCACGATCCTTCGCTGGTGGGACGGCAACCAGTGGACCCAGCACACCCAGCAGCAGCAACAACAGCAGCCGCCGCGCAGTGACGCGAGCCCCTGGGAGTTCCAGATCGGCCGCGGTCCGGACCCGGACAAGATCCGCAAGCAGACACGCGCGGCCGGCGTCGGCCAGGTCGGGTACGGCGGCGGAACGCTGTTCACCGAGCCGGTGCTCGTGGTGAACCAGAAGGTCAAGCTCATCGAGATGGCCAACGAGTACCAGGTGTTCGACCAGCACGGCCGTCAGATCGGCTCGGTGGCGCAGGTCGGCCAGTCCGCGCTGAAGAAGGCCGTCCGCTTCTTCTCCAGCTACGACCAGTTCCTCACCCACCGCTTCGAGGTGCGCGACGTCAACCACCAGCCCGTGCTGATGCTGACCCGCCCGGCGAAGGTGTTCAAGTCGCGCATGATCGTCTCGCGGCCGGACGGCGCCGAGATCGGCCAGATCGTGCAGGACAACGTGTTCGGCAAGATCCGCTTCAGCTTCGTCGTCGGCGAGCAGCAGATCGGTGGCATCCAGGCGGAGAACTGGCGCGCGTGGAACTTCGCGGTGCAGGACCACACCGGCGCGGAGATCGCCCGCATCACGAAGACGTGGGAGGGCTTCGCGAAGACGATGTTCACCACGGCCGACAACTACGTCGTGCAGATCCACCGGCCGCTGCCGGATCCGCTCGCGAGCCTCGTAGTGGGCGCGGCGCTCACCGTCGACACGGCGCTGAAGCAGGACGAACGCGGTTTCGGCTGACGCTCGTCACATCCGGGCGCGCCTAGCGGGGTTTTTGTCGGTGGGGCATGAGAGAGTCGCGGACGTGCGTACCGCTCCTGCTGTTGACCTGTCGGCGAAACGGGAACTGGCCCGGTTGGTGTCCGAGCTGGCGGTCGTGCACGGCCGGGTCGTGCTGGCCTCGGGCAAGGAAGCCGACTACTACGTCGACCTCCGGCGCGCCACGCTGCACCACGCGGCGGCGCCGCTGATCGGCCGGCTGCTGCGCCAGCTCACCGCAGACTGGGACTACGTCGCGGCCGGCGGGCTCACGCTCGGCGCGGACCCGGTTGCCGGCGCGATGATGCACGCCGCCGCGGCGGTCGGCGAGGTGCTGGACGTGTTCGTGGTGCGCAAGTCCGCCAAGGAGCACGGGATGCAGCGGCGGATCGAGGGCATCGAGGTCGCGGGCCAGCCGGTGCTCGCCGTCGAGGACACCTCGACCACGGGCGGCAGCGTGCTCACCGCGGTGGACGCGCTGACCGAGGCGGGCGCGACGGTCGTCGGCGTGGCCACCGTGGTGGATCGGGACACCGGCGCGCGCGAGGCGATCGAGGCGCGCGGGCTGGCGTACCGGTACCTGCTCGACCTGTCCGACCTGGGGCTCTAGCTCGCCTGTCGACCCGCGCCGGGGCACGTGACGCGATAGCCTGCCCGAGTGGACGCAGCAGTGATCATCATCCTCGTTGTCGTAGCGATCATCGTGATCGCCGTCGTCGCGTTCATCGCGAGCTACAACAAGTTCGCGAGACAGCGCAACACGATCGAGGAGTCCTGGCGCCAGATAGATGTGGAGCTGCAGCGCCGGCACGACCTGATCGGCAACCTCGTCGAGGTCACCAAGGCGGCCGCGAAGTTCGAGCAGCAGACGCTGACCCGGGTCGTCGAGGCCCGCACCCATGCGGTCGCGGCGCAGGGCGCGGGCCCGGCCGCACAGGCGAACGCGGAGCGCTCGCTGAACGGCGCACTGGCGAACTTCTTCGCGGTGGCCGAGCAGTACCCGAACCTGAAGGCGAACCAGGACTTCGTGTACCTCCAGCAGCAGATGGTCGAGTGCGAGGACCGGATCGCGGCTGGGCGGCGCTTCTACAACGGCAACGTGCGCGCGTTCAACACGAGGTTCGACACGTTCCCGTCGAGCATGATCGCGAACCTCGGCAAGTTCCAGAAGAAGGAGTACTACGAGGTCGACGACCCGCAGGTGCGTGCGGCGCCGTCCCTCGAGGGCGCGTTCGACAGCCTGAACGAGCCGGTGACCCCCACGCCGCCGATCGGCATCGCCCAGCAGCAGGCCGCGGCCGTGTCGTCCGCACCCACGCCGCCTCTGGGCACCCAGCAGGTCCTGCCCACGCAAGAGCCGGCTCCACCTGTCCAGCCGGCCGCGCCGGCGCAGGCCCCGCAGGCGCCCCCGCCGTCGATGAACGGCAACGCCGCGCTACCCGATCACCGGCCACCACCGGCGAACCCACCCCAGGACTGACGCCGACCCGGGGCACGTGTGGGGGTCTCCGGGCGAGGTTGAGTGGTCCGGATTCAGAAGCTTGAGCCCGCGGGTGGCAGCCTTTCGTCACGCTCGAGAATCGCTCTGTCGCAGCTGGTTGACGGCCCTCCATCCGGGCCGCGATGTGCACCCTGACCAGTGATTTCCCGGTACATTTGATTTATGGCTGGGGTCCTGATAGGCGTCACGGTGGTCATCCACGTCGTGGCGCTGCTCTACATCGGACTCGGCGGGTTCCTCGCCTGGAGATGGCCCAAGACGATCTTCGTGCACGTGTTCTTCGCGATCTGGGGCGTCGCGATCAACACGTTGCCGATCATCTGCCCGCTCACCGCACTCGAGGACTACTTCCGCGGCCTGCAAGGGCTCGACCCGCTTCCCGGCGGCTTCAACGAGTACTACATCTACGGCCACGTCATCCCGCGTCCCCTCCTGCCCGTCGTCGCGGTCGGGGCCGTCATACTGCTGATCGTGTCCTACGTCGGCGTCTACATCCGGTGGCGCAACAGCCATCGCGAGGGCCACCACCCCACCGTTCCGGCGGCATGACGGGCGGCATGACCGGCCCCACGGAGTGGGAGTTCGGCGAGCCGGTCGGAGTCGGGCCCTGGGAAGGCGAGTGGCCGAAGGACGACCGGTACGACCCGGCCCTCCTGCGGGAGGGCGACCGCCGCAACGTCGTCGACCACTACCGCTACTGGCGCCGCGACGCCGTCGTCGCCGACCTCGACCAGCGCAGGCACGACTTCCACGTCGCCATCGAGAACCTCCAGCACGACCACAACATCGGCACCGTCGTGCGCACCGCCAACGCCTTCGCCGCCAGGGCGGTGCACATCGTCGGCCGGCGGCGCTGGAACCGCCGCGGCGCCATGGTCACCGATCGCTACCAGCACCTCGAGCACCACCCGGACGTCGAGCACCTGCTGAAGTTCGCCGCCGCCGAGGACCTCGTGATCGTCGGCGTCGACAACACGCCCGGCTCCCAGCGGGTCGAGACCGCCGAGCTACCGCGGCGCGCGCTGCTCCTCTTCGGCCAGGAAGGGCCGGGTCTCACGCCGCAGGCGCGCGAGGCCGCCGCCATGACCGTGTCGATCGCCCAGTTCGGCTCGACCCGCTCGATCAACGCGGGTGTCGCGGCGGGCATCGTCATGCACGCGTGGATCCGCCGGCACGCGGATCTCGACCAGGCCTGGTGACTAGACCGGCTCGACGTCCACCGGGATGCCGTTCAGCACGGCCGTCCCGGACAGCGCGTCGAGCAACGTGTCGTCCGCAAGCAGGTTCGTGTTCACGCCCGCGTGCGCCCGCGCAACCGTCGCGCGCGTGCCGTCCACGTCGTGGCCCCAGCCGTGCGGAATGCTCACCACGCCCGGCCGGATCGCGTCGGTGACCTCCACCGGGATCTCGACCTTGCCGGCCCGCGACCGCACCACCGCCCGCGCGCCGTCGACCAGCCCGAGGCGGCTCGCGTCGGCCGGGTTCACCTGGGCCGTGCACCGGTTCCGCCCGCGTACCAAGGGTTCCAGGTTGTGCATCCACGAGTTGTTCGACCCGAGCTGCCGCCGGCCGATCAGGACCAGCCGCCCGTCGAGCGGCTCGGTGAGCAGCGCGGCCAGGCGCGGCACGTCCGCCACGATCTCGGCCGGCGCCAGCTCGACGCGGCCGCTCGCCGTCGACAGCGCGTCCGGCAGCCGCGGCCGCAGCGGACCGAGGTCCACTCCGTGCGGCGCCGCTTCCAGGTCGGCGAGCGTCAGGTCGTACGGACCACCGCGCAGCAGCAGGTCGATGATCCGCTCCGGACCCGTCCGCTCTCCGGCCGACGCCACGTCGACCCCGGCGCGGCGCGCGGCTTCCGCGGCCACCATCGCGTCGAGCGCCGACACGTCGGCCACCGGGCCCATGCCCGCCACGATCGCGGTCAGCCGCAGCAGCGTCGCCCACTCCTGCGGCACGTCCGTCGGCAGCGCGGCCGGCGTCCAGTTCGCGACGTTGCGGACCGCCAGCTGGTAGAGCGCCACGTCGTAGTGCGGGCGTTCCAGCGGCGTCGGCCCCGGCAGGATCACGTCCGCGTGCCGGCTCGTCTCGTTGAGGTAGACGTCCAGCGACACCATGAAGTCCAGCTGCGCCAAGGCATCCGCGAGCCGGCCGGCGTTCGGCGACGAGAGGCACGGGTTGCCGCACACCGTGACCAGCGCTCGCACCTGGCCCTCGCCCGGCGTCAGGATCTCGTCGGCCAGCGTGGCCACCGGCAGCTCGCCCATGACCTCGGGCAGCCCACGCACCCGGCTGCGCCACCGGCCGACCGTCCACGGCTTGCGCCTGCCCGGCCGCGCGTTCGGCTGTCCGGCGGCGGCGAGCGGGAACATCGCGCCGCCTTCCCGGTCCAGGTTGCCGGTCAGCACGTTCAGCACGTCCACGAGCCAGCTCGCCAGCGTGCCGAACGCCTGCGTCGTCGTGCCGATCCGCCCGTACACCGCGGCGCGCGGCGCGGCGGCCAGCTCCCGGGCCATCCGGCGGATCTCGTCCGCGGCGAGCCCGGTCCGCTCCGCCACGGCCTCGGGCGTGAAAGGTGCCGCGAGTTCGCGCACCTCCGCGACGCCGGCGACGTGCGGGGCGAGGTCGCCCAGCGCCGCGAGGCCGTCCGCGAACAG
Source organism: Actinophytocola sp. (assembly GCF_036555685.1). Taxonomy (GTDB): domain Bacteria; phylum Actinomycetota; class Actinomycetes; order Mycobacteriales; family Pseudonocardiaceae; genus Actinophytocola. The sequence goes on along the minus strand of NZ_DATBKY010000057.1, from coordinate 6,223 downwards.
CACGTTGACCAGTGCGAACAGCAGCAACGCGTCCGTGCCCGGGCGGATCGCGTGGTGCTCGTCCGCGGACTCGGCGGTCCGCGACCGCTTCGGGTCGACCACGACGATCTTGCCGCCACGCGAACGGATCCCGCGCAGCCGGCCGCGCACGTCCGGCGCGGTCATCAGGCTGCCGTTGGACACGAGAGGGTTCGCACCGAGCAGCAGCAGGTGGCTGGTCCGGTCGAGGTCGGGCACGGGGATCGTCAGCGGGTGGCCGAACATCAGGCCCGACGAGTAGTGCTTGGGCAGCTGGTCGAGCGTGCTCGCGGTGTAGAAGTTCTTGGTGCCGACGGCCTTGAAGAAGGCCGACCCGTACAGCGCGGTCGACGTGTTGTGCACCGACGGGTTGCCCGCGTAGATCGCGACCGCGTCCCGCCCGTGCTGGGCGAGCAGCGGCGGCAGGCGCCGGTCGATCTCGGCGAACGCCTCCTCCCACGTCGCCTCGACGAGTTCTCCGTCGCGGCGGACCAGCGGTGTGCGCAGCCGGTCGGGGTCGTCGTGCAGCGCGCCGAGCGACGCCCCCTTGGGGCAGATGAAGCCGCGCGAGAACACGTCCGCGGCATCCCCGCGCGTGCCCGTGACCGTCGAGCCGTCCAGCGTCACCTCCAGCCCGCAGGTCGCTTCGCACAGCGGGCAGGTGACGTGCGCGGTCGACATGACCACAACTGTTGCACAGCTTGATGACATCACTCGTCCGGCGGACACTTCGGAACCGATCCAGCCGCGACGATTGATACGTGAGTCAACGAGCGGAGTATGCGGAGGGCGCCGCCGAGGAGTCGCCCAGCCTCTGGGCCGCGCGCGCGGCGGTCGCCGAGCGCGCGGTGCTCGCCCGGCACCTGCGGCGGGTCTGGGCGCTGCCCGGCACCCGGCTCGGCCTGGCCGGCTGGCCGCCCACCTCCCGCCAGCGCCTGCATTGGAACTGGAACTACTGGTGGCAGGCGCACTTGCTGGACTGCCTCGTCGACGCGCAGCTGCGCCACCCGCATCCCGGCCGCGCATCGACGATCAACCGGCTGGTCCGCGGTGTGCGGCTGCGCAACTTCGGCAAGTGGACCAACGACCTCAACGACGACATCTCCTGGCTCGGCCTCGCGCTGCTGCGCGCGCACGAGTGCGAGGAGATCGCGATCGCCAAGCCGCTGAGCCGGATCACCGACCAGCTGCGCGGCGAGTGGACCGACCACGCAGGCGGCGGGATCTGGTGGAAGCGCGGCGGGGACTTCAAGAACGTGCCGGCCAACGGCCCGGCCGCGATCCTGTTCGTCCGGTGGTCGGACGCCGGCGGCGAGCGGTCGGACCGGCAGCGGGCCCGCTCGATGACCGAGTGGATGGAGAAGGTCCTCGTCGACGAGAAGACCGGCCTGCTGTGGGACGGGCTGTACGTGACGCCGGACGGGGATATCCGTGACTTCGTGAAGATCGTCTATACCTACTGCCAGGGCGTGTTCCTCGGCGCGTGCGTCGAGCTCGCCGAGGGCGACACGTCCGGCGTGTGGGTGTCGCGGGCCGAGCGGACGATCCGGGCGGTGGCCACCCACCTCGCCGACGACGGCGTGCTGCGCGGGCGCGGCGGCGGGGACGGCGGATTGTTCGCCGGCATCCTCGCCCGCTACCTCGCGCTCGCCGCGGCCCGGCTGCCGAAGTTCGGCTCGGACGGGGGCGAGGTCGCGTCGCGGCTGGTCCTCGCCTCGGCGGAGGCGGCGTGGAAGAACCGGGCACTGGCCCGCGGCGGCCCGCTGTTCGGGCCGGAGTGGTCGCGACCGGCACAGGAGCCGCGGTCGGCGACGCAGAAGCTGGTGGAGCGGGACCTCTCGGTGCAGCTGTCGGGGTGGATGACGCTCGAAGCGGCCGCGGCGCTGGAACGGGCTCAACTAGGTTCCCCCAGGTGACCGTACTGATCGTGACCGGGGGCGGCCGGGGCATCGGCGCCGCCGTGTGCCGCCTCGCCGCCCGCCAGGGCTACACCGTGGTGATCAACTACACGTCCGACCGCATCGCGGCCGAGGAGCTGCGCGACGAGATCACCGCGTCGGGCGGTGAGGCCGTCGTGGTGGCGGGCGACGTCGCCGACGAGGCCCACGTGCGCCGCCTGTTCGACACCGCCGCCGAGCACGGCGAGCTGGCCGGCGTGGTCGCCAACGCGGGGATCACCGGCAACACGCCCGGCCGGCTCGCCGAGCAGGACGCGCGGGTCGTGCGCCGGGTCCTCGACGTCAACGTGGTCGGCGTCTTCCTGTGCGCCCGCGAGGCCGTGCTCCGCATGTCGACGCGGCACGGTGGAAGCGGTGGCGCGATCGTCGCCGTGTCGTCGACCGCAGCCCGCCGTGGCTCGCCCGGCGAGTGGGTGCACTACGCCGCCAGCAAGGCCGCCGTCGACACGCTCGTCCACGGGCTCGCGCTCGAGGTCGCCGAGGAGGGCGTCCGGGTCAACGCGGTCGCCCCCGGCATGGTGGAGACCGGCCTGCACGCGGCCGCGGGCATGCCCGACCGGCCACGGCAGAAGGCGCCGATCATCCCGATGAAGCGCGCGGGAACGCCGGAGGAGATCGCCGAAGGCGTGCTGTGGTTGCTCTCGCCTGCCGCGTCGTACGTGACGGGCGCGGTGCTGCCGATCAGCGGCGGGCTCTAGCTCGAGGCCAGGACCGGTCAGGCCGCGCGGGACCACAGGACGAGCTGGATCCCGTCCGGGTCACGTAAGGCGATCACCTTGGCGCCCGGCGCGGACTGCTCCTCGGTGATCGGTGAGAAGGTGACGCCGTGCTCGGTGAGCCGATCCGTCCACTCCCGTAAGCACTCGTTGTTGGGCACGCTGAACGACAGGTGGTCCAGCCCGGGACGGCGCTCGTCGAACAGCGTCCGCTCCGCGTCGGGGTGCTGCACCAGCGTCAGCGTGATGCCGAAGCCGGGCCCGCGCAGGAAGACCTTGCGCGCGCCGGTATCCATCTCGTCGCGGCCGATGGTCGAGAACCCGAGCACGCGCTCGTACCACGGGACGCTCCGGTCCACGTCCGTCACGGTGAGCGCGACATGGTGAACCCCGGTCAACGTGGGCATCAGAGTCCTTTCCGGCCCGTTCGGGGGCGAGCCGACCCAGCCATACTGCCCCAGGCGGGTGACGAAACGGCCGCCGTTACTGGATCTTTTGCAGGCCGAGACTTAAGCGCTCAGTCGCCGGCCTTGGCGCTGACCGTCTCGGCCTCGACCGGCCGGTGCATCTCCTGGCGGTACCGCCAAACGCCCCACACGGTGCCGACCACGAAGAACGCGATGCTCGCCCACAACGCCACCGCCTTGAGCCACGGCAGGTCCTCGATGAGGCCGGCGGCGTAGAAGCCGACCAGCACGAGCGTCGGCACCCAGGCGATCCCGCCGAGCGAGGTGGCGAACAGGAAACGTCGCGTGTCCATCTTCGCCGCACCCGCGATCAGCGGGGCCAGCGTCCGGATCCATGGCAGCCACCGGGCGAGCACGACCGCCCAGAAACCGCGCCGGTCCAGGAAGTCCCGGGCGCGGTCGAGGTTCTCGTGGTTGAGCACGCGGCCGCCCCGCCGGGCGATCAGCGCGTTGCCCGTCTTGTTCCCGATGTAGTAGCCGATCATGTTGCCGACGACCGCGGTAGCGGTCGCCACGAGCGACAGCGCCCAGGCGCTGGCCTCGTTGTCGTGCTGCGCGAGCACCACGCCGGCGGCGAAGAGCAGCGAGTCGCCGGGCAGGAACAGGCCGACGATGAACGCGCACTCGGTGAACACGAAGCCGAGCACGATGAGCCATACCATGACCGGTCCGGCGGATTCGAGCACGCCGGTGGCGAGCACGCTCGATTCCGCCAGGACTGTGGACACGACAGGTAGCGTACGTCCCTTCCGGATGGCGCACTCCGGGAACCGGACGTTATTCGGCCTTCCTCAACCTCGTGGCCACGTCGGAGTCTGCTCGGCGACGCGCGGTGATCGAACGACTCCGGTGGTCATCAGGCGGCCGCGGTGACGGCGGTCGCCGAGCGGAGGAAGTCGCCGATGTAGCGGATCGCGGCCCGGCCCTCGGGCAGCACCGGGTAGAAGGCCGGAAACACGTGCACCTGCCCGGGCCAGACCTGAAGCTCGCAGTGGCCGCCCGCGGCGCGCACGCTCTCCGCCATCCGCTCGGAGTCGCCGAGCAGGCATTCGGTGTCGCCGACCTGGATCAGCAGCGGTGGCCAGCGGCGCTTGGGGGCGGCCAGCACGTTGAGCCGGCGGGCGTCCGGGCCGTGCTCGCCCGCGTAGGTGCGTCCGCACTCCTTCGCCCGCTGCGGCGGCACGAACGGGTCCCGGCGAACCGCGTCCCGGTCGTCGAGCTCGGCGCAGGTCAGGTCCAGGAACGGCGAGAACATGACGGCCGCGGCCGGCATCGGCAGGCGGCGCCGGGACAGGTCCGCGAGCAGACCCGCCGTCAGGTGACCGCCCGCCGAGTCGCCCGCGACCACGATCTGCTCGGGCCGGTGCCCGTTCGCCAGCAGGTAGCGGTACGCGGCGAGCGCGTCGTCGGCGGCGGCCGGGAACGGGTGCTCGGGCGCGCGCCGGTAGTCGACGAGGAACGCCGGTCGGCCGGTCGCGGCCGACAGCGCGGCCACGAAGTGCCGGTGGGTCTTGCGGGAGCCGAACACGAAGCCGCCGCCGTGCAGGTAGAGGAGCACCCCTGCGCTCTCGGCCGCGCGGCGGCCGGTGACCCACACGCCGCGGACCGTGCCGCCGGCCGTGTCCTCGTGCACGGGGCGGAAGCGGGTGCCGCGCGGGACCGGGGTCCAGCCGACGGCGTCGAAGGCCTCGCGAACCATCTGCAGCGTGGGGTTGCGGGTGATGCGGAAGCGCTCACCGATGGGGCGCACGCCGTTCATCATCAGCTGCGCGAGAGCCCGGCTCTGCACGCTGGGCGTGCTCGGTACCGGGCTCGGGGGCTGGTCGAGGAGGACGTCGACGGGCGAGTCGACGCGGTCCGGTCGCACCATCGCGCATCACCTCCTCGTCCCTCGTCATTGAGCAGACACCTTTGACTGTAAATCATCGACAAGTCGCTGTACTCACCCGAAAGTCGTGGACACGATTTCGGTTCTGCACCGGTTGAACTCACCCCTCGTGACTCAAGAGTCGGCCCCGGGACTCGAAATACGCTCGAGCGGGCGGTTACGGTTCAACCGTGACCACGCAAAACGACCTGCTGGTTGAGCTGCGGGCGAAGCTGGGTGACGACGCGGTCCTCGTCGACTCCGACGTGACCGACAGTTACCGCCGCGACATGATGCCGCTGGCCCCGTACGGGAAGCCGTTGGCCGTAGTGCTGCCTGGTGATGTGACGGAAGTGCGGGAAGTGGTGCGCGCCTGCGCGGCCGCGCGGGTGCCGGTCGTGCCGCGAGGTGCGGGCAGCGGTCTGTCCGGCGCGGCCAACGCGGTCGACGGCTGCGTGATGCTCGTGCTGACCAGGATGAACGAGATCCTGGAGGTCGACCCGGAGAACCGGCTCGCGGTCGTGCAGCCCGGCGTGGTGAACCTCGACCTGCGCAACGCGGCCGAGAAGCACGGGCTGTTCTATCCGCCGGACCCGGCAAGCTACGACTGGTGCACGATCGGCGGCAACCTGTCCACGAACGCTGGCGGGCTGTGCTGCGTCAAGTACGGAGTGACAACGGACTCGGTGCTGGGGCTGGAGGTCGTGCTCGCGGACGGCGAGGTGCTGCGGACCGGCAGGCGCACGGTCAAGGGCGTCGCCGGCTACGACCTGACGAAGCTGTTCATCGGCAGCGAGGGCACGCTCGGCGTGATCACCCGGGCCACGCTGGCGCTGCGGCCGCTGCCCCAGGCGCCCGGCACCATGGTGGCGGCGTTCGGCTCGGTCAGCGCGGCCGGCGCCGCGGTCAGCCGGGTGGTGCGCGAGGGGATCGTGCCGTCCCTGATGGAGATCATGGACGCCACGTCGATCAAGGCGGCCGAGTCCTACCTGAACACAGATCTCGGTGCCGGCTCGGACTGTCAGGCCTTGCTGTTGTGTCAGTCGGACACGGGCGGCGAGGCCGCGCAGCGGGAACTGGCCGCGCTGGAACAGATCTGCCTCGACTGCGGGTCGACCATGGCCTACGCCACGGACGACCTTGCCGAAGGAAAAATGCTCATGCAAGTCCGCCGGGTGGTGCTCACCGCACTCGAAC
>NZ_DATBKY010000056.1:0-12746 GCF_036555685.1 Actinophytocola sp. | reverse complement strand
ACCGTACGCTGGTCCGCCAACCCTCGCGGCCGATGTCGCGAGGGTTGACGCCGGCCACCGAACCCGCGACCACGCTCCGTGCGGGAGCGGATGGACGCCGGTAGTGTGACTGCCGGCCGGCGCCGCGCCGCGACGTCCGATCGATACACCGACACCGTGGGGGTTCGACGGCATGGACCACACGCTCAGACCCCCGCTCCCGACGAGGTGCTGACACCACCGCGGCGGACCTTCGGCGTCCTGCCCGCGGTGCTGTGCGGAGTACTGGGCGCGACGCTCATGGCCGTCCGCCTGCTCGTGCCCACGCCGGTCGGCATGGCCGACAACGGCGACGGTGTCCGCCTGCTCTGCCAGCTGGGAGCGGACATCGACGGCTCGGAGCGCTTCGCGTTCGCGCGCTTCGTCTACCCCGCACCGGGTCCGGACGCGGCGTGCGAGCCGTACCGGACCAGCCAGGTGCTCCAGCTGCGCCTGACGTCCTGGCTGACCGACCTCTTCGGGCTGCCCGGCGCCGTGGACATGCACGTGGTGATCGTCCAGGACTGCCTGCTGACCGGGCTCGCGATCGGCACGATGGCGTGGCTGCTGCGCCGCTCGCCGTGGTGGGCGCAGGTCGTGGCCGCGGCGGGGCTGTTCCTCGTGCTCGCCGACGCCACCTTCGCCGGCTACGTCGCCTCCGCGTACAGCGAGCCGGCGGCGTTCACCGGCCTGGTCGCCTTCGCGCTCGCGGGCGTCGCGGTCGTGTCCGGCGAGCGGCCCCGGACCGCGTTCCTGATCGCGACCGCGGGCGCGGCACTCGCGGTCTCCGCCAAGATCGGCATGGTCACGCTCGCCGTGCCGTTCGTGTTGTTCCTCGCGACCCGGCGACTCCCGCTGGGGCGCCGGCGGACGGGCGTGGCATCGTTCGTGCTGGCCGGCCTCGGCGTGGTCGCGGTGGGTGGCGCGGCGACGTGGGTGTACACCGACGAGCAGGCCGGCTTCGAGCGGGTGAACGTGGCCAACGAGATCACGATCGCGATCATGCCGGCGAGCGGGGACCCCGCCCGGGCCGCGGCCGACCTCGGGCTGCCCCGCTCGTTCGGCCGGTTCAGCGGCAAGGGCTGGTGGGCCCGGGACCCGATGCACTCCGCACCGGAGTGGCCGTCGGTCCGCGCGCTGATGACGCGCGAGCACGTGGCCGGCTACTTCCTCGACCACCCCGGCGTCGCGGCGCGGGTGCTCGGCGCCGGTGGCGACGACTACCTGCGGTTCCGGCCGGACGACCTCGGCAGCTACGGCGCGACCGCCGGCGAGCCGCCACGTGCCCAGGAGTGCCGGCTGTGCCTGCTGCCCACGGTCTCGCACGCGTTCGCGTGGAGCCGGTTCGCCGGCGTGCTCGGCTACTGGCTGGCCTGCCTCACCGGCGCCGTCGTGCTGGCGCGCCGGTCGGCCGCCGGCTCACCGCGCCGCGGGTTCGCCCTGGTCGCCCTCGTGCTCGTGGGCTGCGCGGTGGTCCAGTACCTGACCACGGTGCTCGGCGACGGCGCGGAGGTCACCAGGCACCTCGTGGTCGGCCTGTTCGCGGCGAGCCTCGCCCCGGTCTGGCTGCTCGCCGCCCTGTTCGCGGCTCGCCGCCCGAAACCGGAGCCCGTCGAGCCACCGGACGAGACCGGCGGCGAGCCGGCGGCCGAGCCCGTGCAGGAGGCGGACGCCGCGATCGAGTAAGCATGTGGGCGTGTACGACTACGCGACCAAGTACTCGAGCCTGCGCTTCGCCGACCTCGGTGACGGGATACTCGAGGTAGCCATGTCCGCGCCCGGCCGGCTGAACGCCGTCGGCCACGAGGGGCACCGCGATCTCGCCGACGTCTGGCAGTCGGTCGACAGGGATCCCGACGTCCGGGTGGCGATCATCCGCGGCGAGGACGGCGTGTTCTCGGCGGGCGGTGACCTGGACCTGGTCACCGACATGGCGGCGGACTTCGCCGTGCGGATCCGCGTCCTGCGCGAGGCGCGCGACCTCGTCTACAACGTGATCAACTGCTCGAAGCCGATCGTCTCGGCGATGGAAGGCCCGGCGGTCGGCGCCGGCCTGGTGGCCGGCCTGCTCGCGGACGTGTCCATCGCCGCGACCGACGCCCGGATCATCGACGGCCACACCAAGCTCGGCGTGGCGGCGGGCGACCACGCGGCGATCGTCTGGCCGCTGCTGTGCGGCATGGCCAAGGCGAAGTACCACCTGCTGACGTGCGAGCCGTTGTCCGGCGCCGAGGCCGAACGGATCGGCCTGGTGTCGCTGTGCGTCGACCAGTCCGAGCTCCACGACACGGCCCGCAAGGTGGCCCGCCGCCTGGCCGCCGGCTCGCAGTCCGCGATCCGGTTCACGAAGTACGCGCTGAACAACTGGCTACGCCAGGCCGGCCCGATCTTCGACACGTCGCTGGGCCTGGAGTTCTTCGGCTTCGGCGGCCCGGATGTCCACGAGGGCGTGGCCGCCATCCGGGGCAAGCGCCGCCCGGACTTCTCCGGCCCCGCATCGGAGTAGCCGTCCCGCAGTCGTCACGCAGCCGACCTGCGTGACTACGGATACGACTCTTGCGACTAGATGTAGTACACCTGCTATCGTTCGACCGACACGTTCGATGGGAGGTGGGACCGTGGCCGTGGTGAACGAGGCGGATGCGCCGGTGCGCGAGGTGCGCCTGGCGGAGGAGGACACCGTTCTCGAGGTCAGAGACCTGCGGATGCGGTATGGCTCGACGGATGTACTGACCGGGGTGGACTTCGTGGCGCATCCCGGCGAGGTGGTGACGCTGCTCGGGCCGAACGGGGCGGGCAAGACGACCACGATCGAGATCCTCGAGGGGTTCCGGATGCGCTCGGCCGGGGAGGTCTCGGTCCTGGGGGTGGATCCGGCGCACGGGGACGAGAACTGGCGGGCGCGGCTGGGGGTGGTGCTGCAGTCGTGGCGCGACCACGGCCGCTGGCGGGTGCGTGAGCTGCTCGAGCATCTCGGGCTGTACTACGCGCCGTACTCGACGAACCGGATCCGGCGCCCCTGGGACCCCGACGAGCTGGTCGATCTCGTCGGGCTCACCGAGCACGCGCACAAGAAGATCAACCGGCTCTCCGGTGGCCAGCGCCGCAGGCTGGACGTCGCGATCGGCATCGTCGGGCGGCCGGAGCTGCTGTTCCTCGACGAGCCGACCGCGGGCTTCGACCCGGAGGCGCGCCGGGAGTTCCACGACCTCGTGCACCGGCTGAGCGACGCGAACACGACGATCCTGCTGACCACGCACGACCTCGACGAGGCCGAGAAGCTCGCCGACCGGATCCTGATCCTGGCCGGCGGCACGATCATCGCGGACGGCTCGCCGGACCAGCTGGCCCGGCGGATGTCCACCGAGGCCGAGGTCAAGTGGACGCTCGACGGCCAGCGGTTCGTCCACTCCACGCTGGACGCGACCGGCTTCGTGCGGGAGCTGTTCGTCAAGCACGACAAGGCCGTCGCCGACCTGGAGGTGCGCCGCGCGAGCCTCGAGGACGTCTACATGGCGATGGTGCGGGAGTTCGAGTCGGGCCGCGCGGACGCGGCGGTCCGCGAGTTCGAGGAGGTGACCCGATGAGCCCCGCGATGGCGGCCGCGCGCGCCGGCGCGATCCGCGGCCGGATCGAGCTGCGGCAGACGTTCACCAACGCACAGGACCTGTGGAACTACCTGTTCCCGACGGCCGCGTTCCTGATCGTGCTGTTCTTCATGAGGGGCGCGGCGGTGCCGGGCACCAGCTTCAACCTCGGCGCCCGCACGCTGCCCAGCCTGCTCGGCATGAACGTGGCGTTCGCCGGGCTGGTCACGCTGATGATGGGGCTGGCGCTGGAACGTGAGGACGGCACGCTGCTGAGGGCGAAGGCGGTGCCGAACGGGATGCTCGGCTACCTGGTCGGCAAGCTCGTGCTGATCGCCGGGTGGATGGTGACCAGCATGGTGATCATCCTGATCCCGAGCTCGCTCATGCTCGACGGCCTCGCGCTGACGAGCGTGACCGCGTGGCTCACGCTGCTGTGGGTCATGGTGCTCGGGCTCGCCGCCACGCTGCCGCTCGGCGCGATCTTCGGGTCGATGTTCTCGAACCCGCGCAACGCCGGCGTGATCATGATGCCCGTGATGGGACTGGTCGCGATCTCGGGGATCTTCTACCCGATCGCGAGCTTCCCGGTCTGGCTGCAGGACATCGCGCAGGTGTTCCCGATCTACTGGCTCGGCCTCGGCATGCGCTCGGCGCTACTGCCGAACGATCTCGCCGCGGTGGAGATCGGCGAGTCGTGGCGGCACCTCGAGATGGTCGGCGTCCTGGGTGCCTGGGCGGTGGCCGGGTTGATCGTTGCCCCTATCGTGCTGCGGAGGATGGCACGCCGGGAGTCGGGCTCGAGCGTGGCGGCACGACGCGAGAAGGCGCTACAGCGGACGACGTGAGCGGTCTTTGATGAGTGAGACGATCTACAACCGGATCGCCGTCCTGCGGGTCGAGCGAGGGGTGTCGCGCAGGCAGCTCGCGGACGCGCTCGGCGTCCACTACCAGACGATCGGCTACCTGGAGCGGGGCGAGTACAGCCCCTCGCTGTACCTCGCCCTGCGGATCGCCGAGTACTTCGAGGTGGCGGTCGAGGTGGTCTTCTCCACCTCGCCGTTCCCCCGAATCGGTGATTCAGAGCAGTCAGCGTGACAATTTGGCCCAACTGAGGCTGGCCTTTTCCGTCGGTCGCGTCCCCATAATGGGTCGTATGGCGGAGAGCAGCGTGGCGACCAGTCCTGTGTCCACCGGCACCGTCGCGTTCGGCAGCGTGCCGACCGAGCTGGGTGACGTGCTCGCGGCGGTCACCGCCGACGGGGTGGTCGCCACTGCGTTCACCGACTCCCCCCACATCAGAGCCGCGATCGCCTCGCGGCTCGGGCTGGCCGACGTGGGCGACTCCGCGCCGGCCGCCGCCGTCCTCGCCCAGCTGCGGGACTACTTCCGCGGCAGGCGAAGGGTCTTCGAAATCGACATCGACTGGCGGCTGATGTCCCCGGCGCAACGCCGGGTGCTCGGCACGCTGTACGCGACCGTGCCGTACGGCAAGGTCGTGACCTACGGCGAGCTCGCCACCCGAAGCGGTTCGGGGATCCCGCCGCGCGGCATCGGGTCGATCATGGGCAGCAACCCGATCCCCATCGTCGTGCCGTGCCACCGGGTCGTAGCCGGCGACGGGCTGGGCGGATTCAGCGGCGGAACCGGCGTGGAGTCCAAGCGCCGCCTGCTGACGCTCGAGGGATATCTGCCGCCTGGCCTCTGGTAGGCGCCCCACTTGATGCGATACTTATTCGTGACGCTGTGGCACGAATATGGGGAGCATCCATGCCTGTGTCCCGGCCGGTGGTCAGCCGGCGGCGGGAGGTCGGTGGGGGCAGCGCGCGCTCGCTGCTGACGACCGTGCTCGGCGAGTTCGTGCGGCCGGGCGGCAAGCCGGTGTGGACCGCGACGCTCGTCGACGTGCTCGCCCTGTTCGGCGTCGAGGAGAAGGCCGCACGCCAGGCGCTCGCGCGTACCGCGGCCGAGGGGTGGCTGCGGTCCGACCGGGTCGGCCGGCGGGTGCGCTGGAGCCTGACCCGCCCCGGCCGCCGGCTGCTCGCCGAGGGCGCGGAACGGATCTACGGCTTCGGCAGCGGCGATCGCCGGTGGGACGGCCGGTGGCTCGTGCTGCTCGTGTCCGTCCCGGAGACCATGCGCGACCTGCGGCACAAGCTGCGCACCCGGCTCAGCTGGGCGGGTTTCGGCTCGCCGACGGCCGGTGTGTGGGTCACCCCGCACCCAGGGGCCGAGGCCGACGCGAAGCTGATCCTGGACGAGCTGGACCTGTCCGGCCAGGCCATGTCGTTCCTGGCGAACTACGGCGCGCTCGGGCAGGAGCGGGACATGGTCGCGAGCGCGTGGAACCTCGCCGAGGTGGCCGAGCGCTACGACGCGTTCATCGCCGAGTTCGCCGACCTGTCACCGGACACGCCCGACGCGGTGCTGCGCGCGCAGACGCTGCTGGTGCACGAGTGGCGCCGCTTCCCCTTCCTGGACCCGCAGCTGCCGGGTGAGCTGCTGCCCGCGAAGTGGAGCGGCACGACGGCGACCGCGCTGTTCAACGACAAGCACGTCCGCTGGCGCGCGCCGGCGCAGAAGCGCTGGGCCGAACTGGCCGGCGGCTGATCGCGCTGGGGCGGGACGGAGCCCGCGCTCGCCGTGACCGACGTGGTCGAGGCGCTCCGGCTCTAATTCGCTTGGCGGCCGCTGCCGGGTGTGGTTGGGTCGCGGCACGCCCTCGAGCCGGGAGGAGGTGAGAGCGATGATCGCTTATTCGACCATGCGCTCGCACCCCGTGGCCCGGGCGTTCGCGCGGGGCTGAGCGAGCGCGCGCGAGCAAAGGAATCTTCATGACCGATCTGGTCGTGCGCCCGCTCGTCGCGGGCGAGGAGGACCTGTTCCTGTCCCTGACCGAACCCGCGCTCGTCGGCATCCAGTCGGTCGGGCGCGACTACCGTGAGCTCGCCGGCCTGCACCAGTACCGTCCCGAGTGGACATGGGTGGCGCTGCGCGGCGACCGCGTGGTCGCCCGCGCCGCGTGGTGGGGCGCCCCGGACGACGGCGAGCCGATGGCGCTGGACTGGCTGGACTTCGACGACGGCGAGTCCGCGGCGGCCGTCGAGATCCTGACCGAGGCCGGCTTCGACGCGCAGTACTGCCTGGTGCTGCCGCCGCACTGGCGTGCCGACCCGGCGACCCGCAAGGCCGGCGAGGCACGGGTCGAGGTCGCCGAGCGGGCGGGCATGCGGAAGTTCGTCGAGCGGCTGCGCTACACGTGGACGCCGGCCGACGGCCTGCCGGACCGGCCCGGGCGGCTGCGGTTCGAGCCGGAGCCGGACGACGAGCGGATCCGCGAGGTGCTGTGCCTGATCGCGCAGGGTTCGCTGGACGCGCACGACCGGCGCGCCATCGCGGACGGCGGCGTGGCCGCGGCGGCCCAGCAGCAGCTCGACTTCCTGCACTGGATGCCCTCGCCGCGGGAGTGGTGGCGGCTGGCGTACACAATGGACGGTTTGCCGGCAGGGCTCGCGATCCCGGGCCGCAACTACAACAGCGCGACGATCGGGCTGGTCGGCGTGGTGCCCGAGCAGCGCGGGCACGGGTACGCCTACGACCTGCTCGTCGAGGCGACCTGGCTGTTGGTCGAGGCGGGTGCGGACCAGGTGACCGCGGAGACCGACGTCGCGAACCGCCCGATGGCCGCGACGTTCGCCCGCGCGGGTTACCCCATCACGCAGGAGAGGATCCTGCTGCGGACCCTGTTTCGAAGGTTGCGGTAAAGGTTCGGCAACCATGATGTCGAGCTTCGAAACAGGGTCCGGGTGACCGACTCGCTCGCCGCCGCGCGGCACGCGCGGCGGCGAGTGGAACACCTCGGGCCGGGTCCTCATCGGTGACGGCTGCTGGCCGGCCCCGCCGACACCCGGAGTGGCTGCCGGCCAAGCCCGATGCCCCCGTTCGGGGGAGGTAAAGGGAGCTTCACGACGGGCGGGAACGCGAGTACCTGACGGTCTGTCGCGGTGTATTTCGTGCGGAGACTCGGCCGAACGGGAATGCTTCTCAGATTTCACGACGCTCAGCTACCGTACGGAGGCCCGTTCAGACTTCCCATGGCACGACATCGTCACGGCACGGTCACAATGACGCCGACGGTGCCAATTGCAGCAGTACGAACCACTCTAACGTACGAGTTGAGGGTGCACATGACTGATTTACGCTGAAGGCAAAGACTCGGTCAACGAGACCCGTCTGACCTGGGTCATCCTGCTGGAGGGGGGCAAGCCATGTTCAGAAGCTTCATAGCCTGGTTGGATCTCTACATCTCGCGCGAAACGCCCGCCTCCGTCCTCAAAAGTCTCGTCGGTCTGATGACTTTCGCCGGCTTGCTCGGCACCATCTTCGGCAACGAAGCCATACGAGTGGGTGCCTTTGTCGTCGTCATTTTCTTCGCCGTCTGCGTAATTCTCTTGCTGCTCGGTGACCGCCGCCGCCTCCAGCAGGAGAACCGCGCGGCCCGCCAGCTCGTGTCGCGCTACTGCGACTTCGTCGTGGACAACGCCTCCAAGCCGCTGGTCTCGATCACCGCATGGGACCAGGTCGTCTATGTGCAACCCAACGGCGACGTGCGGGAAATCATCACCATCAAGGCGGTCGCACTCCGCAAGAAGGTCTACTTCATACGGATGACGGCGGGAAGCAGATGGGATCAGCCGGAACGATACCGCCGCAACGTCCGGGTTATCGCAAGAGGACTGACGGTCAACAACAGGACGGGCCCGCACTGGCTCGTGACGAACTCGTGGATGTCGTCACAGAAGATGGTCTCGATACTTCATCTTCACGAGCCGATCGCACTCGGCGAGGAAGTCCTCTTCGAGGTTATTCGAATGTGGCCGGCGAAGTGCCGGCCACTGATGCGCGACGACATCGCCGAGAGCTTTGTCTTTCGCACGTCGCACCTGCTGGATATCAAGCACGTCGAGTACAAAGTGGTCCTTCCGGCCGGGTACGACGCGGTGCACGAGCCGATAGGCCACATCGAGCCGGACGTACGGTTTTCGGTCGAGGAAGGCCGGGATCAGGAGGGCCGCAGGGTATTCATCTGGCACGCAGACCTCGTGCCGGCTGGCAAGACGGTCGGATTCAGACTTGAGCTGAGTGAGTCCAGCACGCTCGCGTCGTTGAACCCACTCGGCATCGGCTAGGAGTCTCCGTCTTCGCCGCCACCCATTGGCATGCCCTTCCGTTCGGAGTGGATCATCCTGACTGTCGAGCGGAACCGTACCAATAGGTCTCCGAGGCGTGCGCACCAGGCCACGATTCGAAAGCCGCTCAGCGGAAAGTCAGTGGTCAGAGGACAGTCAGATGCCCAGCCCTGGGAACAACTTCGCGGCGTTGCCCGCGAGCACGCCGCGCAGCACATCGTCCGGGAGGCCCAGCCCGCCCAGTGCCCGGGCGTTGCGGGCTACGCCCGGAATGCCCGGCCAGTCCGTACCGAAGACCATCTTCGTGGCCAGGCGGGGGAAGTCGTGGCGGGCGTAGTACTCCGGCAGCTTCTGCGGAGGCAGGCCGGCGACGTCCAGCCACACGTTCGGCTTCGCCAGGGCGAGGAACGCCGCCACGTCGTACCACCAGCCGCGGCCGCCATGCGCGAAGATCACGTCCAGCGACGGGAAGTCCTCCACGACGTCGACCAGCAGCGCGGGGTCGCCGAAGCGCGCCCGCGAGCCCGGGAAGGTCGAGGATCCCGTGTGGACGATGACCGGGACGCCGCGGTCGGCGCACACCTGGTACGCGGGGTACAGCTCGCGATCCACCGGGGAGAACGCCCCGTGCACCGGGTGCACCTTCAGCGCCACCGCGCCCAGCGAGAGCTGGCGCTCCACCTCGGACGCCACCGGATGGTGCAGGTGCGGGTTCACGTTCGCCACCAGCCGGAACCGGTCCGGGTTGTGCGCCACCAGCGGCAGGTTGTCCTCGATCGGCTGGATGCCGGTAGCCCGCGGGCTGTACTCGCAGAACAGCAGCGCCCGGTCGACACCCTCGGACTCGAACAGCTCGTCCAGGGCGGCCGGGACCGGGTCGCCGTCGGCGGAGTACGCCGAGCGCCAGTCGTAGCGCCCGGCGAACTGCACCGCCCACTCCCGCCACGCCGGCTTCAGCGTGGCCAGCCGCGGCGCGTGCACGTGCGCGTCGACCAGCGGCATCCCGTCCAGCATCAGGTGAGCACCGCCGGCGGCTCGAGCGACGGCGAAGCGGCGGCGGCCGGCCGCACGACCAGCTCGTCCGCGACCAGTTCGCGCAGCACGTTGCGGCGGATCTTGCCCGTAGCCGTCTTCGGCAGCTCGGTCATCCGCACCACGGCCCGCGGCCGCTTGTACGAGGCGAGCCCCTCGCGGCACCACTGCACGAGCGCCGCCGCGTCCACCGTCCGGCCCGACACCGGCACCACGCACGCGATCGGCTTGTCCAGCCCGTCCGCGTCCCGGCCGGCCACGACCGCGACCTCGGCGACGTCCGGGTGCTCGAGCAGCCGCTCCTCCACCTCCGCGGGCGACACCCAGATCCCGCCCGCCTTCAGCATGTCGTTGGACCGTCCGAGGCACGTGTACGTGCCGTCCTCGTTGCGCACGTACGTGTCCCCGGTCCGCAGCCACTCGCCCTGGAAGACCGCACGCGTCGTCTCCGTGCGGCACCAGTACCCGCTCGCCACCGAGGGGCCGGACAGGAACAGGTCACCGGGTACGCCGGACGACTCGATCGGCGCGCCCCGCTCGTCGCGGATCTCCACCCGGTACCCGCCGACCGGCATGCCCGACGAGCCGGGGTGGACCTGGCCGGGCCGGTTCGACAGGAAGATGTGCAGCGCTTCGGTCGAGCCGAGCCCGTCGAGGATCTCCACGCCGAACCGCTCGCGGAACCGGTGGAACAGCACCGGCGGCAGCGGCTCGCCGGCCGAGACCGCCTGGCGTACCGAGGCGAAGCTGTCGTCGGGCACGTCGGAGTTCAATAGTGCCGAGTAGAACGTCGGCACGCCGAAGAACAGCGTCGGCCGCTCCGTGGCGGCGAGGCCCGCGATCAGCGGCGGGGAGGGCCGCCCGCGCTCGAGGATCGTCGTGGCCCCGGCGGCCAGCGGGAAGAACGCGGAGTTGCCCAGCCCGTAGGCGAAGAACAGCTTCGGCACCGACAGGCAGCGGTCGCCCGGCCCGACCCCGAGCACGCCGTTGCCGTACAGCTCGCACACGTCGCGCACGCTGCCGTGCCGGTGCATCGCGCCCTTGGGCTTGCCCGTCGTGCCGGACGTGTACAGCCACAGCGCGGGCGAGTCCGGCCAGGTCGCGTACGGCACGGTGAGCTCGCCCGCGGTGCGCAGCTCGGTCCACTGGTGCAGTGCGGGCGCGGCCAGCTCGGCCTCACCGTCGAGCACCACGTGCTCCACTTCGGACGCCGTGGCGAGCGCGCCGCGGGTGGCGTCGGCGAACTCCGTGGACGCGCACAGCACCCGGGCACGTGAGTCGGCCAGCACCGTAGCCAGCTCGCCGCCGGTGACCATGGTGGACACCGGGACCGGCACCGCGCCGAGGTACATCGCGCCGAGGATGCCGGTCAGCAGCTCCACGCCGTCGGCCATGCAGAGCATGATCCGTTCCTCGGGCCGCACGCCGATGGCCCGGAACCCGGCCGCCACCCGGCGGGTCTCGTCGGCGAGCTGGTCATACGTCAGGGCGACCGGCCCGCAGACGACGGCGGGACGGCCGCCGTGGCCGTCCCGGAGGTGCCGGTCGAGCAAGTACTCGGTCGCGTTGAAGAGGGTCGGAGTCATCGTTGACCGCCTCGGGGTCAGGGCAGGTAGACGTACTCGTAGTCGAACGGTTTCCCGTTGATGCCGTTGCGTGGTGGCGCGACCCAGCCGGCGATCTTGCCACGCTCGTAGACAGGGTGCATCAGCGAGCGCACGAACGCCAGGTCCTCGCTCGTGGGCAGCCACTTGTGCCGCGCCGCCGCCCACGTCTGCTCGTCGACGATGGTGCCGTCGGGCGTGACGTGGTAGTCCGCGCTGACCCCGACCGCCCGGTTGAACCCCGGATGCGGCAGCGCGAAGCGGTAGTCGATCTCGGCGCTCTCCAGGATGCGGTTCCACCGCTTGATCCCGGTCTCGCAGTCGGCGATGTACTCGCCGCGCAGGTCGAGGTTGAGCGCCAGCAATGCGGAGAGCTCCTCCTTGCTCCAGGTTCCGTCCGGGTTGGGCCGGTCGAGGAACACGCCGTCCTCGGTCAGCTGGTGGTCGTCCTTGCGGCGGGTCTCCTGCCACCGTCCCTTGAGGCCTGCGGTGTAGTAGTTGGCCGCGTTGGTCGACGTCTCGCTGCCGAACAGATCGAGCGAGACCGTGTAGTGGAAGTTGATGTACTTCTGGATGAGATCGAGCGGGATCCCGCCGCGCGGCCCGATGTCGAGCGTGTCGTGGTCGCGGATCAGCTGCGCGCTGCGCTCCACCACGCGGTCGACACCGGTGGTGCCGACGAACATGTGGTGCGCCTCCTCCTTGAGCATGAACTCGCACGTGCGCGACAGCGGGTCGAACGCGGACTCCTTCAGCGTGCCGAGCTGGTACTTGCCGTCCCTGTCGGTGAAGTAGGTGAACATGAAGAACGCGAGCCAGTCGGCGGTCTCCTCGTTGAACGCGCCGAGGATGCGCGGCGAGTCGGGGCTGCCGGAGTTGCGCAGCAGCAGGCCCTCGGCCTCCTCACGGCCTTCCTTGCCGAAGTAGGCGTGCAGCAGGTAGACCATCGCCCACAGGTGCCGGCCCTCCTCCACGTTGACCTGGAACAGGTTCCGCAGGTCGTAGAGCGACGGGGCGGTGAGCCCCAGCAGCTTCTGCTGTTCGACCGACGCGGGTTCGGTGTCGCCCTGGATGACGATGAGGCGTTGCAGGTCGGCGCGGTACTCGCCGGGCACCTGCTGCCACGCGGGCTCGCCCATGTGCTCGCCGAAGGAGATCTTGCGGTCCGGGTCGCGCTCGGCGAGGAAGATCCCCCAGCGGTACTCGGGCATGCGGACGTAGTCGAAGTTGGCCCAGCCCTCCTGGCCGACGTCGACGGCGGTTCGCAGGTAGACAGGCGACTCCTGGAACGCGACGGGGCCGAGCGCCTTCCACCA
>NZ_DATBKY010000055.1:0-2664 GCF_036555685.1 Actinophytocola sp. | reverse complement strand
GACCCAGCGTGCCGCCGCCCTGAGCGCCGGCCCACCGGGCAAGCCCGGCACCTCCTCGACGATCGGTGCGAGACGCACGATGTCGGCGAGCCCGTGCACTCGCATCGTGCGGGATGCCAGCAACGCGGGCACTGCGCGCCGGCCGGCCGACGTATCGAGCAGCACGGCCGCGTCGCCCTCGACCGCCGCGCCGGGCGGCCGCTCCCGTACGGCGGCGGTGACCCATCCGTCCCGCTCGGTCCGGACCTGCCAGCCCGACCGGCCCGTCCACGCCGTGAGCGCCGAGCGCAACCCGCGCCGGTGCGCGAACACGCCGGTCACGTCGACCAGCGCGGCCAGCCCCGCGTCGAGCAGCCCGTCGTCCGGCCGTACGCCGAGGTCGAGCGTGTGCACCGCCAGCTCGTAGCCGCTGGCGTTGACGACGGTGAGCAGCGGCAGCACGCCGACCGAGGACATGACGGGCGTGAGCCCGAGCGCCGAAGGACCGTCGGCCGCGTCCGGTGCGGCGAACCACTCCGCCATCCGGTCCCGGCACCGCCGTACCGCCGCCAGCACGTCGGCGTTGGGCACGTCCCGGTGCGCCGCGACGACCTCCGCGTTGATCGCGTCCACGTCGTACGGTGGCGCGACCGTGCCGGACCGTGCCTCGGCCAGCAGCGTGTCCAGGGTCGTGACACCGGCCCAGTCGCCGACGTGGACCAGCACGTCGTGCCCGCTCCAGCCGGGCAGCCGGGACGGCCGATCCAGGTCCACGTCCGCGGCCGCTGCGAGGAATCCGTCCCACGACGCGAGGACCCGGTCACGCTGCTCGCCCAGCGGCAGGCTGGCCAGACCGGCCCGACCGGGGCGTGACATGCTGCCCATGGTGCCGGACATCCCGGCATGATCCGGCGAGGAGGACACCCCTATGGCGGTCGAGGTCGGCCAGGAGGCCCCCGACTTCACCCTTCGCGACCAGAACCGCGAGGAGGTGACGCTGAGCTCGTACCGCGGGAAGAAGAGCGTGCTGCTCGTCTTCTTCCCGTTCGCGTTCAGCGGCATCTGCACGAGCGAGCTGTGCCAGGTCCGCGACGAGCTGCCGCGCTTCGAGGACGAGGACGTGCAGGTGATCGGCATCAGCGTCGACCACCCGTTCGCGCTGAAGAGCTGGGCGGCGCAGGAGGGCTACCTGTTCCCGCTGGTGTCGGACTTCTGGCCGCACGGCGAGGTCGCCAAGCGGTACGGGGTGTTCAACGACGTGGCCGGCATGGCCAACCGCGGCACGTTCCTCATCGACAAGTCGGGCAAGGTCGTGTTCGTCGAGGTGAACCAACCGGGGGAGAAGCGCGACCAATCGGTGTGGCACTCGGCGATGGCGGACCTGCCCGCCTAGGCGGTCGGCGCGGTCGGCGCGGTCGGCGCGGTCGGCGCGCTGGGTGCCGGCGCCGGAGCGGGCTCGGGCGGCCTCGGCCCGGGCTCGCGGCGTCGGGCCCGCCGGTCGAGCAGCAGCAGCACCACGGGCCCGGCCAGCGCGAACGCGCTGAACAGGAACCACTGCACCACGTACGCCAGGTGCTGGGCGACGTACGCGCCGCCGGCCGGGTTGGTCAGGTCCGGCGGCGGCAGCGCGACCAGGCCCTGCTGCGCCGGGGTCGAGGAGATCAGCTCGACGTACGCCGGGTAGGCCTGGACGCCGTCCCGCGCGGCCAGCTCGGGGACGTCGATGCGCTCGATCTGCCGGGCGGGCAGGCCGGTGCCGAGCCCGCCGTCCTCGCTGGGCAGCACCCGGACCGTCAGCTGCACCTGTCCGGCCGGTGGATCCGGCACGTTCGGCGTCAGCGTCGCCGCCCCGGTGACCGGCACGAAGCCGCGGTCGACGTACAGCGTGCGTCCCGACGTCGTCTGAAGCGGCGTGAGCACCAGGAAACCTGGCGTGTCGTTCACCTGCCGCTGCCGCACGAGCAGCTGCCGCGCCCCGTCGTACCGGCCGGTTGCGGTGACGGTACGGAACCGGATCGTGTCGTCCACGGGCCGGCCCGGGGCGAGGACCTCGTCCAGCGGCGCCACCGGCTGCCGCGCCGCCGCCCGCAGCTCGTCGTCCGCGGTCTTCTTCTGCCCGAACCGGTGCCACTGCCACACGCCCGCCGCGCCGCAGGCACCACCGAGCACCAGCCCCAGCAGGATCAGGGCCGCCACCCGCGCCACCCGCGGCCGTCGCGTGCTCACCCGCTGACCCTACGACCAGCCACGTCCGCCGCGCCCGCCCGGTACCCTCCCATTCGCCCGTACCGAGCGGGCGCGTAGCTCAGTGGAAGAGCACCCGCCTTACAAGCGGGGGGTCGCTGGTTCGAACCCAGCCGCGCCCACACCTTCTGACCAGCACACCAACGGTCCGGCCCGCCGGTCGAGACGCTGTCAAGGCGACGTCGTGATGGTCGGCCCACCAGTCGTTGGGGCCGGCGAGAGCGCCGCCCGTGTGTGCGACTACTTGACCTCGGAGCGGCGCAGGGACAGCAGTCCGATGACGAGGGGAAGGACGATCCAGATCATCGTGGTCGAGCCGAGCATCGCCCACTCCTTGACAGTGTTCGTGGCGCCATCGAGGAGCGCCACCTGCGTGTAGTGCCAGTCGATCCACGGCTGCAGGTCCTCGAACCACGAACGCACCTGAGCCAGGAGCGCGAG
>NZ_DATBKY010000054.1:0-48989 GCF_036555685.1 Actinophytocola sp. | reverse complement strand
GGCGCGCTCGCTCGGGCTGCGGGAGGGTCTGCACTTCACCGTGCAGACCGACGTCGGCGGCGGTGGTTCGGTGCGCCCGGACATGCTGCTGCTCGTCGGCGACGGCCGGCGCGTGCCGGTCGACGCGAAGATGTCGATCGCCTGCTGGATCGAGGCGGTCGAGACCGAGGACGCCGAGGAGCGGCTGGACGCGCTGCGCGTGCACGTCCGCAACATCCGCTCGCGCGCCGCGGAGCTCGCCGGCAAGGGCTACCAGCGCTGGGCCGACGCGATCTACGGGACGGTCATGTTCGTCCCGTCGGACGCCGCGGTCGTGGCCGCCATGGACGCCGACCCGGACCTGCTTCGGTGGCTGCTCGACCGTCGCGTGTTCGTGTGCGGCCCGACCGGCTTCGCGGTGATCGCGTCGGCGGCGATGCTCGCGGCGAGCGAGCGCGTGCTGGTCGAGGACATCGAGGCGGTGCGCGGGCACGCGGCCGCCGCGCACCGGGCGGCCGAGGGCGCGATCGACGCGGTCAACGTATCGAGCACGCACCTGCAGCGGTTCCTGCAGGCGCGCCGTCGCGAGCTGGACGCGCTCACCCAGTTCGCGACCGCCGTCGGCCCGCTGACCGACGCGGCCGCCGTGCCGACGCCGCTCGCCGCGGTACGCCGATCCGAGGAGGTCGTGATCAACGGCGCCGTGCGGGACCCGGTCGAGCCCATGGAGCCGGAGGTGCCGTTCTGAGCCGATTGGTCGGACGACCGGGCCGCCGCACGACGCGCCGCCCCTCCGGTCGGCGTGGGCCGGCCGGCGGGAAGGGGCTGGGCGAACCGGTGGTGGATGCCGGGCCGAAGGGCTGCGCTAAAGCGAAAGATTTTGCCGAATAAAGCGCATACACCGCGTGATGATCACATCCAATGCGGGTGGGCGATATGTCCGAAGAGGAGGTGTCAGCGAACCGCCGACCTCTGACAACTCAATAGATCCCGTGTCGAGTCCTTGGCAGCGGACAGTAGGCGGGTTGTGTTCCGGTTCACATCTCGGGGTGTAGTCGGCGGCGGCGTTTCCAGAACGGTGAACGTCGGTGTCCTCCGACCTACTAACGTGTGCTCTCGTGACCGCGACCCGCGATCGCCGGAGCGATCCTGAAGAAGACGCCGAGCCGGCGTGGGACGAACGCTCCATCTTCGGCAAGTCTCGTGGACTGCCATGGTGGGGTGCCGTTCTGCTCGCCTTCGGCTTGGCGGCTATTGCCGCGGCCTTCGACATGCAGCGCCAGGATTCGCTGGGGCGCGTGTACCAGGGGGCGTACATCGTCGGCTGCCTGGCGGCGATCTGCCTGGTGCGCCGGAGCAGCCTGTTCGGTCCGATGGTCCAGCCGCCACTGGTCTTCGCGGTCACCGCGGTCGCCGCGGTCGTCCTGCTGGCGCCGGACACCGGTGGCGGCGGGTTGAAGTCGCTGATCTTCTCCGTGGCGTTGCCGCTGACCAGCAACTTCCCGACGATGGCCGGCACCACCGGAGCCACCGTGGCTATCGGGCTGTTCCGCATGTGGCGCGAGCGCGACCCCGACCTGGGGCCGCGGCCGGGCCGCGAGGAGCGTCGTGCGGCAGGCGGACGTGCCCGTCGCGAGGACCCGGGTGGCCTCGACTTCGACGCGCCGGAGGACCGGCCCAGGCGCCGGCCCGATGCGCGTGGGGAGTCACGTGGCGAGTCGCGTCGCGGTGCCGATGCGGCCCGGCGTGAGCGCCGTGGTGATCCCGGTGAACGTCGTGGCGATCCCGGCGAGCGTCGTGGCACCCGCGGGGCTGCCGGCCGCCGCGAGCGTGAGGACGAGCCGCGCCGAAGCGGTCGCCGGGGAGAACCCGACGTGGGCCGAGGCAGGTCCGACCGGGGCGGCCGCGGCCGCCCCGACCCCGACTCGGATCGTCCAGACGGCCGCGGATACGGCCGTCGCCCGGACCGGTCGAGCGACTCGCGCGGTGCCGACCGCGCGTCTCGCGCGGCCCGGGGTCGCTCCCGGGACGCGGACCCGCCGGCGCGGCGCCGCGACACGTCGTCGGAGCGCCCGCGCAAGGACGACCGGTCCCGTCGCGATCCCGGTGACCGCGGCACGCGCAAGCCGCGCCGCGACCAGGACCCGTTCCGGTAAACCGCGTCAGCGAACGCTTTCCTTGAGAGCCTTCCGCAGCTCGCGGGGTAGGGCGAACGCCACCTTCTCGTTCGCGGTGGTCACTTCGTGCACGTCGGCCCAGCCGCGCTCGGCGAGCCACGCCAGGAGCTCCATCACGAGCACGTCCGGCACCGAGGCGCCGCTGGTCACGCCGACCGTCGACACGCCGTCGAGCCAGGCGGGGTCGACCTCGCGCGCGTAGTCGACGAGGTATGCCGCCGAGGCGCCCGCCTGCAGCGCCACCTCGACGAGCCGCTTGGAGTTCGACGAGTTGCGCGAGCCGACGACGAGCACCAGGTCACACTCGGACGCCATGGCCTTCACCGCGACCTGCCGGTTCTGCGTCGCGTAGCAGATGTCGTCCGACGGCGGGTCCTGGAGCTCGGGGAACCGCGAGCGCAGCTGGTCGACGCGCTCCATCGTCTCGTCGACCGACAGCGTGGTCTGCGACAGCCAGACCACCTTGGCCGGATCGCGCACGGTGACGCGGTCGACGTCCTCGGGACTGTCCACCAGCTGGATGTGCGTAGGCGCCTCGCCGGAGGTGCCTTCGACCTCCTCGTGTCCTTCGTGGCCGATCAGCAGGATGTCGTAGTCGTCGCGTGCGAACCGCTTGGCCTCCTGATGCACCTTCGTGACCAGCGGGCAGGTCGCGTCGATCGTGCGCAGCTGACGCGCCGCCGCCTGGTCGTGCACCGCGGGCGCCACGCCGTGCGCGGAGAAGACCACGAGCGCACCCTCAGGCACCTCGTCGGCCTCGTCGACGAAGATCGCGCCGCGTTCGGTCAGCGTCTCGACGACGTGCCGGTTGTGGACGATCTCCTTGCGCACGTACACCGGCGGGCCGTAGGTCTCCAGCGCCTTCTCGACGGTCACCACGGCACGGTCCACGCCCGCGCAGTAGCCACGGGGTTTGGCCAGCAGAACTCGCTTGGTCATGGCATCCAGCGTACGTACCGGACTCGTCAGTAGGCAGATCGCCCGGTCTGCGGCAGGCTAGGCACCATGAAGTCACTCCCGCTTCCGGTACGTGTCGCGGCCGGGCTCGCCGTCACCGCCGTGGAGCAAGCGCGCACCCTGCCCGCCAAGCTCGCCGGCCTGCCCGTGACCGTCGCGAGCCAGGCATTACAGGTCTCGATGCGCGTGCAGCAACAGGTCACCGAGCTGGCCATTCGCGGCGACGAGGTGCTCTCCTCGTTGCGCCCGGTCGAGGAGACGCCGGAGTGGGCGACCTTCGACGAGGATCTCGAGCAGGATGGTGACCGGTACGACTTCAGCAAGCCGTCCGCGTTCGACCGGGTCGGCGAGCAGGCCGCCGAAGCGGACCTGACCAGCAACAACGGCTTCCGTTCCGAGGATCCGTGGGGTGCCGAGGAGCGCGCGCTCGCGGAGGAGTCGCAGGTCCACGCCACGGAGTCCGCCACGGAGTCCGTCGCCGAGGCCGAGAGCTACGACGACCTGTCTCTGCCCCAGCTGCGCGCGCGCCTGCGCCGGTTCTCCGTGACCGAACTCACGGAGTTGCTGGAGTACGAGCGCGCGAACGCCAACCGGCCGTCGTTCGTCGGCATGCTGACCCGCCGGATAGCCACGGTGCGCGATCAGCAGTGAGTGAGCCGAGCACCACGCCCGAGCGGCCGTGGCCGGTACGGACGGTGGCGCGCAAGATCGCGGACTGGATCAACCGGCTCGGTGACATCTGGGTCGAGGGCCAGGTCACGCAGATCTCGAACCGGCCCGGCACCGGCACAGCGTTCCTCACGCTGCGCGATCCCGCGGCCGACGTGTCGATGACCGTCACGTGCACGACCGCGCTGCTGCGCGAGCAGCCGCTGACCGACGGCACCCGCGTGATCCTGCACGCGCGGCCGGCGTTCTTCATCGGCCGCGGCACGCTGAGCCTGCGGGCCGACGAGATCCGCGCGGTCGGCATCGGCGAGCTGCTCGCCCGCATCGAGCGGCTGCGCAAGCTCCTCGCCGCGGAAGGCCTGTTCGACCCGCGGCGCAAGCGGCGGCCGCCGTTCCTGCCGAACACCATCGGCCTGATCACCGGCCGCGCGTCGGCGGCGGAGAAGGACGTGCTGACCAACGCCCGCGCGCGGTGGCCGGCGGTCCGGTTCCGGGTGGAGAACGTCGCCGTACAGGGCGCACTCGCCGTCCCGCAGATCGTCGACGCGCTGTCCGCTTTGGATAGAGACGGGAACGTCGAGGTGATCGTGATCGCCCGCGGCGGCGGCAGCGTGGAGGACCTGCTGCCGTTCAACGACGAGACGTTGCTGCGTGCCGTCGCCGACTGTCGTACGCCGGTGCTGTCCGCGATCGGCCACGAGCAGGACACGCCGCTGCTCGATCATGTGGCCGACGTGCGCTGCTCGACGCCGACCGACGCGGGCAAGCGGGTGGTGCCCGACATCGCGGAGGAGTCCACTCGGGTGAACCAGCTGCGCGATCGGGCACGCCGCGCGCTCCACGGCTGGGTGGATCGTGAGCGCCGCCTTCTCGACGCTCTGTGCAGCCGGCCGGTCCTGAGCGACCCGCTGACACCGCTCGAGCAGCGAGGTGCGCAGGTCAGCTCGCTTGTGGACCGAGCCCGCCGGGCGGTGGCAAGCCGCGTGGCAACGGAACGATCCGCCCTCGACCACACCCGCGCCCGCTTGACGACGTTGGGGCCAGCAGCCACGCTTGCCCGCGGGTATGCGGTTGTACAGCGGGTGGACCAGGACGGAACCCCGCGGGTGCTCCGCTCGACCGAAGAGGCGTCGGAGGGGACCCGGCTCCGGGTGCGTGTCTCGGACGGTTCGGTGCACGCGACCGTGTCCGGGGTGACGAGCGCGACTGGAGGTAGCGGTGCCGAGACTGGAACGTGAGCCGACCTTCCTGCCGATGACCATCAACGCGACGTACGCGCTGGCCCGCGCGACGACGGACATGCCGGCACTGCGGGCGTCGGCGGAACAGGTCCGCGCCCGCGCCCACCTGGCGGACGCCGCCGCGGCCGAGTGCTGGGCGGCCCTCTGCGCCGGTTGCGATGCCCCCGGCAGGCGCGACCTCCCGGCCCGCCTACGCGAACTGACCGAGGCGACGCTCGACTATGCCGGCACCCGCTGGTGGTTCGGCCGCGGTTCGCAGCATCGCGAGCGCGTGACCGGCGAGCTCGTCCGCATAGAGGAAGCGGTCGACGAACGCGACGGCGCCGAGTTCGCCGAGGCGTTCGTCGGCTACGACCAGGCCGTGGCCGCCGTACTGGTGAACTCCCACAGCCGATTGGAGACCCCCGCCCAGTGACGGAAGAGCTGGACTACGAGCAGGCACGCGACCAACTGGCGGAGGTGGTGGCGAAGCTGGAAACCGGCGGGCTGTCCCTGGAGGACTCCCTGGCGCTGTGGGAACGGGGCGAGGAACTCGCACGCATCTGCGACCGCCACCTGGCCGGCGCCCGCGAACGCATCGAAAAAGCGTTGGCGTCGGTGGAAAAGCCGGAAACGAAATAGTCCGGCGCTTCACTGAGATTTCTCGGCGCCTGGCCACCCGCCTGAAGGAGTCGACTCGTTCCTCCGCCAGTTCAAGAAGCCGCCGTGTTCGCCCGACTCGCGCGTAGCGCCGACCTGAAGAGGTTCCGGCCTTCCTCGCGGGTCCCAATCTCGATGGCCGCGACGTGCGTTACCCCAGCACCGAAGTCGCCATGTTTCCCACGGGTTCACCTCGGCAGCCATCGCGCATAGCGCATCCTCAGGAAGTCGCGTTGCCTTTCAGCCAACCTCGGTAGCTCGGCGGGCGGACCGCCCGTGGCCCCCGGCCCCCGAAATCCAGCGTACCGAGCTCCGCCGACAATTCCCGCACCCAAACCAGCGCACTGTGCACAACTCAAGCCAGGAACAACAAAAGCTCCCACGCGCACGCGCGCGTGCAGAACTCAAGTACCGAAAACCCCCACCCTCTCCGGGGGCACCCCTCGTGACCGTCAGCCTACCGGGGGGCCCTGACAAAAGGAGGCGTCGGCGGGTTGCTGTGGATAAGTCGGGGCGTTGTGGATAACCGGGTCAGCGGCCCAGGAATATCGGGGTTCGTTTTTCCACGAAGGCGTCCACTGCCTCGCGGTGGTCGGCTGTTGCGCCCAAGATCGTCTGGCCCGCACCTTCCGTCTCCAGGGCCGTTTCCAGGTCCGCGCCCGCCCCTGTCAGCAGGGCTTCCTTGATCTTGGCGTAGCCGGTGGTCGGGCCCGCGGCCATGCGGGCGGCGAGATCCACTGCCGTCGAAAGTACGTCGGCGTCCGGCACGACCTGGGTGACCATGCCCAGCTCCAGCGCGCGCTCGGCCGTGACCGGCTTCGCCAGCAGCATCATCTCCATCGCGCGGCCGTAGCCGATCAAGCGCGGCAGGGTCCACGACGCGCCGGAGTCCGCGGTGAGGCCGATCGTCGCGAAGGCCATCAGGAACTTGGTCGACTCGCCGGCAATGCGCAGGTCGCAGGCGTACGCGAACGACGCTCCCGCGCCCGCCGCCGTGCCGTTGACCGCGGCGATCACCGGCTTCGGCATGCCGGTCAGGGCTCGCACGATCGGGTTGTAGTGCTCGGCCACCGTCCGGAACGGGGCGGGATCGTCGGACCGCAGCGCGGCCACGTGCTCCTTCAGGTCCTGCCCGGCGCAGAACGCCTTTCCCGCCCCGGTCAGCACCACCGCCCGGACCTCCGGCGCCGCGGCCGCCTCGATCAGCGCGGCCAGCAGCAGCTCCTTGAGCTCTACGGTCAGCGAGTTGTACGCCTCCGGCCGGTTCAGAGTCAGCGTGCGGACCCCGTCACGGTCGTCGACCAGCAGTGCTGCCAAGACGTGCTACCTCCAGATGATCAGGCGCTCGACTTCGTGCGCGTACCTCGGTTGAGACAGTCGGAGAGGAAGGCCTCCGCCGCCGGCGCGAGCCGCGCGGTCTCCCGGTCGAAGAACCGCGCTGCCTCGGTGCCCGGCCAGTCCACGGGCAGCAGCGACTCCGGCAGGCCGGGATCGCGGAACAGGAACTTGCGCCACGCGTGCAGCAGCCGCTGCGACGCGGCGAATGCCTCGGCCGGCACCGAGCCGTCCACAGCGGAAACCACCGGTAGCCACTCGGTCACGAAATCGGCATAGTCGGCGCCGAGCGACTCAAGGTCCCACGCCCGCGCAGCGAGTTCGGCGTCGTCGCCGTCGTGCTCGCCGTGGAACGACCGGCCGGCCAGGCCCTCCGCTTCGAGGGTCTCGTCGAGTTCGGCCGACGGCCGCGGCGTGACCCACGTCGTCGGTCCGAGCGGGCCGTAGCCCAGCAGCCGCAGCGACGAGTCGAGCCGCTCGCGCGCGCTGCGGGTCGGCAGTTCCTCGAGTACGAGGACCTGCCAGCGACCATCCCAAGTGGAGGGATTGGTGCGGTAGATCCGCATCGCGGCCTCGTCGAGCCGGCGTTCGGCGCGCCTGGTCAGCGCGTATCCGGGGCCGTCCGCGAGCCGCACCGGGCGCAGCCAGTCCTGACGCACCATTCTGGACACGGCCGTCCGGATGGCGGGTGCCTCGAAGCCCAGCGGTTCGAGCAGGCGCACCAACGCGGCGATCGCGGCCGAGCCACCTCGCGCTCGGAGGTAGCTGCCGTACACGTCGAACAGCGCGGACCTGGCTCGCACGATGTTCGAGTGTCCCAGCCCCGCACCGGCCGGCGCCAGTGGGTTCCGTCGCATAACGGCCGGTCATCGACACGCAGTTGATCGGTTCGATTTCACCGCCGAGATGCCATAGGGGAGAATGTCACCGGCTTCGGCCCGGTCGGCCCGGCCGGAGTCGGCAGGCTATGACGGAGGGAGCACGCTATGGCGGCCATGAAGCCCCGGACCGGTGACGGTCCCCTCGAGGTGACCAAGGAGGGTAGGGGCATCGTGATGCGCGTCCCGCTCGAGGGTGGCGGACGCCTCGTCGTCGAGATGTCGGCGGAAGAGGCAAGCGCCCTCGGTGACGCGTTGAAGGCCGCGGCCGGCTGACGCTGTCCAGAGTGGAGGGCGTCGTGAGAGCCGCCGGGTAGCGCTTCGTCGAGTCTGGAGGACCTAGCCATGTCGGTACCCGCTTTGCCGACGGCACTTCCCGAGGTCGAGGTGAGCACCGCTGCACGCCGGGCCGCCCCGCTCGCGGTGTTGTGCCGCTCCGGGGATCCGGTGCCGACGCCGGTCACGCGAGCCGGGGAGCTGTCCGATGAGTGGATGGCGACGGTCGCGCTCACCGGCAAGGTCGGGGAGGTCCAGCCCGGCCCGGTGGGCTCGGCCGTGCGCTGGGTCGCCGGGATCGGGGACGGCGAGCCCGACCAGTGGCGCGCCGCGGGAGCGGCGCTGATCAGAGCACACAACGGCCGGCTCGAGGACGGGGGCCCGGCCGCGGAGCGGCATCTACAGGTGGAGCTGCCGCCGGACGCCGATGAGGACCAGGTCGCCGAGCTGGTACGGGGTCTACGTCTGGGCGGCTACACCTTCGCTGTGACCGGTGAGCCCGGCAAGCCGCGGGCACGCACGGTCCGGCTCGTCGTCGCTGAGGCCAAGGCCGAGGTCGAGGCGGTGGCGAACCGGGCGGCGGTCATGGCCGCCGCGACCGGGCTTGCGCGGGACCTCGCCAACACGCCGTCGAACGTCAAGGACCCGGCCTGGCTCGCGCGGATGGCGACTCGCACCGCCGGCCGGGCCCCTGGCGTCGACGCGACCGTGCGGGACCACCACTGGCTCGCACAGCACGGGTTCGGCGGCGTGCTCGCCGTCGGTGGCGGTTCAACGCGTCCGCCGCGGTTGGTCCAGCTCACCAGTGGCAGGCGCCGCGCCCCACACGTCGTGCTCGTCGGCAAGGGGATCACGTTCGACACCGGCGGCATCTCGGTGAAGCCCGCCGACGGCATGCACCTCATGCGCACCGACATGGCCGGTGGCGCCGCGGTGATCGCCGCCGTCGAAGCCATCGGCCGGCTCGGGCTGGACGTGCGGCTGACCGCCCTCGTGCCGTGCGCGGAGAACCACATGTCCGGGTCCGCCTACCGTCCCGGCGACGTCGTCCGGCACTACGGCGGCCGCACGACCGAGGTGACCAACACCGACGCCGAGGGCCGGATGGTCATGGCCGACGCGCTGGCCTTCGCCGTCCGCAACCTGTCGCCGGACCTGTTGGTCGACGTGGCCACGCTGACCGGCGCGATGAAGATCTCGCTCGGCCTGCGCACCGGCGGGTTGTTCGCGAGCGACGACGACGTCGCGGCTCGCGTGCTCGACGCGGGCGAACGTGCGGGCGAGAACTGGTGGCGCATGCCGTTGTCGACCGACTCCGGCTCGGTGCGGGACGAGTTCGCCGAGTCCGTGCGCAGCGACATCGCCGACGTGCGGCAGTGCCCGCCCGGACCGGGCGGCATCGCCGCGGCGATGTTCCTGCGCGAGTTCACCGAAGGCCTGCCCTGGGCGCACATGGACATCGCCGGCCCGGCCCGCTCGGACCGGACCTACGACGAGGTCACCACCGGCGCGACCGGGTTCGCGGCGCGGACCTTGGTCGAGCTCGTGGCGTCGTACGCACGCTGAGCCCGGCCCGCGAAGGCGCGGTCGAACAGCGTGAACTTGGCCAGGAACACCGGCCCGCTCGCGGCGAGGTAGGTCAGCGTCAGCATTACCGCCCGCCAGCCCTGGCCGCCGACGAGCGGCAGGAGTAAGACCTCGGCGAGCGTGGTGAGCGCGATCGACGTGATGCCGCCGACCAGCGTGACCGTGAAGTACGTCGTCAGCTGGTGGCGCAGACGGCCGGGATCGGTGTCGCGCCAGGCCCAGTAGCGGACCATCAGGAAGTGCGGCACCGAGCCGACGAGGAAGGCGAGCGTGCTGGCCGCGGCCGCGTCGGAAAGGCCGGCCCAGTAGACGGTCAGCAGCACCAGCTGGCTGATCCCGGTCGCGATCACGGATGCCACGGTGAACCGTGCCAACCGGACGCGTACCGGACCTCTGACCAGCAATGATGTCGCCACGACGCCAAGCTAGCCGCAGATTGCTGAACCCGCTCTCAGGAAGATCCCCGATTTAGGCCGGAGATCATCCGGTGGTATCTCAGGGTAGGACCGAGCGGTACACCTCGACGGTCCGCTCGGCCGCGATCGCCCATGAGAACTCCGTCTCCGCGCGCTCCCGGCCGGCCGCGCCCATCCGGCGCGCCCGCTCGGGATCGGAGAGCACGCTGTTGACGGCCTCCGCGAGCCCGGCGCGGAAGACCGCCTCGTCGTCCGGGTCGTAGTGCACGAGCAACCCCGTCCGTCCGTCGTCGACCACCTCGGGGATGCCCCCGACATCCGACGCGACCACCGCGGTCCCGCACGCCATGGCCTCGAGGTTGACGATGCCCAGCGGCTCGTAGACCGACGGGCAGACGAACACCGTGGCGTGGCTCAGCAGCTGGCGGACCTCGGCCGGCTGCAGCATCTTCTGGAGCCAGATCACCCCCGGTCGGGCGGAGGCCAGCTCGGACACCGCGGCCGTGGTCTCCTCGGCGATCTCGGGAGTGTCCGGCGCGCCCGCGCACAGCACCAGCTGCGCGGCCGGGTCCATCTGGTGCGCCGCGGCGATCAGGTGTCCGACCCCCTTCTGCCGCGTGATCCGCCCGACGAACACCACGATCGGCCGGTCCGGATCGACGCCGTAGTGCAGCAGCGCGTCGTCCTCGGTCACCGGGTGGTACGCCGTCGCGTCGATTCCGTTGCGCACCACCTTCACCCGCTCCGGGTCGAGCGTGGGGTAGCAGTCGAGGACGTCGTCGCGCATGCCGGAGCTGACCGCGATGATCGCGTCGGCCGCCTCGTAGCAGGTCTTCTCCACCCACGAAGAGAGCCGGTAGCCACCGCCGAGCTGCTCGGCCTTCCACGGCCGGCGCGGCTCGAGCGAGTGCGCGGTGATGACGTGCGGGATGCCGTAGAGGATCTTGGCCAGGTGTCCGGCCAGGTTCGCGTACCAGGTGTGCGAGTGGACCAGATCGAGGCCGTCGACGGCGGCCGTGATCGACAGGTCGGCCGACAGCGTGCGCAGTGCCTGGTTCGCGTGGTCGAGGCCGGGTGCGGGGTTGTGCGAGTGCACGCCCTCGGTGCCGCGCGGCGCCCCGAAGCAGTGCACGTCGACGTCGATGAGCTCGCGCAGTCGTGGCACGAGGAACTCGACGTGCACCCCCGCACCGCCGTAGACCTCGGGCGGCCATTCACGGGTCAGCAAGCCAACGTGCATTTGGCCAAGGTAGCCGCGTATGCCGTCCCGCGGTTAGGGTCGGCTCGTGAACGGCCAGCCGCACGTGCTTGCCATCGTCCTCGCCGGTGGTGAGGGGAAACGACTCTGGCCGCTGACGGCGGACCGGGCGAAACCGGCGGTCCCGTTCGGCGGCAACTACCGCCTCATCGACTTCGTGCTGTCGAACCTCGTGAACGGCGGCTACCACCGGCTGTGCGTGCTGACCCAGTACAAGTCCCACTCGCTGGACCGGCACATCTCCACGACCTGGCGGCTGTCCAGCGTGCTCGGCCAGTACATCACCCCGGTGCCGGCGCAGCAGCGACTCGGCCCGCGGTGGTACACCGGCAGCGCGGACGCGATCTTCCAGTCGCTGAACCTCGTGTACGACGAGCGGCCCGACCAGATCGTCGTGTTCGGCGCGGACCACGTGTACCGGATGGACCCGTCGCAGATGGTCGCCCAGCACGTGGACTCCGGTGCGGGCGTGACCGTGGCCGGTATCCGGGTGCCACGCACCGAGGCCAAGGCGTTCGGCTGCATCGACACCGACGCCCAGGGCCGGATCACGCGGTTCCTCGAAAAGCCGGCCGAGCCGCCGCACGTGCCCGACGACCCGGAAGTCACCTTCGCGTCGATGGGCAACTACGTGTTCCGCACCGACGTGCTGCTCGAGGCGCTGCGTGCGGACGCGGCCAACCCCGAGTCGATGCACGACATGGGCGGCGACATCATCCCGATGCTGGTCGGCAACGACAGCGCGATGGTCTACGACTTCGACGACAACGAGGTGCCCGGCGCGACCGAGCGGGACCGCGGCTACTGGCGCGACGTCGGGACGCTCGACGCCTACTACGACTCCCACCAGGACCTCGTCTCCGTGCACCCGGTGTTCAACCTGTACAACCAGCGCTGGCCGATCCGCACGGCGACGCCGCCGCTGCCGCCGGCGAAGTTCGTGAACTCCGGCTCGGCGGTCGAGTCGATGGTCGGCCCGGGCTCGATCATCTCCGGCGCGTCCGTGCGTGAGTCGGTGATCAGCTCGGACGTCCAGATCGAGGACGGCGCGTCCGTCGAGGGCAGCGTGCTCCTGCCGGGTGTCCGGATCGGCAAGGGCGCGGTCGTGCGCCGCGCGATCCTCGACAAGAACGTCACGGTCGCCGACGGTGCCCAGATCGGCGTCGACCTCGGCGCGGACCGCGAGCGGCACACGGTGAGCCCTGGTGGCGTGGTCGTGCTCGGCAAGGGCGAACGGGTGGAGTAACCGGTTTCGCCCACCCTGGCGAGGTTCGGGCGTTTACCGTCGTCACATGGACCCCGGACAGCCGCCGGAGCAGCCGTATCAGCAGCCGTACCAGCAGGTGCCCCAGCAGCCGGTGCCGCCGCCGCAGCAGTCCGACCCGTACCGCTCGATGTGGCAGATGAGCCAGGTCGGCCAGGAGACGGGACACAAGCGCTTCGGCAACCTGCGGCTGGGCGCCGGGATCATCGCCGGCCTAGTGGCGTTCGCGCCGTTCGCCGTGGTCACGGCCGCGCTGTGGGGTTGGTGGACGGGCGAGTCGCACATCACCGGCGGGGGCTGGGCCGTGGTCGTGCTGGGTCTCGCGGCCGGGCTGGCCGTGGGCGGGTTCGTCGCGTCGGCGGACAGCTAACGCCCTGCTGAGCCCGGTCAGTGCGCCTTCGCGGCGACCAGCAGGCCGTCGCCCAGCGGCAGCAGCACCGGAACCAACCGGTCGTCCTCCCGCACTGCTCGCGCGACCTCGCGCAGGGCCACTGTCTCGGCATCCCGCCGGGCCGGGTTGGCGACCCGGCCGGACCACAGGACGCTGTCGAACGCGATCACCCCACCCGGGCGCAGCAACCGCACGCCTTGCTCGTGGTAGGTCGGGTACTCCGGCTTCGCCGCGTCGACGAACAGCAGGTCGTAGGCCTCCTCGGTGAGCCGGGGCAGCACGTCCAGCGCCCGGCCCATGATCAACCGCGTACGGCCGGGACCCATGCCCGCGTCGGTGAACGCCCGCTTGGCCGCGTTCTGGTGTTCGGGCTCCACGTCGATGGAAGTCAGGACGCCCTCGGAGGCCATGCCGCGAAGTAGGTACAGCCCGCTCACGCCGGCGCCGGTGCCGATCTCCACGACCGCCTTCGCCTGCAGCGCGGTGGCCAGGAACCGCAGCGCGGCGCCGCCACCGGCGGAGATCGGCGGGCAGCCCAGCTCGACGCCGCGGGCGCGCGCCGAGGCGAGCGTGTCGTCCTCGGTGAGGTAACCCTCGACGTACGCGTTGAGCGCGTCCGAGTCGATCGTCGGCGTATCGGATGCCACGGAGTGTGAGATTAGCGTTGTCCGAGAGGAATCGGTGAACGCGGCGACCGCGAAGACGCGTTCGTTTCTCAGGAGGCTCTCAGGCAGCTCTCACTACGTTCACACCCGGGTGACCGATTATCCATGTGGAGTGCTGTGGACAGGGGGTAATCGGTGGTGATCCGACACAGGGATGCCGAGGGTGGGAACACGATGACGGACTTCGACGTTGAGCAGAGCGATGGGGCAGACAGCCCCGGGGAGGTGGCTACCCGCTCGATGCACACGCACCCGACCGCAACGGCCGTGGCCGAGGCGCAGCCAGTGCAGCTCGACGAGCAGTCCAACTGGACCCCGCCGTCGTGGGACGAGGTCGTGCGGGAGCACGCCGACCGCGTCTACCGGCTCGCGTACCGGCTGACCGGCAACGCGCACGACGCCGAGGACCTCACCCAGGAGACCTTCATCCGCGTGTTCCGGTCCTTGTCCAACTACAAGCCGGGCACGTTCGAGGGTTGGCTGCACCGCATCACCACGAACCTTTTCCTGGACATGGCGCGCCGCCGCTCGCGGCTGCGCATGGAAGGGCTTCCCGAGGACACCGATCGCCTCGCGGGCGACGACCCGAGCCCCGAGCAGGTCTACGCGGAGACTCATCTCGACCCCGACCTGCAGGAGGCGTTGGACGAGCTGCCGCCCGAGTTCCGGGCCGCCGTGGTGTTGTGTGACGTCGAAGGCCTGTCGTACGAGGAGATCGGCGCAACCCTGGGCGTGAAGTTGGGTACTGTTCGAAGCAGGATCCACCGAGGGCGGCAGGCTCTGCGCGCATCGCTGGAGCGGCGCCGGGAACTGGTATCGGAGGGTAGGTCGTGACCGACGAGCGCGGTTGGGGTCTGTCCGAACAGCATCTTCTGCCGGATGCGGTGGTCGCGTTCGTCGATGGCGAGCTCTCGCCGACGGCGCACGACCGGGCCGCCGCACACATGGCCAGGTGCTCGCAGTGCCTCGCGGACGTCATCGCTCAGCGCCAGGCCGCTTCCGCGGTCCAGGCTGCCGACGCGCCGGTCGTGCCGGCGGCATTGCTTGCCACGCTGCGCGCCATTCCCCAGCAGGTCGACGTCCCCTCGACGCCCGACGGTCTCGCGATGACCGACGACGGCCAGCTGGTCGTCGTGCAGAAGCCCGATCAGATGCCGGCGGCGTCGGCCCCTTTTGGGTCCAGCGCGCCTCTCGGCTCGTCCGCCAAACTCGGTGAGGGGCGCGCGGTCCTCGGCCGCAGGCCCGGACGTCGCGCCGCGCAGGGTGCCGGCGTCGTCGTGTCCGGCCTCGTGCTCGGCGCACTCGCCCTGGCGACCACGGCCGGCGGTGCAAACGAGCCCGAGCAGCAGACCCCGCCGAACGCCAACCGGCCCGCCGCGGGCGTGAACAGCGTGCAGCAGGCGGGGTTCGTCGCCCAGCACATCACCGGCCGCTGACCCCACCGCTACTTCACCGTTGATCCGGCAGGCTGGGGATCGATGAACGACCAGGTGACCCCCGAGCCGAACGGCGACGGCGCCGACCGTCCCCGGCTCGGTCCCCGGCCGCTGCACCGGCCCGAGGTGGACCCGTCGAGCGCGGCCGTGTTCGGCCGCCCGGCGGGCGTGAGCGGCGCCTTCTCGCCGCAGCCCGGCGGTCCGTCGGGTGCCAGGTCCGCCTTCAGCGAGATGAAGGTCGCCCCACCGCCCCCGGAGTCGCTGTCGAGCGCTTTCGGTCGCCCGGCCGGCAACACCGAGGTCCTGCAGCGCCCACCCGACGAGGACGCGCCAGGCGGCGTCGATCCGTGGGACGACGAGGCGGCCAGGGATCCGTGGCGCGACCCCGCCGCGGGCGCGATCATCGGCCCGCCCGCGCTCGGCGCAGAGGACGCCAAGCTCGACGACGGCAAGAAGCCGAAGAGCCGGCCCGCCGGGCAGTTGCTCAGCCTGCCCGAGCTGATCTTCGGGCGGCGGGTGAAGGTCACCGCGTTGCTCACGCTCGGGCTCATCGCGTTGCTCATCGGCGGGGCGGGCGGCGTGGTCGGGTGGTTCATCGCGCGCAGCGGCGACTCGCTGCACAGCGACGTGACGCTCGCGGAGGTCGACCCCGGCAAGGAACGCCCGGCCGGCTCGGTCGCGGACATCTCCAACCGCGTCCGCCCGGCGGTCGTGTCCGTCGAGGTGAAGGTCGGCGACTCCGGTGGCTCCGGGTCCGGCGCGGTGATCGACAGCCGCGGCTACATCGTCACCAACAACCACGTGGTCACGCTCGGCGGCTCGGTCGAGCAAGGACAGGACATCGCGGCGGTCTTCAACGACGGCACCCGCGTGAAGGCGGCGGTCGTCGGCCGCGATCCCAAGACCGACCTCGCCGTCCTCAAGATCGACGTGCCGAACCCGACCGTGCTCCAGCTCGGCAGCTCCACGGATCTCTCCGTCGGCGACACCGTGATCGCGATCGGCTCGCCCCTCGGCTTCGCCGACACCGTCACCCAGGGCATCGTCAGCGCCTTGCACCGGGCGGTCGTCTCGCCGGGTGCCGACGGCGAGCCGGCCATCTACGACGGCATCCAGACCGACGCGGCCATCAACCGGGGCAACTCCGGCGGCCCGCTGGTCGACTCCACCGGCGCCTTGGTCGGCATCAACACCAACCTCCAGGGCGCGGACGGCGGCACCGGCAACATCGGTCTCGGCTACGCCATCTCCATCGACTACGCGCGCCCGATCATTGAGACGCTGATCCGCCATGGCCAGGTGCAGCACGCGGACCTCGGCGTGAACGCGGCATCCGTGTCCGCCGAGACCTCCGACGGCGCCCGCGTCCAGAACGTGAAGGACGGCAGCGCGGCCGCGAAGGCCGGCATCCAGCAGGGCGACGTGATCACCAAGGTCGGCGACAAGACCATCGGCGACGTCGCCGAGCTGTTCGTCGCGGTGCGGACCCACAAGGTCGGTGAGAAGGTTCCGGTGGTGCTCGCACGCAGCGGTCGCGAGCTCACGGTTCGGGTCACCTTGCAGTCGGATTGATTGGCTACTCTGGAAAGCGGAGACGTTGGCGCGGCGGAGGTAGGCCACAGTGTTCGACAGCATCGGCTGGGCCGAGATCCTCGTCCTCGTCGTGGCGGGGTTGTTCATCCTCGGACCCGAACGCCTGCCCTCGGCCGCCGCTTGGCTCGGCCGTAACGTTCGCAAGGTCCGCGAATACGCCACCGGCGCCCGTGAGCAGCTCCGTTCGGAGATGGGCGACGACTTCGAGGAACTCCGCAAGCCGCTGCAGGATCTCCAACAGCTGCGCAACTTCGACCCGCGGCGCGCGGTGACCAAGCACCTGTTCGAGGACGTCGACACGGGCAACGGCCACACCAAGGCCAACGGCCACACGCCGCCTACGCCGGCCGCGCCGCCTACGCCGGCCGCGCCGCCTGCCCCGGCCAAGCATGAGGACCCGACCCCGTCGGCCGGCGACAAGGCTCCCTTCGATCCGGACGCCACCTGATCTCCTCCTGTCTGTAGTCCCCCGGCTGCGCGGCGCGCCGCCCATGTCTTCGACCG
The DNA here is from genome assembly GCF_036555685.1 of Actinophytocola sp. GTDB lineage: Bacteria > Actinomycetota > Actinomycetes > Mycobacteriales > Pseudonocardiaceae > Actinophytocola. Next base: position 31,724 of record NZ_DATBKY010000054.1, on the reverse strand, counting down.
TACACTCGAATCGAACAAATGTGCAACACATATGTCTGACACGACTGTGTGAGACAGTGGTACGCTGACGGCATGGGAAATCGGGAAGCACTCCTGGACGGCGCCGAGCGCTGCCTGGTGGACAAGGGCTACGCGCGCACGACCGCGCGCGACATCGCTTCGACGGCCGGAGTGAGCCTCGCCGCGATCGGCTACCACTTCGGGTCGAAGGAGGAGCTGCTCAAGACAGCGCTGCGGCTGTCGCTGGAGCGCTGGGGGGAAGAGATCTCCGGCCTCAAGGACACGCGCACGTTCTCCGCGGACGAGAACGCCGAACGCTTCGTGGTCACCTGGGAGCGCGTGATCGAGTCGTTCCGCGAGTCGTCGAAATTATGGGCTGTCCACTTCGAGCTTCTGGCCGTGCTCGAGCGTGAGCCGGAGCTCCGCAGGTCGTTCGCCGCCGACACCCGGCGGGCCCGTATCGCGCTCGCCGACCTGTTCGGCACAATTCCCGAAGACGACGAGGAGGCGGAGAAGCTCGGCGCGTTCTACCAGGTGATGCTGGCCGGGTTGGCGGCACAGTGGCTGAACGATCCGGAGACCGCGCCGTCGGGGCAGGACCTCCTGCACGCGATGAAGCTGATCGCGTTCGACCTGGTACCGGGCGAGAGGAGCTGAGCTCAGGCGGGGGACACCGAGAGCATCCGGCCGGCGAGCCCGCGGGCGCGGGTCGACAACCTGGCGGCGATATCCGTCAGCACCTTCGACGCCTCGGCGTCAGGTTCTGCCGTGACGAGTGGCTTGCCGTTGTCGCCGGCCTCGCGTAGGCGCGGGTCGAGCGGCACCTTGCCCAGCAGCGGCACGTCGGCGCCCAGTGACTTTGACAGCGACTCGGCCACCACCGTGCCGCCGCCGGAGCCGAACGGCTCCATTCGGGACCCGTCCGGGAGCTCGAGCCACGACATGTTCTCGATGACGCCAGCCAGCCGCTGACGGGTCTGCATGGCGATCGCGCCGGCGCGTTCGGCCACCTCGGCTGCGGCCTGCTGTGGCGTGGTGACCACGAGGATCTCCGCGTTGGGGATCAGCTGCGCCACCGAGATCGCGATGTCACCGGTGCCCGGGGGGAGGTCGAGGAGCAGGACGTCCAGGTCGCCCCAGAAGACGTCGGCGAGGAACTGCTGGAGCGCGCGGTGCAGCATCGGGCCGCGCCAGACGACGGGGGTGTTGCCCTGTGTGAACATGGCGATCGAGATGACCTTCACGCCGTTGGCCTCGGGCGGGAGGATCATCTTCTCAACCCGCGTCGGCCGGCCGTCGGCGCCGAGCATGCGTGGCACGGAGTGGCCGTAGATGTCCGCGTCGACGACGCCGACCGACAGCCCGCGCTGCGCCATCGCCACCGCGAGGTTGACCGTGAGGCTCGACTTGCCGACTCCGCCCTTGCCGGACGCGACGCAGTACACCCGCGTCAGCGAGCCCGGCTCGGCGAACGGGATGCGCGGTTCCTCCACGTCACCGCGAAGTTTGCGGCGTAGTTCGGTGCGCTGCTGGTCGCTCATCACGTCCATCTCGACCGTGACGTGGCGCACACCTTCGACCTCGGACACGGCCGCGGTGACGTCGCGGGTGATCTTGTCGCGGAGGGGACAGCCGGAGACCGTCAGGTAGATCTCCACGTGAACGGCGCCGTTCTCGCCGATGGTCACGTTCTTGACCATGTCGAGATCGGTGATCGGCTTGTGGATCTCCGGATCCTCCACGCGGGCGAGCGCGGCACGCACTGCACCGACGTCGGGAACCTGAGTTGGCTCGCTGGTCGTCACACATTCATGCTACGGGCACCCTTACCGCACCCGTCCGGTGACCGCATACGCCGTCGTGCGGTGATGTGCGCGCATTCCGTAACATCACGCTCGTGGCAGAGCCAGCCGTGACCCGGCGGTTGACCGGTAGCGAGATGAACGCATGGCGCTCATTCCTGAGAGCACACGCGCGACTGACACGCGTGCTGGAGTCCGAGCTGGTGGCCAAGCATCCACTCTCACTGGGCGGCTACGACGTCCTCGTTCAGCTTGCCGAGGCCCCGGGTCGGCGCCTGCGCATGGCGGAGCTCGCCGACGCCGTGCTGCTGTCCCGCTCAGGCGTGACGCGGCTCGTCGACCGGCTGGAGGTGGCCGGCATGGTCACCCGCGAGCGGTTCGAGAGCGACGGCCGCGGCGTGGTCGCCGTGCTGACGACGAAGGGTGTCGACACCCTGCGCGATGCCGCTCGCACGCACCTCGCCGGCGTCATGCGGCATTTCGTCGAGCATCTCGACCCGGACGAGCTGGCCTCGTTCGGCGCGCTGTGCTCGCGGCTCGCAGAGTAGCGGTCAGCCATCCCAGCGGGTGTCGTCGCGGACCGAGTCGGCGGTCGGCCGCCGCCGCGGGTTGATGTCCTTGCGCAGCCGGTCCAGCTCGCCGCGCAGGTAGTCGCGGGTGGCCACCTCGCCGACCGCCAGCCGCAGCGCGGCCAGCTCGCGTGCCAGGTACTCGGTGTCGGCTTTGGTCTGCGCGGCGCGGGCGCGGTCCTCCTCGAGCGCCACGCGATCACGGTCGTCCTGCCGGTTCTGGGCAAGCAGGATCAGTGGCGCGGCGTACGCGGCCTGGGTCGAGAAGGCCAGGTTGAGCAGGATGAACGGGTAGGGATCCCACCGCAGGTTCACCGCGATCAGGTTCAGCGTGATCCAGATCGCGACGGTCAGCGTCTGCCAGAACAGGAACTTGCCGGTGCCGAGAAAGCGGGCGAGCCGCTCGGAGAGCCGGCCGAACGCCTCCGGGTCCCAGGAGAAGCGGAACCGGCGTGGCGAGCGCGGCTGGTCGAGCTTGCGGCGGCCCAGCAGTTCAGGCATCGGCTTTCTCGCCTTCGGCTTCTACCGGCTGCCACGGGCCGTTGTCCCGCCAGCCGGCCGGCAACAGGTGGTCGAGCACGTCGTCCACGGTGACGGCGCCGACGAGGTGGTCGGTGTCGTCGACGACCGGCGCGCACACCAGGTCGTAGGCGGCGAAGTAGCGAGTCACGTCGCTGAGCGTCGCGTTGGGTGGCAGCCTGGCGAGCTCGGTGTCCACGGCGCCGGCGACCAGCTCGGACGGCGGTTCGCGCAGCAGCCGCTGCAGGTGCACGCATCCGATGTAGCGGCCCGTGGGCGTCGCCGAGGGCGGCCGGCACACGAACACCATGCTGGCGAGTGCGGGTGTGATGTCGGGGTTTCGCACCATCGCGAGCGCCTCGGCGATCGTGGCGTCCGGCGTCAGGACGACCGGCTCCGGTGTCATGAGCCCGCCGGCGGTGTCGGCGGAGTAGGCGAGCAGGCGGCGGACCGGGTCGGACTCCTCGGACTCCATCAGCTCGAGCAGCCGGTCCTGATCCATCTCGGGGAGCTCGGCCAGCAGGTCGGCGGCGTCGTCCGGGTCCATCGCCTCGAGGATGTCGGCCGCGCGCTCCTCGTCGAGGTGGGCGAGCAGCTCCTTTTGGTCGACCTCGGGCAGCTCCTCGAAGACGTCCGCGAGCCGCTCGTCGTCGAGGCCGTCGGCCACCTCGTAGCGCCGCTTCTCCGGCAGCTCCTTCAGAGCCGCGGCGACGTCGGCGGCGCGCATCGTGTCGAAGACGGCGAGCAGCTGGTCGGTGCCCTGCGGGATCGAGGAGAGATCGGTGACGCCCGGCCCGCGGATCTCCTCCCACCGCAGCACCTGAATCGGCCCGCGACGCCCGAGCCGGCCGGTGCGCTGCTGGATCGCGACGCGGCCGAGCACCCAGTCGCGGGTACGGGTCGGCTCCATCGCCGCGTCCACCACGACCGCGACGGTCTCGGTCGCCGCGATCAGCACCCGCGCGTCGAGCAGCTGTCCGACGACGAGGACTTCGTTCGGCCGCTGGGTGAAGCGGCGAAGGTTGACCGAGCCGGTGGCGAGCGTGATCGCGTTTGCGTCGATCGAGGTGACGCGCAGCATGGGTACGAAGATGCGGCGCCGGGTCGCCAGCTCGACCACCGTGCCGAGCACCCGTGGCGCCTGGTGGTCGGTCCGCAGGGCCGCGACGACGTCGCGGATCTTGCCGATGGACTCGCCGTCCGGCCCGAACACCGGCAGCCCGACGAGCTGTGCGACGAACACCCTGCTCATGGAGCCCACGGCGATCAGGCTAGCCCCTGAGCACGGGATTCACCCGCCGGTGAGCTCCGCCGCGAGCCGCGGGTCGGTCAGGTTGCGGATGTCGTCGTACGCGACGCCGACCGTCGGGATGCCACATGCGTTCGCGTAGCCGGTCAGTAGCGGGAGGACGAGCGTGAACTCGACGGTGTCGCGCGTGTAGGCGATCTGCACGCGATCGACGAAGTCGGTCGGCGTCAGGCGCAGTGGTCTGTCGATGCCGCAGATGTTGCCGGGCTCCTGCGCCTCGAGCGCGTCGGCCAGCTGGTCGGCGGTCTGCTGGCTGATCGGCTTGTCGCCGAAGATCGCGGTCGGCCCGAGCGCGCGCCCCGTGCGCAGGTCGACGGTGACGGTGTTGAACGACTCCCACGAGCTGTTGGTGATGAGGTCGGACGCGGGCTGGTTGTCGTAGCGGACGGAGAGGAAGTTGTTGTTCTGCAGGCGGATCGACGGCTTCACCTTGAGCGTGAAGGGCGCGTTCTGCCGGGGATGGCCGTTCGTGTTGCGGCGGGCGCTGGCGACCTGGTCGCGCAGCAGGGTCACCTCGTCGTTGACCGGCGCGCGAAGCGAGTCGTTGATGGCGCGCTGCACGGTGCGGTCCCGATGCCCGGACACCTGCACGATGCCGGCGGTGACGTCGAGCTTGACGTCGTCGTAGCTGGCCTGCACCGTCTGCGTGCCGACGCGCAGGTCCTGGCCCGCGGCCGCCGACGGCTTGTTCGCCGAGCCGACACTGACGCCGATGACGACCGCCCCGGCGACGACCACCGCCGCGATCACGGCGGCAGCCACCTTCGCCGCGAGCGCGCCCGTGGCACTACCGGCGGCGACGCCCGATCCACTCGCGACAGTCCCACCCGCGGCGCCGCCGGCACCGATCCCACCCGCTCCGCCGGCTGCGGCTCCGCCGGTGATGCCGCCCGCACCTGCCGCACCACCGGCGGCCGCTCCGCCCGCGGCCGAACCCGCCGCGAGACCGCCTGCCCCGGTCCCCACCGCGCCGCCTGCCGTACCGGCGACGCCGCTGCCGCTGGCTGCTCCGCCGAGCGCCGTTCCCGAGCCGGCTGCTCCTGCCGCGCCGGTGCCGCCCGCGATGGCACCGACCAGCGGGGTCCCGGAACCGGCGGCGGCCGCGCCCGTAACTCCGGCACCGGTAAGCCCCGCGCCGGCGCCCCCGCCGACGGCCGCGCTCCCCGCACCAGTGCCGGCGGCGACTGCGCCGCCGGTGCCCGCGATGCCCGCCGCTCCGGCGCCGGCACCCGATGCGCCGGCGAGTCCCGCGGCCGTGCCTGCCGCGCCGAGGCCCATGGCTTTCGCCGCGGCGCCCGCGATTCCCGCGCCTCCCGCTCCAGCGCCGGCCGCACCAGCGGCCCCGATGCCTGCGCCCGCCGCTCCTGCCCCGGCGCCTGCCGCGCCGGCACCGACGAGCCCTGTGGCCGCCGTGCCCGCGCCGGCGGTCCCGGCGCCGACACCCGCCGCCGCTCCCGCAAGTCCCGCGCCACCACCCGCCATGCCGGCTCCTGCGCCGCCGGCACCCGCCGCGCCGGCTCCTGCGGCGAGGCCTGGTCCCGCAGAGAGCAACGCGGTGGCCGGGCCGAGCACGCCCGTCGCCGAGATCAGCCACGCCATCGGGGACGCCGACAGCAAGCCACCGGCCGCCGCGGCCAACCAGGACCAGCCCGCGTTCTCCCACTCGCGGCCGCAGACGGTGCCGGCCACCACCTCGAGCTCGGCCACCATGAAGGCCGCCGTCGGGCGGTCCGCGGCGGACTTCGCCAGCCCCCGCGACACCAGCGCGCGCAACGGATCCGGCAGCTGTCCCACGGGCGGCGCCGCGTGCCGGTGCAGGTCCCGCAGCTCCTCCTTCGTCGCCGCTTCGAACGGGCGGCTGCCCATGACGCACTGGTAGAAGACGCACGTCGCCGCGTAGACGTCCGACGCCGGCATCGCGGGCGTGGTCGCCCACTGCTCCGGCGCCATGTACGCGGGCGTGCCGATCGCTTGTCCACTGTGGCCGGCCAGTAGCGCGGTGCCGAAGTCCACCAGCTTGCTGCGGCGGTTCGGTTGCACCAGCACGTTTCCCGGCTTGTAGTCGCGGTGCACGAGGCCGACGGAGTGGGCCGCGGCCAGCCCGAGCAGCGAGCCGCGCAGCACGATGAACGCGGCCTCCGGCGGCAGCACCCCGGCCGACGACAGCAAGGCCCGTAGCGAAACCCCGGGCACGGCCTCCATCACGATCGCGGTGCCGGAGGAGGTCTCGACGAAGTCGTACAGGCGCGCCACGTACGGGCTCACGACCCGCCGCAGCAGCAGCGCCTCCCGCCGGAACGCGGCGCGGTCCCCGCCGGCCAGCAGGTACTTGATCGCGAACACCGAGCCGGTCGCGTCCTGGCGTGCCAGCACGACGCGACCGAATCCACCCTCACCGAGCCGTGCCAGCTCGGTGAAGCCCGGCGCCGTCCACTCCGTCACGTGACCTCCCCCACATTGGAGCGGGTGCCGACGCTAGTGGTTCCCCAAAACCTCCGCGACGCGCCCCGCCTCCGGCGACGGGAACTCCGAGCCCTCGAGCCAGGCGTCCACCGCCCGCACGAACGTCCACCGGTACGCGAGCGACCGATCGAGGCCGGCGAGCTCCACCACCGCTCGAGCCGGGGCAGCACTTAGTCGGCGGAGAACCTGTTCCAGAGCAACGGAATCAGCCCGAACTCGGGATCGCCCACGATCGGCTTAGGGTCGATCGCCAGCCACGGTTCGCGGGTACCGCGCAGCACGTTCAGGTAATGCAGGTCCTCGTTCACCAGGTGACCACCCGCCGCCGGACCCAGCTCGTGGCAGTACCGGACAGCCTTTTCGACCAGATTAGACGGAACGGGCGAGCCGGCGGCACGGTTCTCGGCCGGAATGTTCCGGGCCCACCGCGCGGCCACCGAACGCATGGTGCGGACGGCGGCCGGCGCCGGGCGGTCCAGCCGGCGGATGAGGCCGGCGACAACCGACAACGCCACGTCGAGTGGCTCGTCTTCCAGCGAGCGCGACGGGTCGAGCCGCTCCAGCAGCATCGCCCACGACGGCGGGTCGTGCGCCAGGAGCCGCACGGCGCCCTGACCATCCCAGGTGGACAAGGCGAGCGCCTCGTGCGCGGCCTCCTCGTGCGGCCACGGCACCTTCAGCATCGCCGGGCCGGCCGGCGACCGCACCGGCAGCACGAGCGACACGGCGCCGTGCATCGGCTCTCCGTCGACGGTCAGCCGCCAGGACGTGAGCAGCCGCGAGACCAGGTCCGGCAGGTTCGCCAGCCACCGGCGCGCGGATTCGCCACCTTCGGCCACCAGGTCGGCCGCGAACCCCGGCGGGACGGTCAGCACCGCACGATGATGCCGTGGCGTCGGCGACATGTGCACGGCGATAACCGGGCCGGCGCCCTAGGGTTACCGGCAGGTAGCACAGGGTTGGAGGCAACGATGCGCTCACCGAAGGACTTCTTCCGCCCGCTCGCGGTCGGCGCGCCCGAACCAGCGCGGCAGATCCCGTTCCGCCCATCGCGGATGATCCACTTCTTCGACCCGGGCAACGAGAAGATGGCCGCCAAGGTCCCGGACATGGTGTCCAAGACCGACGTCCTGCTCGGCAATCTCGAGGACGCCGTCGCCGCCGACCGCAAGGAGGTCGCGCGCGAGGGGCTCGTCCGCATCGCCAAGGCCACCGACTTCGGCGACACCCAGCTGTGGACCCGCGTCAACAGCCTCGACTCGCCGTGGGTACTCGACGACCTGCTGACCCTCGTCACCGAGATCGGCGACAAGCTCGACGTGATCATGATTCCCAAGGTCGAGGGTCCGGAGGACATCCACTACGTCGACCGGCTCCTCGCCCAGCTCGAGGCCCGCGCGGGGCTCGACCGGCCGCTGCTCGTCCACGCCATCCTCGAGACCGCCAGCGGTGTCGCCCGCGTCGAGGAGATCGCCACGGCGAGCCCGCGCATGCAGGGCATCTCGCTCGGCCCGGCCGACCTCGCCGCGAGCCGGCGGATGAAGACGACCCGCGTCGGCGGCGGCCACCCCGGCTACCTCGTGCGCACCGATCCGGCCGGCGAGGACATCGAGTCCGGCCGGACGACCTACCAGCAGGACCTCTGGCACTACACGGTCGCGCGCATGGTCGACGCGTGCGTGGCCGCCGGGATCCTGCCCTACTACGGGCCCTTCGGCGACATCCGCGACACGGTCGCCTGCGAGGACCAGTTCCGCAACGCCTACCTCCTCGGCTGCGTCGGCGCGTGGAGCCTGCACCCCGCCCAGATCGCGATCGCCAAGAAGGTCTTCTCGCCCGAGCCCGGCGAGGTCGCGTGGGCCCGCCGGGTCATCGCCGCGATGGGCGACGGGACCGGCGCGGTCATGATCGACGGGAAGATGCAGGACGACGCCACGGTCAAGCAGTGCCACGTCGTGGCCGAGCTCGCCGGCGAGCTCGCCAGGCGCGATCCGGACCTCGCCGCGGCCTACGACCAGGCCACGAAGGAGGCGCTCGCATGAGGCCGCGCCGCTCGGTGCTCTACATGCCAGGCGCCAACGAGCGCGCGCTGGAGAAGGCCAAGACCCTGCCGGCCGACGCGCTGATCCTCGACCTCGAGGACGCCGTCGCGCCGGACGCGAAGGTCGCCGCCCGCGACCGGGTCTGCGCGGCCGCGGCGTCCGGGGACTACGGCCGGCGTGAGGTGACGATCCGGGTCAACGGCATCGACACCCCCTGGCACGCCGACGACCTGGCCGCGGCGGGCAAGGCCGGTCCGGCCGCCGTGGTCGTGCCGAAGGTCAACTCGGCGGACGAGGTCCGCGTGATCGCCGCCACGCTGCCCGAGCCGGTCGAGATCTGGGCCATGATCGAGACGCCGGTCGCCGTGCTGCGCTGCGCGGAGATCGCCGCCGCGAGCGAGCGGCTGACCGCGCTCGTGCTCGGCACCAACGATCTCGCGAAGGAGCTGCTCGCCGAGCAGGTGCCCGGCCGCGGCCCGCTGCTCGGGCCGCTGTCGATGTGCGTGCTCGCCGCGCGCGCGACCGGCAAGGCGATCCTCGACGGCGTCTACAACGACGTCCGCGACGCCGACGGGTTCGAGCGGGAATGCCGGCAGGGCCGGGAGTTCGGCTTCGACGGCAAGACCCTCATCCACCCGAGCCAGGTCGAGCCGTGCAACCGGATCTTCTCGCCGTCCGAGGAGGACGTCGAGCGCTCCCGGAAGATCATCGAGGCATTCGAGGCGGCGCAGCGTGAGGGTCGCGGGGTGGTCACGGTCGACGGCCGGATGATCGAGAACCTGCACGTGGACAACGCGCGCCGGATCCTGGACCTGGCCGCGGCCGTTACGCAGACGTGAGGCGGGATGTGCCGGGCGTAGCATCGGGATCAAGGGATCCGGGAGGCTCGTCATGGTCGTCCTCTACATCGTCATCCTGATCCTGATCGTCGTCGGGATCTGGGCGAGCAGCTCCGTTCGCGTGATCAAGCAGTACGAGCGCGGGCTCATCTTTCGTTGGGGCCGCGTGCAAAACGCCATCCGCGGGCCCGGCCTCGCGGTGATCGTGCCGATCGCCGACCGGCTGCAGAAGGTCAACATGCAGGTCGTCACGATGCCGGTGCCGGCCCAGGAGGGCATCACCCGCGACAACGTGACGGTGCGGGTCGACGCGGTCGTGTACTTCAAGGTCATCGACCCGACGCTGGCGATCATCAACGTCGAGGACTACCGGTTCGCGGTCGGTCAGGTCGCGCAGTCGTCGCTGCGGTCGATCATCGGCAAGAGCGACCTCGACGACCTCCTGTCCAACCGCGAGAAGCTCAACCAGGGCCTCGAGCTGATGATCGACACGCCCGCGCTCGACTGGGGCATCAGCATCGACCGGGTCGAGATCAAGGACGTCGCGCTGCCCGAGTCGATGAAGCGCTCGATGTCGCGGCAGGCCGAGGCCGAGCGGGACCGCCGTGCGCGCATCATCTCCGCCGACGGCGAGTACCAGGCCTCGCAGAAGCTGTCCGACGCCGCGCGGGTCATGGCCGACACGCCGGCCGCACTGCAGCTGCGGTTGCTGGAGACCGTCGTCGCCGTCGCGGCGGAGAAGAACTCGACGCTGGTGCTGCCGTTCCCCGTGGAGCTGCTGCGTTTTCTAGAGCACGCCCGCGGCGGTGAGTCGCCGCGGGCCGGCTCGGCCGAGCCGGCGCGGGAGCCGGAGTCGAAACCGGCCGAGGAACCGAAGGCGGTGGACGCGCCGGAGGCGCCGAAGTCGCTCGAATCCTCCGCTCCGCAACCAGAGGATGACGAGAAGTAGCGGACTTGCACTGTGCGATGCCAGGACGTTACGGACCGTCAAAGGTTGCGGTGATATAACGCACAGATCACGGTCAGGGCTTGCTTGGACCCCACCCCAGCGGGTGAAGGTGTGGCCATGGCAAAGCATCGCGTCAGCAAGGAGGGGCGAAGAAGGTTCTTTGGAGGCCGCGCTCGGGACGACCTTTTCGAGCGGAGCTTCCGGACCTGCCGCCGCTGTGGCCAGGACGTCTATGTGCTCGCCGACGACTGCCGCGACTGCGGCGCGAGCCTGGAGTTCGCCGGGCAGCTGTTCTGAGTAATCCTGCGCACCTTCGGAACGCAAACGAGCGTTAACCGCGCGATACTGACGGGTAACCGCAGTGCCGCCCGGAGGGAGCGCCGACCATGGCCCGCCTAGCCCAGACCGCCGGTCTCACCGATGTGCAGCAGGAGATCCTGGCGACGGTCCGGGACTTCGTGGACAAGGAGATCATCCCGCACGCGCAGCAGCTCGAGCACGACGACGCCTACCCGCAGGACATCGTCGACGGGATGAAGGAGATGGGGCTGTTCGGCCTCACCATCCCCGAGGAGTACGGCGGTCTCGGCGAGTCGCTGCTGACCTACGCGCTCGTGGTGGAGCAGATCGCGCGCGGCTGGATGAGCGTGTCGGGCGTGATCAACACGCACTTCATCGTGGCGCACATGGTCCGTCACCACGGGACCGAGGAGCAGAAGAAGAGCCTGCTGCCGCGAATGGCGGCCGGCGAGGTGCGTGGCAGCTTCTCGATGTCCGAACCGGACCTCGGCTCGGACGTGGCCGCGATCAAGACGAGGGCCAAGCGCGACGGTGACGAATACGTCATCGACGGCGCGAAGATGTGGCTCACCAACGGCGGCAGCTCGAACCTCATCGCGTTGCTGGTGAAGACGGACGAGGGCGCGGCTAAGGCGCACCAGAACCTGACCGCGTTCCTGGTGGAGAAGCCGACCGGCTTCGGCGAGGTGGCTCCTGGCCTGACGATCCCCGGCAAGATCGACAAAATGGGTTACAAGGGCGTCGACACGACCGAAGCGGTCTTCGACGGCTACCGCATCCCGGCCTCGGCGGTGCTCGGCGGCGCGCCCGGCAAGGGCTTCGCGCAGATGATGGACGGCGTCGAGGTCGGTCGCGTCAACGTCGCGGCCCGGGCGTGCGGCATCGCGATCCGGGCGTTCGAGCTGGCGGTGGATTACGCCCAGCAGCGCCAGACCTTCGGCAAGCCGATCGCCCAGCACCAGGCGATCGCGTTCAAGCTGGCGGAGATGGCGACGAAGGTCGAGGCGGCGCACCTGATGATGGTGAACGCGGCGCGGCTGAAGGACTCGGGCGAGCGCAACGACGTCGAGGCCGGCATGGCGAAGCTGCTGGCGAGCGAGTACTGCGCCGAGGTGACCCAGGAGAGCTTCCGCATCCACGGCGGTTACGGCTACTCGAAGGAGTACGAGATCGAGCGCCTGATGCGCGAGGCCCCGTTCCTCCTGATCGGCGAAGGCACGAGCGAGATCCAGAAGACGATCATCAGCAGGGGCCTGCTGCGTGAGTACAAGTCCCGCGGCTGAGCACGAAGAAACCCACACCCGCGGCGGAGCCGAAACAACCGCTGACCCAGCGCGGCCAGGTCGGGTGGCGTGGGGTTCGCGGCCGTGAGCTGAACACGATCGGTCCGGCCGCACGCCCTCGACATCGGCCCCGGGCAGCTGACCTGCGAAGACGTAGCCGGATTAAGATCAACAATGGCCTCCGGCCCCCCGAAATTCACGATACCCGGCGGGGCCGACAAGATCGGTCGGCAAAACTGAGGGCTGTGGACAAGTCGCCGGAGGCGAGAGACCTTTGCAGTATCAAAGGACCTGCAGGGTTAGCACCAATTGCCCCTTATTGGCAGGATGGAGACCAACAGCTGAACGAGGTGAGCAACGGTGACCGGTGCGTTCTCCGGGGCGGGACGAGGGAATCAGGGTCTTCCCAGGGTCCCGACGCCCCCGTCGGGCTGGCCGATCGGGTCGTACGACACCTACAAGGAGGCCCATCAGGCGGTCGAGTACCTGGCCGGTAACGAGTTTCCGGTCCAGGAGGTCACGATCGTCGGTGTCGACCTGATGCTGGTCGAGCGGGTCATCGGGCGGCTCAGCTGGCCCAAGGTGCTCGGCACTGGTGCCCTGTCCGGCGCTTGGTTCGGCCTCTTCGTCGGCCTGCTGCTCGGGTTGTTCAGCTCCCAGACGATGTCCTTCGCCCCGATCCTCGTCGGACTGTCCGCCGGCGTGGTGTTCGGCCTCGTGTTCGCCGCCGTCGGGTACGCGACCACGCGCAGCAGCGGCCGCGAGATCGCCTCCGCCAGCCAGCTCGTCGCGGGCCGCTACGACGTGCTCGCCCAGCCGCGGAACGCGGAGAAGGGCCGCGATCTGCTGGCCAAACTCGCGATGCGCCCCCGAACGGACTAGTCCGTAGGGGCCGTTACACGCCTTGTCTGAATCGTTGCCCAAGTAGCTTGCGGCTCGTGATCTTGGGGCCTAGGTTCAGTGCACCAACGCATCAGGTGACGCGTTCCCGAGGCACGTCGAGGTGCTGCTGCCAGCCGCGAGCTGCGTTGCGCCGCCGCTCCTCCCGTCGCCGGCGGGAGGGAAGGCAGGGTTTTTCACAATGGTCAGTACCCGGACGGGCGGTCGGGGTCTGAGCCGATGGCGGCTGGCAACAGCCGGCGCCGTCGCGCTCGTAGCCGTCCCGACCATCGCGGCCTGCGGGTCGGAAAACGGAATCACGATCAACGTCTATCAGGCGCCGGAACAGAATTTCCAGACCGTCGTCGACAGGTGCAACGAACAAGCGGGTGGCCGCTACAAGATCGTCTACAACAAACTCCCGCGCGACGCCGACGGCCAGCGCGAGCAGATGGTGCGAAGGCTGGCGGCCGGCGACACGGGCCTGGACGTGCTCGGCTTGGACGTCACGTGGGTACCGGAGTTCGCCGAGGCCCACTGGCTCCAGGAGTTCACCGGCGAGAACAAGTCCGACGCCGAACAGGGTGTGCTGAAGGGTCCCCTGCAGACGGCCATGTGGAACGGCAAGCTCTACGCCGCCACGAAGAACACGAACGTCCAGCTCCTCTGGTACGACGACCGCGTCACGCCGACGCCGCCGCAGACCTGGAGCGAGATGATCGACATGGCGAAGCGGCTCAAGAGCGAGGGCAAGCCGTACCGGATCGTGTTCACCGGCGCGCAGTACGAGGGCCTCGTCGTCCTCTACAACAGCCTCGTCGCCTCCTCGGGCGGGCAGATCCTGTCCAAGGACGGCAAGAAGGTCGTGATGGACCAGGGTGCGGTCGACGCGCTGAAACTCCTCAAGGACGTGTCGTCGGCCGGTGTCACCGACCCGTCGATGCCGAATGCTCAGGAACAGCAGGCACAGCAGGCGTTCGAGGTGCCGGACAGCCAGGCCGCGTTCGAGCTGAACTGGCCATACGTCTATGCCGCGATGGGCGCGGCAAACCCCGATCGCGCCAAGCATTTCAAGTGGACGCGTTACCCGGGGATCGACGGGCCGAGCAAGACCACGATCGGCGGCCTCAACCTCGCCGTGAGCGCGCTGTCGCCGCACAAGCCGGAGGCCTTCGACGCGGTGCAGTGCCTGCGCGCGCCGCAGAGCCAGAAGTTCCAGGCCATTTGCGACGGTGTGCCGCCGACGATCGAGAGCATCTACACCGACGAGGCGCCGATCGAACCGTGCCCGGGCGCGACGACGACCGACAAGCCGACGATGGCGAGCGCCTACCCGATGAAGGACACCATCCTCGAGGAGCTGAAGGAACCGGCGGTGCGCCCACTGACCGTCGTGTACCAGAACCTGTCCACGATCACCTCCAAGGTGCTGTCCCCGCCGGCGGATATCGATCCCGAGGGCACGGCGCAGGAGCTCCGGGACGGCCTGCAGAAGGCCCTGGACTCGAAGGGAGTGCTGCCGTGAGCCAGACCATCGACACCGGGGCACCGGCAGAGGAAGCCGTTCCCGCCAAGAAGAAGCCCGCGCTGAGCGAGGGCAAGCGGGCCGAGCGCAGGCTCGGCTGGCTGCTCTGCGCGCCGGCCGCGATCGTGATGATCGCGGTGACCGGCTGGCCGATCATCTACTCGGTCTGGTTGTCGCTGCAGCGTTACGACCTGCGGTTCCCCGACGAGCGGCAGTTCGTCGGGCTGAGCAACTACGCGGCGGTGCTGTCCGACAAGTACTGGTGGACGGCGTTCGGCATCACGTCGCTGATCACCGTCGTGTCCGTGGTCATCGAACTCGTGCTCGGCATGATGCTCGCGCTCGTGATGCACCGGACGCTCGTCGGTCGCGGGCTGGTCCGCACGGTTTCGCTGATCCCGTACGGAATCGTGACCGTGGTGGCCGCGTTCTCGTGGTTCTACGCGTGGAACACCGACACGGGATACCTGACGGCGTTGTTCGGCGCGGAGGCGCCGCTCACCGAGCAGATCCCGTCGCTGCTGATCATCATCCTCGCCGAGGTGTGGAAGACCACGCCGTTCATGGCGTTGCTGCTGATGGCCGGTCTCGCACTGGTGCCGGACGACCTGCTGAAGGCCGCGTCGATGGACGGGGCCTCGGCATGGCAGCGGTTCACCAAGGTCATCATCCCGGTGATGAAGCCGGCGATCCTGGTGGCGCTGCTGTTCCGCACGCTGGACGCGTTCCGCATCTTCGACAACATCTTCGTGCTCACCAAGGGCGCGAACAACACGTCGTCGGTGTCCATGCAGACCTACAACAACCTCATCAAGGGGTTGAACCTCGGCATCGGCTCCACCATGTCGGTGCTGATCTTCCTGGCGGTGGCGATCATCGCGTTCATCTTCATCAAGCTGTTCGGCGCTGCTGCGCCCGGTAACGACTCGGCAGGGAGGCGCTGATGACCGACACCGGCACACACGCTGACACACGCACCGGCCCCGACACCGTCGTCGCCACCGGTGGCGGTCGGGTCAGCACGGGCACCGCCCGCAAGGTGCGGTGGGGCATCGTCGACATCGTGATCGTCGTCTACGCGCTGATCCCCGTGCTGTGGACGCTTTCGCTGTCGTTCAAGACACCGGAGGCGCAGACCGACAAGAAGTTCTTCCCTTCCGAGTGGACTTGGCAGAACTACAAGGACATCTTCACCACCAACGAGTTCGTCCGGGCGCTGATCAACTCGATCGGCATTGCCCTCATCTCGACGCTGATCGCGGTGGTGCTGGGCACGATGGCCGCATACGCCATCGCCCGGCTGGACTTCCCGGGCAAGCAGGCGCTCGTCGGCGTCTCGTTGCTGATCGCGATGTTCCCGCAGGTTTCGCTCGTCTCGCCGCTGTTCGAGATGGAGCGCAACCTCGGGCTGTTCGACACCTGGGCGGGGCTGATCCTCCCGTACATCACCTTCGCGCTGCCGCTGGCGATCTACACGCTGTCGGCGTTCTTCCGCGAGATCCCCTGGGAGCTCGAGAAGGCCGCGAAGATGGACGGCGCTACCCCGGCACAGGCGTTCCGCCGGGTGATCGCGCCGCTGGCCGCGCCGGGTGTGTTCACGACCGCGATCCTGGTGTTCATCTTCTGCTGGAACGACTTCCTGTTCGCCATCTCACTGACCTCGACCACGGCGTCGAGGACCGTGCCGGCAGCGCTGTCGTTCTTCACCGGTGCCTCGCAGTTCGAGGCGCCGACCGGGACGATCTCCGCGGCCGCCGTGGTGATCACCATCCCGATCATCTTCTTCGTCTTGTTCTTCCAGCGCCGCATCGTCGCGGGGCTTACGTCTGGTGCCGTGAAGGGCTGAGGTAAATGGCTGAGATCGTCCTTGACAAGCTGACCAAGCGGTACCCGGACGGTGCCCTTGCGGTGTCCGAGGTGGACATCGAGATCGCCGACGGCGAGTTCATCATCCTCGTCGGCCCTTCGGGCTGCGGTAAGTCCACGATGCTCAACATGATCGCCGGCCTGGAGGACATCTCCTCCGGCGAGCTGCGCATCGACGGGCAGCGGGTGAACGAGAAGGCGCCCAAGGACCGGGACATCGCGATGGTGTTCCAGTCCTACGCGCTCTACCCGCACATGAGCGTGCGCGAGAACATGGCGTTCCCGCTGCGCCTCGCGAAGGTCGACGACGCGACCGTCCGGCAGAAGGTGGACGAGGCGGCGAAGATCCTCGACCTCACCCAGCACCTGGAGCGCAAGCCGGCCAACCTCTCGGGTGGCCAGCGCCAGCGCGTCGCCATGGGCCGGGCCATCGTGCGCAGCCCGAAGGCGTTCCTGATGGACGAGCCGCTGTCCAACCTGGACGCCAAGCTGCGCGTGCAGATGCGGACGTCGGTGTCGAAGCTGCAGAAGCAGCTCGCCACCACCACCGTCTACGTCACCCACGACCAGACCGAGGCCATGACGCTCGGAGACCGGGTCGTGGTGCTGCGCAGCGGGCTCGTGCAGCAGATCGGGTCGCCGCAGTTCCTCTACGACAACCCGGCGAACCTGTTCGTGGCCGGGTTCATCGGCTCGCCCGCGATGAACTTCCTGCCCGGCACGCTGGAGGAGGGGCGGCTCACGACGGGGCTCGGCAGCGTCGCGCTGTCCGACCGCGTCCGCCGGCTGGCCGAGGCCGCCAACGCGCCCCGCGAGGTGATCGCCGGCATCCGGCCGGAGCACTTCGAGGACGCGCAGCTGCTCGACGCGTCGGCGAAGGCGGAGGGCAGCACGTTCGCCGCCACGGTCGACGTGCTCGAGTCGATGGGCTCGGACAAGTACGCGTACTTCACCATCGAGGGGGAGGTCGCGACGTCCAAGGAGCTCGACGAGCTGGCGGCCGACGCCGGTTCGGCCGACGTGCCGGCGAGCGGTTCGCAGCTCGTCACCCGGCTGTCCGCGGCGTCGTCGGCGAAGGAGGGCGAGAAGGTCGACGTCTGGTTCGACAACGACAAGGTCCAGCTGTTCGACCCGTCGTCGGGCAAGAACCTGACGTACTCAGAATAGGCCCGCCGGGCCGTGGTAGGCGTAGCTGCCCGGGGTCGGGCTGTACCGCAACTGCGCGTCGACGAGCTCCTCGAGTGCTTGTGCGGCAAGCGGTTTCGGCCAACCGGACAGCTGCGCCGCCACGACCGGCGTGATCTCCCTGCCGTCGCGCGGCAGGCGGGCCAGCAGGCCCACCTGCGCGCGTTCGGTCTCCTTCCCGCAGTCCGCGAGCTGCCGCACGCTGGCCGGCGGGCTCTCCCGTATGACGGCCCGGAAACGGCGTGGGCGTCGTGGACGCCGAATTCCCGGTCGAAATGCGAAGTTGTCCCACTTCACCTCGAGGAAATGCGGGCCGGACGGATCGAGTTCACCGAGCCGTCGACCGGTCAGGACATCGTGTGTGGCGGGTCGGCCGGCGTGGACGCTCCGAACCGGCGTGTCGAGCACCCGCGGCTCCTTCAACGACGCGGCGCCGCTGCCGGGTGCGCTACAGCGATTACAGCGAGCACAAGGTGTGGCTGGACCGCGTCGGTGCCGCTCGGACCCGTTGGCACGCCCGAGGTTTCCTACGCGAACCGCGCCGGTGTGTACCCCCGCGTCGGCCGCTGGGTGGTACTACGTGGCGGTGACGCTGGGTCCGGTATGGACGGCTGACAACGCCGCGCCCTCGACGCAGCCGACGTTCGAGATCGCGCCGAACGTGACCGGCGACGCGACGGCCGGGCGCAGTACGCCGAGGCGAGCGTGCCGTCGTCGGCGTCGCCGACCCGAAGACGTGTTCGACGTGGAAACCACCCGCGGCGACCGCGACGGTCGTGCGGTCCGCGGCCGGGTTGCCGTGGTGGCTCGCGGGTTCGGGCGGTGTGGTGTTGCTGCTCGCGATCGTGGTTCTGGCGGTGCTGCGGCGGAAAATACGGCGTCGGTAGCTAACGGGCAGACACTATTTTCCGTTTCCGCCTTCCGGGAATTTTCTGGGCGTAACGACTTGCCACGGATTCACGATGGGGAGTTCATCGTTCAACGAATTCGGGTCCGTGGATTGCGAGGAAGCATGCCGTCGGGAGCGCTCAGGTTCGTGGGCCGCGCGGTCCTGGCGCTGGTCGCCGCAGCGACAAGCCTGGCCGGTTGCGCGAGCGCGCCGCAGGCCGGCCCTTCCTTCACGGCGTACCCGGCTTCGCTGCCGACGCCTCCACCTCGCCCGATGCCGAAGGTGGCGCCCGCGTACCGGGCCGCCACCGACCTCGAACACACGCCGCGAGCCGCGGCGCTGCGGCCGGCCCTGCGCGGCCATGGCCACGACGGAGCCGGCTGGGAAAGCTGACCTCGTCCTGCCCCGCCGCGGCCGGCCTCGAACGTGGATCGGGCCGGCTGCGGCACATCATCCGGTGCCACCTCGGCGCGGTCCGGTCCCGTTAGGCGAGCTCGCAGGACACATCGACCGCGGACGTCTCGGCGATCGACGGTCGGCGTCGCTCGGTAGCGGTAGGTAGCTCCGTCGGTGTTGGTCGGTCGGTGTCGGTCACTCGGCCGCGGTCAGCGGCGGGAGACGGCGCGGAACAGGCGGCGTTCGGCTGCGTGTGGGGTGGCTCGCGAGGTCGCCTCCGGGTGGTGGCGGGCCAGCAGGATGACTCCGAAGATCGCCACCAGCGCGCCGGCCACCATGCCGAGACCGGTGATGCCGCCGGCGTCGGCCGTCTCGTCCAGCAGCCCGACCGCGATCGCGGTCGCGACCATGGGGCTCAGCACCGTCTGGCAGCCGACCACGATGTCCGGCGGCCCGCTGGCGTAGGCGAGCTGGATGTACCAGGAGCCCACCGCGAACGCCGCCACCAGCGCGGTCGCGGACAGCGGTGAGACGCGGGCGAGGCCGTCGCTCTGGAACGTGTACGTCACGTCCCGTACCAGGATCGACACCAGCCCGTACGCCATCCCCGCACCGGTCGCGAGCATCACGCAGCGCACGATGCCCTCCCGCCACGCGCCGATGACGCCGAACAGCGCCACCGCTCCGCCGATGATCTCGCACGCCAGCAGCACCGCGTGCGGCGGGAACACCACCGGAGTGGCGTGCCCGGACGCGAGCGACACGAACACGACCACGCCCAGTGTGCTCGCGATGACCGCGAACGTGGCGGGCGTGTCGAGCCGCTCACCGGACGTGCGGGCGTTGAGGACCGCCACCGCCGGCAGCGCCAGCACCACGATCGGCGCGACGATGGTGACCGGGGCGAGCGCGAGCGCCAGGATCTGCAACACCGCGCACGCCGTCAGCACTGCCACGCCGAGCAGCCACCGGCGGTTGTGCACGAGCCGGCCGATCGACCGCAGACCGAACCGCGTGTCCTGCGACTCGATGCGGACCCCTTGGTGCTGCAGCTGGGCGCCGATCGCACTGCACAGCGCGCCGAGTACGGCGAACGCGATGGCGAGCGCAATCATCCGGCTGCCTCAACTCTCGCAGGCTCCCGGCGCTCGCGGGCGGAGGTGACTGTGACGTGGAGCAGATGCACCGCGAGTGCCATCAGCATCAGCGTCTCCAGCCCGAACGGCGCAGGCCGCATCAAACCGGAGACACTCCGTCCGTCCAGCACACCAGGAATCGCCAGGCTGGGGAAGACGTCCGGCAGCGTTGCGGCCAGGTATGCCGTCGCGACGCCGATGGCGACAACGGCACACCGCCGCACCACGTGCCCGGTGCGCGCCCACCGTTCGACCGCGGCCAGGCGCTTCGCGAGGCACACTCCCGCAAGCGCCAGCCGGGTGAGCAGCGCTGCGCCGCACGCCGACAACAGCACGAAGCCGGATACCCACGGCCCCCGCCGGGTCAGTCTCTCGGCTCTCTCCGGTGATCTGGACGAACCATCCATCACACTCCCCCACAGCCTCGTCTGACCGAAGGATCAACGCATGGAGCCTCCCAAAGATTCCCGTATGTGAACTGAGAGCGGCCTCAGCTCACCTGGTGGTTGGCGGTCTGGTGCTCAGTTCGCCCAGATCTGCACACCGCGGACTACGTACGGTGCCTCCGGGACGAATGTGCCGCCGCCCGGATACGTTTCGAACTCGCCCTCCGTGCTGCAGTCGCGTCCTTGGTACACCGTGACCGGCCGTTTGGACCGGTTGGCGAACGAACGCCCGTCAGCGCCTTCCGGCAGCGGGACGCACTCGCCGGGATTGGTGTTCTCCAGCGCGAGCCGCACGATCGGGCCCGCGTAGCCTTCGCCGGGCCAGATACAGAACTCGCCGCGGTCACACGCGTTCGGTGCGGTGGCCGCGCCCGCCGCCCCGGCCCCGGTCGCCAACGCCGCACCGACCGCCGCGACGACGGTGACCACACGCCCGATGGTGTTCTTCATTGTTCGATCCCTTCCCCTCCGGCAAGCCGCGGCGAGATGCGCGCGACGAAATCGAGAATGGCGGGAAACGAGCGATTGGCAAAACGGCTATCCACAGGCAACGAGTTATCCACAGGCAACGGCTGACCGCCTATTTCGGCCGGCCGCCCCCGATAGAATGGGAAACTTGGGGGTGTCCCTGGAGAGGGTGGAGCTGTACGCGCGCGAGCGAGCGCAGGTGGGTGGGCGGGGTGACGGGTTGAGCTCGCGGTCGGCGGCACCGTGATGGTGCCTGCTTTCGTTGTGGTGAGGGCGGGTTGTGGGCCGTCTGGTTGGGACACGCGAGATGCCGGCTGGGCGGGCCGTTTGCGTGCCGCGTGTGAGGTGGGGGGTTGAGCGAGATGGGCGTCCGGTCGGATGCTGACGGTGGCGGCTGGACGGCGGCTATGTGCCGTGTGACGACCTGGGTCTGGGTGAGGTGGGCGGTCCGGTTGGGACGCTCGTGGTCGCGGCGCAGGTGGCCTGTGCCGGGTGACGAGGCAGGATGAGCGACGTGGGCGGTCTGGTTGGGGCGCTCGTGGTGGCCGCTGGGCAGGCGGGTTGTGTGCCGTTGGATATAGCTGCCAATGTTGCGACCGCGGCGCGGTTGGTGCGGCGAGCGGCCGCCCGTGGGGTGGACATCGTCGTGCTTCCCGAATTGTTCCTGACGGGTTACGAATTGCCGGATATCGTCGGTGATCCGCGACGGAACGCGCTCGATTTCGATGACTCGCGATTAGAGCCGCTCGCCCAGGCCTGCGCAGAGACCCGCACGGCCGTCGTCGCCGGACGGCCGACTCGGGACGGCAGCGCGGTCCACATCTCCGTGCTCGTCCTCGGTCGTGACGGGCGACCCGCCGCCCGGTACGACAAGGAGCACGTCACCGCCAAGGAGCAGGCGGCCGGCATCACGCCGGGCACCGAACGGCGCACGTTCGAGCTCGACGGATGGCGGCTCGGCCTCGCGATCTGCGCCGACGCATCCCACCCCGCGCATGCCGCGGCCGCCAAGGCGGACGGCTGCGACGCCTACCTGGTCAGCGGGCTTTTCGACCAGGGCGACGGGCTCGACCGGCCGCACACCATTGCCGCACGCCGGGCCGAGGACAACGCGCTCCATGTCGTCCTCGCAGACCACTCCGGACCAACCGGGCCTTACCGCGGCTGTGGCCATAGCTCGGTCTGGCACCCGGACGGCACCCTGCTCGCGGCCACCCGCGACGACCCCGGAATCGCCGTCGCGAAGGTCACGTCCTAGCAACGCCGCGGCGGTTGTCCCGGATCGTCTCGATCACGTCGTCGTCCCAGCGATGCGTGCGCATCAGCTTGTACCGCTCGCACGCGACCCACATGTACGCGTGCGCCTCCGGCCCCGTCTCGATCATGCCGGCCTGCCGCAGCATGCGGACGACCGGCACGAACTCCTCCTCGTGCCAGCGCCGCGCCACCTCGGCGCGGTCGAGGAACCGGCCCTCGTCCTGCATGAGGCGAAATCCCCACGCCTCGATCGCCTCCGCCAGCTCCGCGTACTCCCACGGGTCGAGCAGCGTGATCGCCCGGCGGGCGTCGCCCCGCAACGGCACGCGTTCGAGGAAGATCCGGCGGAGGTCCTTCATCAGCAGGTCGCCGCGATACCGGACGCCGTCGGCGGAGAGCCGCGTGGTCACCTCGGTGACGTACGCGTCGATCGTCTTCAGCCCGAGCGCGTGCGCGACCGAGACCCGGTGATGGCCGTCCACCACGAAGTGCATGTCACCCACGCGGTACACCTCGATCGGTGGAACCGCCTCGCCGCGGCGCTGTGCCAGCGCCAGCCGCTGCCAGCGTTCCCGCACCTGCCCGGACGTCGGGCGGAACCGGCGGTCGAACTCGCGGGTCCGGTCCACCGTGCCGACGATCGAGTCCAGCTGGATCACCTGCAGGCCCAGCCGCCGCTCCCCGGTGCGTCCCAGCGCGGTGACCACCTCGTCGAACGGCAGCATGATGTTGATGTCGTCCGGCGAGCGGCGCAGCCACTGCGCCAGCCGCGACATCACCTGCCGGCGCCGCATCCGGAGGAAGTCGTTCTCGGCGTCGGCCACCGGGAATCCGGTGTCATGGTTCATCGCTTACCCCCGCATCTCCCACGTCAAGGATGCGGTAGCCGACCGTGTTCACGACACGTGTTTTTCCCATCTCCCGGTCCGGCACCCGCTGCCCGTGCGGATGGATGTGCCCGTGCACCAGCAACCGGGGTCGCATTCGCTCGACGGTGGTGTGCAGGCAGGAGAACCCGCGGTGCGCCGGATCCTCTCGGTCACCACAGTTCAGGGGCGGTGAGTGTGTCAGCAGCACGTCCACCCCGCGCCCGTCGCGGCGCTGGCGGCGAGCCGCCATCCGTGTCACCTTCGCCGCCCGGCGCGCCTGCTGCCACTCGGTCCACTGGTTGGGACCGTCGTTGTACCGGATCGACCCGCCGAGCCCGGCGATCCGCAGGCCGGCGACGTCGACCACCTGGCAGTCGGCGTTCACGCCGCCCGTCGGGCCGGGCCATTCCACCGGCAGTCCGTCCCGAATCCACAGCCCTCGGCGTTCGTGCCCGGACAGGTCCGCGTCGTGGTTTCCCGGCACGTACACACAGGGCTTGTTCAGCTCGTTCGAGAGGTACTCGAGGTAGTCGAACGGCAGGTCACCGGCACCGAGCACGACATCCACGTCGCCGCACCGCCGATGGACCCAATCGGTCCACAACGGCTCCACGATTTCGTCGGCGACGGACAGTACTTTCGGCACGCCACCGAGCGTACGGAAGTAGGCGTCCGGTCAGGCTAGTGCCGTCACTGCGTGCAACCCATTACCCTCAGAGACGAATGTCGGGGAAACTGCAGGGAGCTGACACGAATGGTGGACCAGCCGACCGCGGGGACCGGTTCGACCGCCGCGAGTGATTACTACGTCAGCGGCGGCGTGAACTGGCCCGGGTTCACTCTCCCGGAACTAGTGGCCATGGTCGTGGACAAGGCCAGCGTGCCGCAGCTCGAGCGCCTCGCGCTCGACTGGCGCTCGGCCGGCGACGGCATCGTGGACACGGCCGACTACCTGGCCGATGCCCTGGACGACCTCATGAACTACTGGACCGGCCCGTCCGCGGACCAGGCCCGGCACACGGTCGCGCTGAACGCCCAGTGGGTGTCTGACCTCGGCACGACGGCCCGGGACATGGGCGCGCCGATCGACGAGGCCGCGGGTGCGCTCAAGGCCGCCCAGGACACGATGCCGAACATGCCGACCGTCGCGCCCGTGGACCAGCCGGGCTCCGCGCCGATGAGCGCCGAGCAGGCCGCCGCGCTCACCGGGAGCCCGCTGGGCGGCGCGGTCGGCGCGGCCGCCGCGGGTTCGCGCAGCGCGTTCGCCGCGCAGGCCGAACAAGCCGGCGCCAAGCGCGTCGCGGTCGAGACCATGCAGCGGTTCGAGACCGCCGCGGTCGGCATCGACCGGGCCACGCCGCGGTTCCTCGGCCAGAACGACGTGCTCGTCCCGCACGATGACGACCTGGTGCTCGACCCCGCCACCGGCGAGTGGGTCCACAAGGTCACCACGGTCACCGGCATCGACATGCGCTGGGACCTGCTCACGAACATGCCGATCGACGCCACGGCCGCCCAGCTCGCGTCGGGCGGCGTCGGCGACAGCAACTTCGGTCTGGTCAGCGGTGGTTTCACCGGTGTCGGCGGGATCGGCGGGGGTGCCGGTTCGATGAACCTCGGACCGATCGTCGGCGGCACGTCGTCCGTCGGCGGCATCGGCGCCGAGGGCCCGGACAAGTTCGGCGGCGGCGCGGTCCCGACGCGGGGTGGCGTGCTGCCGACGTCGGCCGCGGGCGCGGTGATCGGTGGTGCGAACAACCCGCATGGCGTGGGCGGTCCCATGGGAGCCACGCCGATGGGCGCCGCCGGGGTGGTGGGCGCCGCGGGGCAGGCGCATCGCCGGAGGGTTCCCTACGACGCCGACGACCCGTTCGACACGGGGCAGAAGGCTTCGCCGCCCGTCATCGGTCTCTGATCCGTCCGCACGCGCACAAGGGGTCCAGCGCAATGGGAGCAGACAACTTCTTCGCGGCGGATGCTCCCGCCGCCAGTCCGGCACCGGCAGTCTCCGCCGACCAGAGCGGGGTACTCGCCGGTGATCTCGCGGCGGCCACACCGGCACCCGCGATGCCGACCGCCACGCCGGTAGACCCGGCCGCGCTGCAGGCGGGTGCCGTGCCGGTGGACGCGACCGCGGCCCCCGTCCTGCCGGGCGCGGTCGCCACGCCCGTCCCGCCACCGGCGATGCCCACGCAGGCGCCGGCCACCGTCTCCGCGCCCGAGGCGCCGCCGTCCCAGGGCTGGGCGATCGACCCGGAGCGGCTGCGCGCGTTCAGCGACGCGGTCACGCGCGCGCGGTCCTATCTGGACGCCGTGCAGATGAAGGTCGACCGGATGCAGGGCGCGGACCTCACGCCGCAGATCGGCACCAGCCCGGTGGGCGAGCAGCTGGCGAAGAAGTTCGACGACCGGCTCAACTCGACCGACGGTCTGCGCGGGATGCTCGAAGAGGCCATGGCGCGGATGCAGAAGTTCGTGGCCAGCGCGGAAGCGGCCGCGCGGACGTACGAGGACATGGACGAGACGGAGAAGGAGTCGTTCGACGGCATCCTGCCGGACTCGGACGGCATCCTGACCGGCGTCATCCAGGGCATCGTGTCCGGCACCGACACCGGGTCGCAGTACGACCACGGCGGCCACTACGGCGACGACCACGATGGTTACGACGACCACTACGGCGAGGACCACGCGGACGGCGACGGCAAGGACGACGACCCCGCTTACGACCACGGTTCGGACCACGGTGCGGACCACGGGCCGGGGCACGATGGCGAGCCTGGGCCGGACGGTCCCGGTTCGGACCACGGCCACGACGGCTCGGACTCGGGTGGGTACGGCCACGAGTCGGATGCGCAGCCTGGTGACCACGGCGGTTCGGATCATGGCGGTTCGGATCATGGCGGCTGGGGTTCGGGGGGCGACTCCGGATCGGATCACGGCGGGGGTTCCGACCACGGTGGATCTGATCACGGTGGATCTGATCACGGTGGTTCGGATCATGGCGGCTGGGGCTCGGGCGGCGACTCCGATCATGGTGGTTGGGGTTCCGGTGACGGCACGGGTTCGGATCATGGCGGTGGGGCCGACCATGGCGGCTCGGATCACGGCGGCTGGGGCGCGGGTGATGGTTCCGGCGGCGCTGACCACGGTGGCGGGTCCGATCACGGCGGCGGCTCGAACCAGGGCGGTTCGGACCACGGCGGTGGGGCCGAGCACGGTGGCTCGGGTGACGACTCGGGTTCCGGATACGGGCATGGTGGTGCCGACCACGGCGGCGGCTCGGATCATGGTGGTTCGGGTTCGGACGCGGGTTACGGCCACGGTGGTGGTTCGGATCACGGCGGCGGCCAGGGCGGCTCGGATCACGGTGGGTCCGGGGCGGATCAGGGCGGTGGCTCGGGTTCCGATCATGGTGGGTCGGGCCAGGGTGGTCATGGCGGTTCGGATCATGGTGGGTCCGGTTCGGACGGTGGCCAGGGTCATGGCAGGTCCGGCGCCGAGCACGGCGGTTCGGGTGCGGGTCACGGCGGGTCCGGTTCGGACGGCGGGGGCTTCGGCTCGGATCACGGCGGGTCCGGGGCGGATCAGGGTGGTGGCTCGGGTTCCGATCATGGTGGGTCGGGCCAGGGTGGTCATGGCGGTTCGGATCATGGTGGGTCCGGTTCGGACGGTGGCCAGAGTCACGGCGGTTCGGGTGCCGAGCACGGCGGCGGCTCGGATCACGGTGGGTCCGGTGGAGCGAGCGCGGACCATGGCGGGTCCGGCGCGAGCCAGAACGGGAACGGCGCCCAGGGGAGTTGGCCAGGGGCCGATCCCGACGGGGCCGGCGCCACGGCCGGGCACCGGGGCTAGATGATCATCAGCGCGAGGTCCGCGGTCCCGGTGGGTGTCGCGGAGGTCGACCTGCTGTGTGCGGCCGCGAACTCCGCGCCGCCCTTTCCCTTGCGTGTGCCCAACTTCGGCTCGACCATCCGCGAGCGCCGCATCAACCTGCGCCTCGCCCGGGAGCGCCTCGCCGCCCGCGGGCTCGCCGACGAGCGCGGCCCGCTGGGCGTCGCCGAGGCGTTCGCCTACCTGCTGCAGGACTGCACGCTCGCCCTGGACATGGTTCTCTCGGCCGGCAAGGACGTCATGGGCGCGGTCCTGCTCGCCCGCCAGGACGTCGCCGTCCTCACCACGCAGCCGCTGACCGATGCCACCGTCGTGCACATGGCCGAGCTCCGCCTCGACGACGCCGTCGACGAGCTCCTCGGCTTCATCCCGCCGCACGAGGCCGCCATGACCTCGCCGTTCACCCTCCCGACCGGCGCCCTCGCCCGCGTCAACGACGCCCTGCTCGCCCGCCGCGACCGCGGCCGGGTCGCGCCGGAGGAGTGGGACGACCTCCTCGCGAAGCACGGGATCGACGACCGCGTCGCGCGCCGGCTCGTGAACTACCTGCAGCCCGTCCTCGGCAACGGCCAGGTCGGCCTCGCGACCCGCGCCGGTTACGCGATGGACTGGCGCCGCGTCGGCAACGAGCTGCGCTGGCTCGACACGGAGAAGGGCCGCTTCCAGCTCGTCGCCACCGACGACGAGTGGATGAGCGTGAACCCGATGCATGCCGCCGACCTGTCCGCGGCGATCCGCCGAATGGCCGGTGAGCTGCGGGACTGAGACAGAAAGTTGCTCACAATTCAGACGGTTGGCTCTCCCTTGGACGCTGCGGATCCGCTAGCGTGAACCGTCGGAATCGATGATCGTTGGGGAGCAGGGGCTGGTCGTGGGCGCTTTCGATGAGATCATCCGGCAGGCGATGGACGCCAGAAACCGGGCCGTCCAGGCCGCGCAGCAGGCCGAGCAGGACCGCCGCAGGCGCCGCCAGGAGAACGACCACTACGTCACCGGCGGGGTCAACTGGGACGGCTACGGGCTGGAGCCGCTCATCAAGATGGTGGCCGACCGGGCCAACCCGGCACAGCTCGACGCGCTCGCCGGCGAGTGGAGCCGGCACGGCCAGTCGGTCGTCCGCGCGTCGGAGGATCTGAGCCGCTCGCTCAACACGCTGATGCAGTACTGGTCCGGCACGGCTGCCGACACCGCACTGCAGAAGGTCACGACCAACGCCGCGTGGATCACCGAGCTCGGTGGCACCGCGCAGGAGATGTCCGCGCCGATCCAGGACGCGAGCGGCGCGCTGCGCTCGGCGCAGAGCACGATGCCCGGCATGCCGAAGAACAACTGGCTCGCCTCCGCCGGTGGCGGCGCGGCGGTCGGGTTCGCCGTCGGCGGTCCGGTCGGCGCCGCGTTCGGCGCCGCGATCGGCGGCCTCGCGAGCGCGTTCGGCTTCGGCAGCAGCAAGAAGAAGCTCAAGCGCAAGGCCGTGCAGACCATGCAGCGCTACGAGACCGCGCTGCTCGGCGTCGACTCCACCACGCCGCAGTTCGGCCAGCCCGCCGACGGTGTGAACCCGGGCGGCGGACCCGCCGGCAACCCCGACCCCGGCATCGGCACGCCCGGCGGCGCGGCACCCGCGCCCGGCGCGAACGACCCGGGCCCGCGGCCGGTGCCGCCGGCATCCGGTCCGGTACACGGCATCCCGCAGACGACCGACCCGGCGTTTGCCGGCGGCCCGGAGGGGCGCTGGCAGTCGATCACGGGTCTCGGCCCCAGCGCGAGCGGTGGTGGCGGCCTGCCGCCGAGTACCGGACCCACCGCCGGAGGACCGGTCAACACCGCCCCCGGCCTGGTCGGCGGTGGCCGCTTGCCGGGCACCGGCCTCGGTCCGATCGGCGCCGGCCGGGGCGGGCTCCCTGGCTCCGCGCGCGGCGGTGTCGGGCGCAGCGGCGTCATCGGCGGCGGCACCGGGCGCGGCACACCGGGCTCGGGGCGCGGTGGCATCGGCCGCGGCGGCGTGATCGGCGGTGGTAACGGGCGCGGCGGCGTGGGCGCCGGGCGCGGGGCGGGCGGCGCGTTCGGCCCCGGCAGCGGGCGCGGTACCAACGGACGCGGCGCGTCCATCGGCCGCAGCGGCAACGCGTACGGGCGGGCCGCCGAGGAGGCGGCCGGCCGCGGTCGCGGTAGCGCGGGCAACGGCTACGGCGCGGGCGCCGGGCGGAACGGGGACAAGGAGTACCGCGGGCGCGGCCGGTTCAGCCGCAGCGGTGAGATCAACGGCCGGGGCGGCGGGTACGGCTCCGGCGCGCCGGGCAGCCGGGCCGACGAGGAGGACGACGGCGAGCACCGCAGGCGGGTGCCCATCGAGGACGACCCGTTCTCGACCGACCTGAAGGCGGCACCGCCCGTCATCGGGCTGTAGTCCGGGGAGGAGAAGGCCGATGTACGAGGACCAGTCCGCGGGCATGCCGAACGGCGACTGGCAGGTGGAGCCGGAGCAGGTGCGCGCGTTCGCCGCGGCGGTGGAGCAGGTCCGCGGCGACCTGGAGCGGATCCGCAGTGAGGTCAACGAACTGTCCACTCCGAACGCCGCGCCGCTGCTGGGCACCAGCCCCGTCGGCCAGGAGCTCGCGGAGAAGTTCACCGACCGGATGGGCAGCGAGCAGGGCCTGCGCGGGCAGCTGAACGCCGCGATCACGCGGATGGAGGAGTTCCTCGCCAGCGCCGAGCAGAGCGCCGCCCAGTACGTCCAGGTCGACGGGGACAACTCGACGAAGTTCAAGTTCGTCTAGGAATGGAGCTCGAGACCACCCTCGGCGAGCGGCTGCTGCCGGTCGAGGTTGATCTGCTGTGCACGTTCGCCGAGGTCGAGGCGCCGTTCCCGCTCGAGGTGCCGGCCACCGGGGTGACGGGCATCGAGCAGCGGATGCGTTTCCGCGACGCGCGCGAGCAGATGACCGACCGTGGGCTCGCCGACGAGAACGGACCGCTCGGCGTCGCCGAGGACTTCGTGTTCCTGCTGCGGTCGTGCACCGGCGTGCTGGACATGGTGCTGGCGACGGAGAAGCTCGACCTCGCGGTGGTGCTGATGACGCACCGGGACGAGTCGCTGCTGGTGACCCAGCAGCTGTCCGATCCGGACGGTGTGCTCCGGATGAAGGCGGTGACGCTCGACGAGGCCGTCGGCGAGCTGATGAAGCTCGTCCCGCGGGTGGAGCCGCCGCGGTCGGCGCCGTTCAGCCTGCCGCGCCGGGCGATCGAGGCCGCGTTCAACGCGATGACGTCGCGCGCCGAGGACGAGCCGGGAAGCCTTACGGGACAGGAGATCGACGAGCTGCTCGCCAGGTACGGCCTCGACGACCGGGTGACCCGGCGGATGGTGTCGCACCTGCAGCCGGTTGTCGGCAACGGCCAGGCCGGTGTCGCACGCCGGGACGACAGCGAGGACCAGTGGCGGCGGTCCGGCGACGAGCTGCGCTGGCTCGACACCGAGCGCGGCCGCTACCGGTTGGCCGGCGACGACGAGTGGATGAGCGTGAACCCGTTGCCGCGCGAGGAGATGCGCGCGGAGCTGCGCACGCTCGCGGGCCGGACGCGCAGCCGCCGCTAGGCCCGGCGCGCCTCGATCAGCCACGCCGCGGAGTCGTAGCGGACGCCGTCCTGGTCCTCGTGCGCGGCGAGCGTCGTGCGCAGGTCGGCGAGAGCGCGGGTGCGCTCGCGGTCGTCGAGCCTGCCGATTCGGGCGGCGAACTGGCCGGTGAGGAACCGCAGCGCGTCGCCGACGTCGCGCCCGAAGTACATCGGCGCGCGCTCGTCCCGCACGGTGACGTCGGCGAAACCGCTGGTGGACAACAGATCCCGGGTCTGGTCCGGATCCTGCAGGTCACCGGGGACGCACGGCGCCGCCCGCGGGGCCGAGCCGGTCAGCGCCGTCGCGAACGCCGTGCTCCACGGCTGCTCCGGCTGCCACGACAGCAGGACGAGCCGGCCACCGCGCCGGGTCGCCCGCGCGAGGTTCGCGAACGCCGTGTGCGGCTCGCCGAAGAACATCGCGCCGTGGCGGCTCAGCACCACGTCGAAGTACCCGTCCGGGAACGGCCGCACCTGGGCGTCGGCCTGCTCGAACGTCGCGTTCGCGACGCCCTCCCGGGCCGCCCGCGACCGGGCGAGCGCGATCATCCGCGACGACAGGTCCACGCCGAGCGCGGACCGGGCGCGTCGCGCGGCGTCCCGGGTGGTCTGCCCGCTCCCGCAGCCGACGTCGAGCACCTCCATGTCCGGCTCGACGGCCGCCACGGCGAGGAGACGGTCCCGCTACGCGGCCACACCCTCGTCGAAGCGGTCCGCGCGCTCGGCCCAGAACTCCCCGCGCGCGCCGTCCCAGGCGTCCAGTTGCTCCACATTGGACGGATCGACACGCATCGACTACACCTGCGGGGGACGTTGGCGCAGCGGGTCGGGCTCGCGGCGGTTGCGGCGAACCGTATGGACGACGAAGAGCGTCAGCAGGAGCAGGCCGACGCCGCCGCCCGCGCTGATCATCGCCACCTTCGCCGGCGACCAGTCCTTGTGCTGCGCGGGCGGCAGCCGGAAGGGCAGCTCGACCGCCTCGTCGCTCGCGATGCCGTGCTCGGCGGGGATCATCGTGGTCAGCGCGCCGATCGGGTTGATCATGCCGTAGCCGACGCGGCTGTTGTGCCCGCCGGCCGCGGCCGGGTGCGACGCGGTCTGCTTGATCCGGTTCATCACCTGCGTCGCATTCAGCTCCGGGAACCGGTCGCGGACCAGCGCGGCGAGCCCGGACACGTACGGCGCGGCGAAGCTCGTGCCCTGGATCGCCGACCGCTGGCCCTGGCT